>JAZOBG010000126.1:0-7806 GCA_045595865.1 Oscillospiraceae bacterium
TTACGGCGACGGGGATCGCATCTGGGTGGAGTATGAGGACATCCCGCAGAACCTGAACAACGCCACCAACGCCATTGAGGACCGGCGTTTCTACAAGCATCAGGGCGTGGACTGGAAGCGTACCGCTGCCGGTGTAGTTTATATGTTTACCGGTCAGGATATTCAGGGCGGCTCTACCATTACCCAGCAGCTGCTGAAAAATGTGACCAAGTATGACGATGTGACGGTCCAGCGCAAGATTCTGGAGATCTTTACTGCTCTTGAATTTGAAAAATCCCATTCCAAAGAAGAAATTCTGGAGTGGTATCTGAACTATATTTATCTGGGAGAGCGCTGTAACGGCGTGTACACCGCGGCGCTGAACTATTTCGGCAAGGAACTGAAGGATCTGACTCTGGCCGAATGTGCTTCTCTGATTTCCATTACCAACAACCCCTCAATTTATAATCCTTACCGCTATCCCGAAAACAACCTGTTCCGCCGGAATCTGACTCTGGAACTGATGGCCGATCCAGAGCAGGGATTTATCACCGAGGCTGAGTATGAGGCCGCCATTGCCGAGCCGCTGAACCTGAACCGTGATTCCGGCACCTCCCGCGAGATCGAGACCTACACATGGTATGAAGACCAGGTCATCAGCGATGTCATGGCTGCGCTGGAGAAAGAGCTGAACATCAGCCGTGAGGCGGCCTCTGCCATGCTCTACCGCGGCGGTCTGAAGATCATTACCTGTTACGATCCTGAGGTTCAGGCCTATGTGGACAGCGTGTACAGTGACCGATCCACCCTGGAAATGAGCGGCATTCCGGTGGCGGATCTGGAGTCCAAGCGCGGACAGGACATCCAGTCGTCCATAACCATTGTGGACAATTCCACCGGTTACGTGGTGGCCATGGCGGGTGGCATCGGGGAAAAGACCGAAAGCCGTGGCTGGAACCGAGCCACCGATACGGTGCGTCCCCCGGGCTCGTCCATCAAGCCCATTTCGGTCTATGCTCCGGCAATCGACATGGGACTGATCGGCATCAACACTGTGTTTGACGACGTTCCGCTGGAGATCGACGTCTCGGACGATGAACCCTGGCCCGACAACTCCTACGGCTACAACAAGGGTTTGACCACCGTTTACGAAGCGGTGGAGGACTCGGTGAATACCATTGCTCTGAACATTCTTCAGAATCTGGTTACCCCCCAGCTTTCCTACCAGTATCTGACCGAGACCTTTGGCCTGAAAACGCTGGTGGCCTACAAGGAAAGCAACGGTCAGGTCTTCTCTGATATTGACCGCGCCCCCTTGTCCATGGGCGGTCTGACCGAAGGTGTTTCCACCTACGAGATGGCGGCGGCTTACGGAACCTTTGCCAACAATGGTATTTACCGCAAACCCACCACCTTCTTGCAGGTGTTGGATTCCGACGGACATGTTTTGCTGGACAACGATGGCTCCGGCGAGGTGGTGCTGAAAGAAAGCACCGTGTATTATATCAATACTCTGCTGGAAAATGTCGTCAGTCCCTACGGCACCGGTAAATCGGCGCAGCTGGAGGGTATGACTGTCGCCGGCAAGACCGGTACCACCAGCTCCAACAATGATAAGTGGTTTGTGGGATACACGCCCTATTACACCGCTGCTGTTTGGGTTGGCTATGATGAGATGGAACGCATCCAGTCCAACAGCTATCTGGCTGCCGACATGTGGAAACAGGTCATGGGTCCGCTGCATGAGGGACTGGAGGATATCGGTTTCCTGGTACCCGAAGACCTTGTGGAGCAGAAGTACTGTAAGGACAGCGGTATGATCGCCACCGAATGGTGCGAGGCCGATCCCCGCGGCGGTCGCGTTACGACAGGAACCTTTGTCAACGGTGATCAGCCTACCCAGTACTGTACCGTGCACATTCCTGTGGATGTTTGTACCGCGTCCACCGCAATTCCGCGGTATGACGGCAAGGCCTCCGGTGTATATCATCTGGCCGGCGAATACTGCCCGGAAGAAAATGTTGTTACCATCGGTTTGCTGGATCACACCCGTTTGTATGTGGATGACACGGTGGCACCTCGCGATGATGTTTATCTTTACAATAGTCTGCTGACCATGGACGGCGGCGGCCTTTGCGACGTGCATCTCACCCCGCCCTATGATCCGACCATCTTTGACCCGACTCTGCCGGAGACCTGGCCCCCGGTGGGTGACCCCAATTTCCCGGATTTCAACATTGATGATCCGGCTACCTGGCCGCCCTATGAGCCGCCGGTGGAACCGGAGCCGTTCCCCGAACCTACTCCGGGACCCGATTCCGAGTCCGATACCGAAAACGATTCGGGTAACTGGTTCAGCGACTGGTGGTCCAATCTCTTCGGAAATGGGTAAGCTGTATCGGAAGATTTGAATCCGGAACGGAGCAAATGAAAAGGGAGCGCCGCAATTTGCGGCACTCCCTTTATCGTTTCCGGAAGTTCAGTATTCCGCTCTGATACAACTGGGCGGCCAGAACGGCAACCAGTGGCGCTAAAAGCATTCCGGCTACCCCGAACAGGGAAAAACCAAGATACATGGCAAACAGGGCGGCCAGAGGATGCAGACCGGCCCGGTTGGAAATCAGTTTTGGTTCCAGAATATTTCGAATCAGCCAGAGTACAGCATACAGTGCGGAGAGGGAGAATCCTCGCCGCAACTCTCCGTTCAGGATGCAGAAAAATGCCCATGGAAGAAGGACCGTGCCGGTACCGAATATGGGCAGCGCATCCAGAAGGGCGATACCTGCAGCCAGCAAAAGGGCGGCGTCGATTTTCATGAACAGAAAACCGGCAGTCAGCAGCAAAAAGTTGATTGCCATCAGAATGCCCTGCGCTTTCAGCCAGCCGCCCACAGCGGTCTTAAGCTGTGGAACGATTTTGTTCAGGTGCGGAAGCCAGCGATCAGGAATTTTCCGTTGGAAAAATGCCGTCAAGTCCGGTTTGCAAGCCAGAATGAAATAGCCGGAAAGCAGTGCGGTGAACAGGAACAGAACGGCGCGAGGCAATGCAAACAAACCGTCCGCAACCAATTCCAGCAGAGAAGCGGTAAATGTGGAGAGAATGGAGGTAAGTTGCTCTGCTGTCTTTGCCAGAGCGGCTTGCAGTGCAGAACGAAATTCCGGAGAGACGGCTACCGTCCATCGGTAGATCAGATCGTCCAACTGTTGGTTCAGGTTTTGCACCAATTCCATCCAAACAGGTAGTTTCGCGCTCAAAGCGGTCAGTTCAAACCAAAGCCGACGCAGTAAAAGGATGCCGCCGGTGACAATCAGCGCGGTAAAAAACAGGAGAATTACTGCCGAGGTCAATCCCCGGTGAAAACGAAGTTTTATGCACAAAATACGCACGGCTGGTTCCAGAACACCGGCGAGTCCCAAACCCAGCAGAAAGGGCAGCAGACCGGGGAGCAAAAGAATGAACGCACCGAGTGCCAGCGCTGTATACAGCAAACCAAGGAAGAAACGCAGATGTTTTTGTGTGTTCATGGAACCTCCTGTCCATTTTAACAAGAAATTTAGCCGGAGAGGTTGAAAATTGTGCGCTTTCGCACCTCAATTTGGGTTGCGAATAAGTGTGGACTGTGCTAAAATGAACTTCAGTCGCGAACAAATGATTTTGTCACAAGGACGATTGCGAAGGGTGACGCATAACATGAAAAAGACACCGAAATACTTCATTGTGGAGGCAGAAGCACTGCCTGAAATTTTTGTGAAGGTGACTCAGGCCAAGGGTTTGCTGGAAACCGGTGAGGCCGCCACTGTCAATCAGGCGGCAAACATGGTGGGGATCAGCCGCAGTGCCTTCTACAAATACAAAGACACGGTTCGTCCGTTCAACGACATGAAGAACGGGCGTATCGTTACGTTTCAATTTTCCCTGCGGGATGAGCCGGGCGTGTTGTCCCAGCTTCTCAATATTTTTGCCGAGACAGGAGGGAATATTCTAACCATCAATCAGGGGCTTCCCGTGAATGAATGCGCGGTGGCTACCATTGCTGCAGAAACTTCCGGCCTGCGCCTTTCTCTGGAAGAGCTTTTGGGCCGGACGGCTTCGGTGCCCGGTGTGATCCGATGTGAAATTCTGGCCGGTTAACGGGCAATACAATAGAAGAGGTGACTTATGGTTAACGTAGCAATTTTGGGTTTTGGTGTGGTCGGTTCGGGTGTGGCTGAAGTTCTGACCAAGAACAGCGGTCCCATTGCCCATCGCACCAACGATCTGATCAATCTGAAATACATTCTGGACGTGCGGGAATTTCCTGACAGTCCCTTTGCAGACAAGTTCGTCAAGGACTTTGCCGAAATTGAAAACGATCCCGAAGTGGATATCGTGGTGGAGACCATCGGCGGCGCCAAGATCGCCCGCGAGTTCACCGAGCGCGCTCTGCGTGCCGGCAAGAGTGTGGTGACTTCCAACAAGGAACTGGTGGCCACCTGCGGTTACGATCTGCTCCAGATGGCCAAGGAGAAGAAGGTCAGCTACCTGTTTGAAGCCAGCGTGGGCGGCGGTATTCCCATTATCCGTCCTCTGAGCCAGTGTCTGGCCGCCAATGAGATGCAGGAGATCTACGGTATTCTCAACGGCACTACCAACTACATTCTGACCCGTATGATCAAAGCCGGTCTGCCCTTTGAGGTGGCACTGAAGGAAGCGCAGGACAACGGCTATGCCGAGCGTGATCCTTCTGCCGATATCGAAGGCCATGATGCCTGCCGTAAGATCTGCATTCTGTCCGCCATCGCCTTTGGCCGTCATGTCTATCCCGAGCAGGTTCCCACCGAGGGCATTACCAAAATCACGCTTGCTGATGTGGATTACGCCGACGAGGCAGGCAAGAAGATCAAGCTGCTGGGCCGCGCCATCCGAAATGAGGATGGTACCGTGACCGCCTATGTGGCTCCTCATCTGGTGGATGAAAGCGACCCTCTGGCTGGTGTGGAAGATGTGTTCAACGCCATCACCGTCAAGGGTGACGCCGTGGGTGACGTGATGTTCTACGGCCGCGGCGCCGGCAAGCTGCCCACCGCCTCCGCCGTGGTGGCTGATGTGATCGATGCTGCAAAGCACATTCACACCAAGAAATATCTGGATTGGGATGCCGGTGGTGACGATGTCTGCACACCGCCCGATGGCCTTGTAAGCGCATGGTATGTTCGCGCTGCCGCAACGGCCGATGCAGTCCGTGCCCTTCTGCCCGAAGCCAATCTGTTGGCCCGCCACGGCGCCACTGAGGGAGAGATCGCCTTTCTGACCGGTGAAATGACCCGTGCCGGCCTGGAAGAAAAGCTGGCCGGTCTGGAGCTGCTGTCTGTTCTGCGTGTACTGAACTGACAGACAAAAGAAAAACGCATATACTGTAAGGGAAACCACACCCTGCACATAGTTTTCCAAGGGGGTATTCACATATATGGCACTCATTGTTCAAAAGTTTGGCGGAAGTTCCGTTGCGGACGCGGATAAGATCCGCAACGTAGCCCGCATTATCACCGAAACCTACCGTCAGGGTAATCAGGTGGTGGCAGTGCTCTCTGCGCAGGGAGATACCACTGACGATTTGATCGCCAAGGCCGAAGAGATCAATCCCAAGGCCTCCAAGCGTGAGATGGATATGCTACTGTCCACCGGTGAGCAGATTTCCTGCTCCCTGTGCGCTATGGCCATTGAGCGCATGGGTTATCCGGTCATCTCGCTGACCGGATGGCAGGCCGGTGTTCGTTCCAACTCTGCGTACAGCAATGCCCGCATCAAACGCATCAACGCAGAGCGCATCCACGCCGAGCTGGATAAGAAGTCCATTGTCATTGTTACAGGTTTTCAGGGTATCAACAAGTACGACGACATCACCACTTTGGGTCGCGGCGGTTCCGATACCTCGGCGGTTGCATTGGCTGCTGTTCTGCACGCTGATCTGTGCCAGATCTACACCGATGTGGACGGCGTGTACACCGCAGATCCCCGCTACGTCAAGGGCGCCAAGAAGCTGGATGAGATCACCTTTGATGAAATGCTGGAGCTGGCATCTCTGGGTGCTCAGGTGCTTCACAACCGTTCGGTGGAAATGGCAAAGCGATACAATGTCAACATGGAGGTTCTCTCCAGTTTCTCCGGTAACCCCGGTACAAAAGTCAAGGAGGTTGTCAAGACCATGGAAAAATCTCACATCAGCGGTGTTGCCAAGGATAAAAATGTCGCCCGTATTGCTCTGGTCGGTCTGTCCGATGAGCCCGGTATTGCCTTTAAGATTTTCTCCAAGCTGGCAAAGCATCAGGTCAACGTGGATCTGATTCTGCAGTCCATCGGTCGTCACGGCACCAAGGATATTTCCTTTGTGGTTAAGAAGTCCGATGCCGCTGTTGCCAAGGAAATCCTGGAGGAGGGCAAGGAATCCATCAAGTTTGATCACATCGATGTGAACGACAACATCGCCAAGATCTCCATCGTGGGCGCCGGAATGATCAACAACCCCGGCGTGGCCTCCCTGATGTTCGAGGCCCTGTACAGCTCGGGCATCAACATCAACATGATCTCCACCAGTGAGATCAAGGTCTCGGTTCTGGTGGACATTCATGAAGCCGACCGTGCCGTTCAGGCCATTCATGACCGTTTCTTTAACGAGTTCGGCGACGCAAAATAACCAAGACGAAATCACATTTAAGACCTCCGTGCATAGACTGTACGGAGGTCTTTTATGCTTTTGGGGGTGAGAAGATGGAGTGGTCGGTGACACCGCAGGGGCTGCGGGCGGTGATAGAGGTTTCCTGCAGGGATCCCGGAGACGGACTGTACAAGGCGTGGGCCGTGGGTCCGGGCGGCAGATGCCTGCTGGGCACCTTGCTGCCGGAGGGCGGAACACTTTGCCTGCGGCGCACTCTGAGTGTGGACAGCTTAAAAGGGCAGGGGGCATGGCCGGTCCGGGCGGTGGAATGCCGGCTGAGCCATTCCTTTTCGGGAAGTGCGTCCACGGTTCCGTGGGTGGATGACGTACTGCGCCGCAGCGCCTGCAGATTGCCCCGTCACACGGTGCGGCGCAGCGGGGGAGGATTTGTGTTAAGTCTGCCCTTTGATCCCCGTGCACCCTTTCCGCTGATTCCCTTGTTTTGTTTGAGCCGTGTGGAGAACGGGCGGCTGATTTTTTCCTTTTGTGAAGACGGAACCCCGTATATTTTCTTTCCGGACGGAAAAGATAGGAAGGAAACCGATTCACAAAGGAGGGACCCCCATGGCAAATCTGACCACCAAGGAACTGGGCGCACTGGAAGATCAGCTGGGCTTTGAAAAGGTCATGTGCTGCAAATATCAGGACGCAATGCAGCAGTGCAGCGACCGTGAACTGCAGAACAGCTATCGGAAGTATGCCGATCAGCACAAGCAGAATTACGAAACCCTGCTGAAGTTTTTACAGTAAGAAAAGGAGGAACCACAGTGACCGAACAGGAATATCTCACCGATCTGCTGATGGGTGAAAAGAAGATGACCGCAAACTATGATACCTACGCGTCCGAGTGTGTGAATACTCAACTGCGTGATCAGTTCCTGCAGATTCTGAATCAGAACCACAAGACCCAGACTGAACTGTTCAATATGGCAAAGGAGAAAGGCTGGTATCAGGTGGAACAGGCCCCCAACAGCAAGGTAGATACCGCCTACCAGAAGTTTACCAACAGCAAACCCACCGTGCAGTAACAGAAATGCCCCGGCAGTCCACATGGACTGCCGGGGCATTTCGTTATTTCCGCAGCTCAATGGTGTCACGGATGGAGTCAAACAGGGCGTCCTGATTTTCGCTCA
>JAZOBG010000127.1:0-2606 GCA_045595865.1 Oscillospiraceae bacterium
GGAACGGAGTACTCGAAAAGTATGCGTCCTTCTTCTACACCAGCAAGCTGCCTTTTTAATATCTCAATCTCGGTTTTCCAAGTATTGCGTTGGTTGATATTCTGGTCGTAATGGTAATCTCGGTCTACAATTTGTCCGAGAATCGCATCCGTAGGCATCCGCAAAAATGAGTCTATCGGAGAGTCAAAAAAGGCGCGCGTAATCATAAGCTACCGCAAAATCTATTACTTGGAAGAGTCCATCCACTTAGCGAAGGAAACAAAATCCATCCCAAGCTGATTCACAATCATGCACAGTGTGACCACGGAAATGTTGCGAACTCCTCGCTCTACCGAAGAGATAAATCCTCTATCAACTTGACACGACTCACTCAGCGCTTTCTGAGAAAGGCCTTTTTCCATTCGTAATGCCTTGATTGCACTACCAATCCTTTTCAAGACATCGTCATCCAACATCATCCGTTCATTATATAGAAGTGGGAAATTTGGCTCCAGAAAATTTCGCCAACTGTAGACTATAATAAACAAATAAACCTTGCATATCCCTCCGCTCCAGGCTAAACTCTCGGCATGCCCCAACACACCCTTTCTTTTCAGGACAATATTTGGTTCGATGATCCGTTTGGTCTGATCCGCTTTGAGTACGATGTGGAACAGGTTTTCAATCGGACGGTGAGCGATGCCTTGTTTGAACAGGCGAAGCGGACACCGTTCACCAGCTCGGCGGTGATGGAACTGTACTTCCGCATCGATGCAGCGGGGTGTGCCTTCAGCACCGAAGCACGGGAGGGATTTTCATTCCTGTGCACGCTGGACATCGAATCGCCGTATTTCAATGACATGTCGGCTACAACTGACGACTTGGTGAGCAAAGGGGTAGAGCGCGGGCTTGCATGGCAGCTCAGCGTGAAAGACTGCTACAACGGACAAGCCAAACTCCCCCTGCCGAGCTTCTACGAAAAGCTCCCGCAAGGGTACTGGGAGCACATCCTACTCGCCGCGAAAAATGCCCTCATCGACCACCTGCTCCAACCGCAGGCGGAACTTTCCGACACCTGCACACCCGCGTATGCGGAAGAACTCGACCAGCTCCTCACCAAGCTGGCAAAGATAACCCGCCATACCCCGGCAAACGCCGTTGTCTACCGCAGCACCATCTTCACCGCCGCCGATGAACACGGCAGAAGCTACAACACCGATGACTGGTCCCAAGCAGCCGAACTCGAACTCCTGGCCGAAGAGCCCTACGCCACCTTCCTCCACCGCAACCCCGCCGCCGACCTCCGCAACATCCTGGCCGCTGCAGGGCTGAACCCAGCCTGCGCAAGGCAATACGAAGACAGCAACGGGCAAGCGGTGGTTGCACTTTGTTAATAGCAAACCAATGAACAAACAATATCAACCCATGAAGTTTCATTCTTCTAATCTAAAATTTTACTTTCATTGCAAAAATAATCATGTTATTATACATAGAGTCATGAAATTATATTCTCTCATCTTTCTTATCATTTGCTCTAATATTGCCCTGTCTGCCCCCTGGAACCCAACTCCTTTAACGGGTCGCCCGGCGCGTTCTTCTCGCGTGGTCCCCATTCTTCCAGACTATAATTACAAAAAAGGAGCAACGTATATAGTCGAAAAAGACACCTTGGCTTTTTCCAGCTTACCCCATGCACGCAGATACATTAGTGCCACGAACAGAGCTATAACAGCAGAGAGAGAACAAGCTGGGTTGTATGACGATGTCGATTTTTCTGTTGGTAAAGTATCCACAGAAACCGTTGATGATGTTCTTGAGGAAATCGGCGCATCTGCCATAAAAATTAAGAAAGGCACAAAGGTAAAATACAAATACACTAAAGGTAACTGTGCGTATGTAGAAACAAAAAAAGGCATTGTCTATATTAATGCTGACCTTCTTATCTCTCAATCAGCGTGGAAAAAGAAAACAGAACTTGACGCAGCAGCACCAGCAAAAGAAGGTAAAGCAAAAGTGCGGAGAAATGCATGGGGCTTCTATACAGATTTGATGCTCGAAGAGTATTACAAAACCGCATCTGCAAGTGAAGAAATTGCAAAACGCTGGCTCATGCAAAACCGTGGTTTGGTTCGTTTTTTGGCAGAGGGAAGTGATGTCATTGTCCTGGATATAGACTACAGAGAAGGGACAGCAAAAATTGTCACTCCTGACGGAAAAATATGGTATTGCATGCACGAAAACCTGTCAGGAGTGAAAAAAGCACGCAAGTAACATAGCGAATTCTGGGAAAAGAAATTTACCGCCAACGTGGAGCGAGATGCCCGCAACTATGCGGCGTTGAAAGCGCTCGGGTGGCATGTCCTCATCATCTGGGAATGTGAGGTAAAGGAAATCCTGCGCAGCAGGCTTATCCCCGGCCTCCCTGCTGCATCTTCCCAAGCCTACCCAAGCGGCAAGGATACTGACCTGGAGGCCGCGGAGGTAGCCGATTAAACGAAAAGCGGTGATTGTTGCGCTCTAAATGAGCACCCGATTACAAATCGGCGAGACTCACGAAGTAAAGCCGGTTATTGTTATTGGTTGGATTTTGAGTAGATAAGTAGTAACCAAATATACTTTGGTGTTTT
>JAZOBG010000128.1:0-5817 GCA_045595865.1 Oscillospiraceae bacterium
TCGGCAGCTGCTTTGTCCATTCGTTTGGCCAAATCATACTTGATGCTGATAGCCAGGCTCATATCTTCTGAGATCTCTTCCAGGCGGCGGCGCATTTGAAAGAGCTTCTGGGCGTATTCCTGATTCTTTTCGCTCATTTCAGCACCTCCCCATAATCGGGTCGCAGTTCAAACAGGGTATCGTTATCCTCATGCTCCTTTTCGTCAGTGGCACGGCGGATATCAACGGCAATGCTCTCCAAATCGGCAGCCAGCTTCTCCAACTCTTCCAGTCCAGTATCGGCGGCCATAGCGGCACAATCCTTGCCCATGGTTTCGATTTCTCCGGCCATCTGCCGCGCACCATAGAAATCGACACAAATAAATGACATGGCTTCCCTCCTCATTTTCTGGCTGCAGAACAAAAAACGCCCTGAGCCGATTGGCTCAGGGCGAACAAAAAGTCCGTGGTACCACCTGAATTCAGATACAACGTATCTGCACTCGATGCCGGTAACGGCGGCTGCCGTCAACACCTACTGGAAGTTCAGCGTTGAGACTCCGGGACGACCTTCCACACCTTTCCGGAGAGCCTTTCACCAACCGGCTCCTCTCTATACCTTAGGGGTGTGTACTCCTTCCCATCCATGTCTTTTGGATATACGCAAGAAAGTATATGCGATTTTCCCGGGATTGTCAAGCCTGCCCGTTCCCTTTCCACAAAAAATCAGGACCGCAACTGCGGCCCTGATTTTCAACGATTCGGTTTTTGCAAAATTGCAAGAAAGTTACTTTGCAGCCTTTGCCTTGGCCTTCAGGGAGCCGTTCTTCTTGCCGATGAACAGCAGGACGAGGACCATCAGGATGACGGCGATGGGCAGAGCGATAATGACGTTGGGGATAACAGCGGCGATCAGATAGCTGACAAAACAAACTGCAGCAACAGTCAGTGCATAGGGCATCTGAGTGGCCACGTGGTTGATGTGGTGGCACTGAGCGCCGGTGGAAGCCATGATGGTGGTGTCGGAAATGGGAGAACAGTGGTCACCCATAACAGCGCCGCCCAGACAGGCGCCGATACCCATCATCAGGATGGGGGTGGGCATGCCGTTGGCGCCAACGGGGAAGACTTCCAGAACGATGGGGATCAGAATGCCGAAGGTGCCCCAGGAAGTACCGGTTGCGAAGGCCAGGATACAGGCGATGACAAAGATAACTGCGGGCAGGAAGTTGTGCAGACCGGCACCGAACTGAGCAACAACACCAGCCACGAAGTCGGCGGCACCCAGGCTGCCGGTCACGCCGGAGATGGTCCATGCAAAGGTCAGGATCAGGGTGGCGGGAACCATCAGCTTGAAGCCCTCAGGCAGGCACTCCATCATTTCCTTGAAAGAGAAGGAACGACGGATCATGTAGTAGATCATGATGATGATCAGAGCGACGAAGGAACCCATGGACAGACCGGAGCCGGCGGAGCAGTCAGCAAAAGCTTCCTGAATGGTCATGCCGCCATTGAAGTAACCGCCGGTGTAGATCAGACCGACGACACAGAAGACGATCAGAACGATAACGGGGAGGATCAGGTCAATGACCTTGCCTGCGGGGTTGAACTTCATGTCGGTTGCATTCTCATAGGGACGCTCGGGGGTGGTGTAGATATCGCCGTTGGCGGCATTGTCCTCATGCTTCTTCATGGGACCGAAGTCGATGTTCAGGATGGCTGTCAGGAACACCATGACCAGAGTCAGAATGGCGTAGAAGTTATAGGGAATGGCCTGAACGAACAGCTTGAATCCGTCATAGCCGTCGATGACGCCGGTAACAGCGGCTGCCCAGGAAGAGATGGGCATCATGATACAGACGGGAGCGGCAATGGCGTCGCACATATAAGCCAGCTTGGCACGGGAGATGCCGCGGGCGTCGGTCACGGGACGCATGACGTTGCCGACGGTCAGGTTGTTGAAGTAGTCGTCCACACCCAGGATAACACCCAGAACGCCGGTGGCGACCAGAGCGCCGCCCTTGGTCTTGATGTTGCGGTTGGCCCAGTCACCGTAAGCCTTGGAGCCGCCTGCGCGGATCATCAAAGCCACGATGGTGCCCAGAATGATCAGGAAAATCACAATGCCGATGTTGCCGGCAACTTCTTCGGACATAATGGCGAAGAAGTGCTCAATGGCACCGATGATATTGCCGCCGGAGTAGAGCAGGGCACCGATGATAATACCGATGAACAGCGAGGAGTACACTTCTTTGGTAATCAGTGCCAGCACAATTGCGATGATGGGCGGCAGCAGGGACCAGAATGTTGCGTACAGATCCATAATTTACCTCCTACAAAAAAATAATGTCAGTCATGAACACGGCCTTGATGCTGCTTCATGACTGACACTTCTACGACACATGCAAGTCATTGGCAGCTCTCCAAAAATCCTGATTACAACAAGCCGGCTATCCTTTCGGACAAACAGATGTCCCTCTCCCTGAATCAACCGAAAATCCCTTCGCAGTTGTCCGGTTGCTTCTGCCGTACCTGTCGTCGCCGGGGAAGCTATTGATGATGACGTACCTTGATCACGCCGCGTTCAAGTCTGAAAAAATTATGGCAGATTATACTGCATTTGTCAAGTATCTAGCGCCTCATTATAGCAAATGTAACAACCCGGATTTTTCCGGAAGAACAGCGTCCTCTTTTTTCACATTCCGCCAATCGAACAAGGGGATCAAATCCCGGGGTGACACCGCCTCGGGATTGGCCAGCAAACCGGCCAGCACGGCCAGATGACCTATCACTTCTCCCGGTGTAAATCGCTCCCGCAGCGCCCCCATGTCCAGATCGCGCTCCCGCTTGGACAGGCGGCGTCCGTCTTCCGCCAGCAGCAAGGGAGTATGGAAATACTGCGGCGGCGCGAAACCCAGGCTTTGATGCAGCCAGATCTGCCGGGGCGTGGAGGACAGCAGATCCCGCCCGCGCACCACGCGGGTAATTCCCATCAGGCCGTCATCCACCGTGACCGCCAACTGGTAGGCACATACTCCATCCGAGCGGCGCACCAGAAAATCTCCGCAGTCCCGGGTCAGATTTTCGGTATATGCTCCAAAGTTTCCGTCTGTAAAGGAAATATCCTCGTCAGGCACTGCGGCACGGAGGGCAGGCGCCCGTTCCGAAGCGGCAAAACGCTGCTGCCGTTCACTTTGAGTCAGATACCGGCAGGGACAGGCGCCGTCCCCGCGGTTTTCACCCAGATGGGGTGCCGAGGCGGCCAGCCGCTGGGCGCGGGTACACCAGCAGGGGTAGACCAGGCCGTTTTGCTCCAGACGGTTCAGGTAATCCCGATAAATCCCGCTGCGCTCACTCTGACGGTAGGGGCCGTTGGGGCCACCTGCGCCGTAGCCTTCGTCCCAGTCCAGCCCCAGCCATTCCAGATCGCGGGCCACTTGGGCGGCATATTCTTCCTTACAGCGGTCAGGGTCCAGATCCTCCATGCGCAGGACCATGGTTCCGCCCACACTGCGCACATCCAGCCACGCCAGCAGCGCAGCCAACAGATTTCCCAGATGCATCCGCCCACTGGGACTGGGCGCAAAGCGTCCGCGTTCCATGAAGTTTCACCCCTTTCTTACAATTTCTTCATGTATTGTACCGCATTTCTGAAAAATATGGTATCCTTTTTGTGCTCTGCCGCGCAAAAATGTTGTCTTATTGGGTGAGCATGCTTCAAACAACAACCAAAGGAGGCGACAGTGTGGACGACCGCCGCATCATCGAACTGTTCTTCGCCCGCTCAGAGCAGGCCGTGGAGGAACTGCGTCAAAAATATGAAAAGCTGTGCCGCACCATTGCCCGGGGCATTCTGGCCGACCCGCGGGACGCGGAGGAATGTGAAAACGACACATGGATGCGGGTGTGGAACTCCATCCCGCCGGACTGTCCGGAGCATCTGGGAGCCTATGTGGGCCGCATTACACGCAATCTGGCCATCAATCGCCTGAAATTTGACAGCCGCAAAAAGCGGGGCGGTGAGCTGGAATCCATCCACGCCGAGCTGCACGACTGTATTCCCGCCGCCCACGATGTGGATGCCGCCGCGGACGACACCGTGCTGCAGTGCATCCGGAGGTTTCTGGATGAGCAGAATTCCCGCGACCGCGCCCTGTTCCTGCGGCGCTACTTCTATCTGGAACCTGTTCAGGAACTGGCCGCCCCCTTTGGCATGACCGCCAGTGCCGTGTCCACCCGTCTGGGCCGGATGCGCGCCAAACTGAAACTTGAATTGGAAAAGGAGGGCATTACTCTATGAAACCGGAAGAGAGGTTGTTCGACCTGATCGGAAACCTGCCCGATGATTTGACTTGTCAGACCGACGTACCAAAAAAGACCCGCCGCAAAATTACCCCGAAAACCCGAAACCGCTGGATCGGCTTGGGCGTAGCCGCCTGTCTGGTGGTGGCTTTTGTAGGCTGGGGCATGACGTACACACCGCCATATATGCGGGATGACTTCCCCACCAACTCCCACAACCTTGCCGCTCCCGGCCCGGTGCTGAACTGGCCCAAAGCCAGCGGCAATTCCTTTGAATCCGCGCTGTACAGCACCAAGCTCCCGGTCTGTGACCGCATGGCCATTTACAACAAAGTGGAAAACCCCCGGGGCATTTCCACGGAACAGCGTCCCAAATATCTGGGTGAGACCTATCTTGACATGAACGACTGGTACCTGCCCTACGGCAGCAGCGGCCTGCACTACCTGATCCACCAAGAGGAGGACGGCAGTTACACCCTTTGGGAGTTCTCCCATTTTACGGTGTACGACGAGGAAACTCTGGCGAGGCTGGAAGAAAGTGTGGCGCAGGGCGAACTCACCCATCTGGCCGAGTTTATCAACGGGGGCAAAGATTTCTCCCCCTACACCTACGGCGAGGTGCTGGAAACCATTTACGGGGTCACTTCAGCAGACGACCTCGTTTCGGTCACCGTGGAACCCTCCAAGGCCGACAACACCGATGCGGGCAAAAAGCTGCAAAAGCAGATCGGCACCCACACTGTCACCGACCGTGACAGCCTGAGCGCTCTGTACAACGCTCTGGTAAGCATGACTTGCTATGGAGCGGATAACTGGGATATGATCGACCTGGGTACCGACGACGAAGAGGGCGGTATGCTCCATTCCGTGGCACTGAGCCGCTATCTGACCATCGAGCTGACCAACGGTTCTACCATTGACACCCTGAAATACTCCGCCGCCGGAGGGCAGTTCTATGAGTACAGCGGTATCGCTTACAGTCCGTTGGACACGGAAACCGCCGCGCAAATGAACGAAATCTTCCACATTGAACCTTGACAAAACACGCCGCCCGGCCGGGCGGCGTGTTCATTTTGAATCAATCAGCTCCAGTTTTTGTTCTCTCGTCATGGCTTTGATTGCCAGCTCACGCCGCAAGGCGGCCGGCTTGTCAGGCGCGGTTTCCCAATACACCGGCTCCACCGGCAGATGGCTTCGGGTGTACTTTCCGCCTTTTCCGCTGTTGTGGACGGCCACCCGGCGCTCCAGATCGGTGGTGATACCGGTATACAAACTTCCATCTCCGCAGCGCAGGATATAGACAATGTACTCCACCCGCTCACCCTCTTTCCTTTTCATTGTACCCGAAAACCAAATTTGCCGCAAGTTCATCTCACGCATATTTTTTTGTTGATAATTCTTTGTTTCTGTGGTAGTATAAATGTTAGTTTTGCCGCAGCCTTTCGGTGCGCGGCAAGGCCGCACTAGTTGGGGAGTTAGCGGTGCCCTGTACCTGCAATCCGCTACAGCGGGGATGAATCCCGGCCCCCGGACTTT
>JAZOBG010000129.1:0-26671 GCA_045595865.1 Oscillospiraceae bacterium
AATAACAGGGGCGTTATTGCAGTAGGCAAACATGTTGCTGCCTAAAATACCGAGCCCAGTAGATATGAGGGTATCTGCATTAAGGAATCTACTGATTTCAGGATTGTAATAACGGCTCTGAAGGTAATACAACCCCGACTCTTCGTCGTACACATAGCCTCTGTAGCGCAGGGGATTGGTAGTACCAAGGGTGGAAACCATCGTGCCAGTGGTGGACAGAATGTTGCCCCAGGCATCGTAGGTGTAAGTAACTACAGTGGTACCACTGGAGTTTAGAATAGCAATGACATCGCCCTGCAGATTGGTAACGTAGTAATAGGTAGTACCATCACAAGTGACTGCCATGGGGGCTCCACCTGCGTCGTAGGCGAAGTTCAGCGTTTGCGTCTCAGTCGTGGAGGTATCGTCTGCCACTGTGGTGGTGATGACCGTCATCTGGCTCAGGCTGCCGCCGTTATAAACATAACGGTAGGTGGCAGTAATCGTCTCGACCAGGACGGTCTCGCCGGTTACCGTGATTGGCGCATCAACAGTATTGACTTCTGTGGAATTCAGCGTATCTGTTTCCGTGGCGGTAATAGAGGAAGTTTCGATGACGGGGGGGAGTATGGGTGTCGGAGAGGGATACTCATCGCCGCTTCCTGCCCGTTCTCCGCAGCGGGAGCAGATCAGAAGAACATAGTTATGCCCCAATGCAGCGGTTTCATCTGCCTTGTAACTATCAAAGCATTCGCACTCATAGACAGAATAACCGCCTTCAGTGCAGGTAGGCTCCACGACGTTGACCAGAAGATAATCATGAGTATGGCCTTCTGTATAGGAGTCATTGCAGCGGGAACAGACAAATAGACTTCCGTCAGAAAGCTCTGTCTCCTCGTAGTCATGGCCCAGGGCGGCAGTCACATCGCCTTTATAGCTGTGGCCGCAGGAGCAGGTGTAAACGGTATAGCCGCCGGAGGTGCATGTAGGGCTCACGGTAAAAGGGGTAGCCCTGTAGGTGTGGACATGCTCCGAATAGCTGTCGCCGCAATGGGAACAGGTGTATGTAACGACGCTGTCACCCTGGGATTCCACATAATCATGGCCCAGCGCGTCTGTGGCGCTGTCCTGGTAGGTATCACCGCAGGCACAGGTGTGGGTGGTGTAGCCACCTTCCGTACAGGTGGGTGCGGTGACCACAGAAGAATAGCTATGACCAGTAGCGGCTATCGTCTCTTGATAGCTGTGGCCGCAGGCGCAGGTATAGACGGTAAGTCCCGCTTCCGTACAAGTGGGTTCCGTTACAGCGGTGGTATAGCTATGGCCGGTAGCGGCAGTTTCATCGTCCTGGTAGGTGTCGCCGCATTCGCAGGTGTAGGTGGTGTAACCGCCCTCGGTACAGGTGGGCGCGGTCACAATGCCGGTGTAGATGTGGGTATGGTAGACCTGTGTGACAACGGTCTTTTCGGTGCGCATGCCGTTGGCATCGTACTTGTAAGAAATGCTAACATCGCGATTGCTGCCATCCACATTCTCCCCGGACATGGCAGCCAGCTCCCGGCCATTTTGCCAGGTATAGGTCCAGGTACCATCCGTCAGCGGATTGCCAATACCGTCGTGGGTGATGGCCTGTCCGTCGTAGGCCGTTAGCAGATCGCCCCAGCTGCTGTCACCGTAGGTATAGGTAATCGTGTCAAGAACAGTGCCAAGCGTGCCTGTCGTGTAGGCGTACTCCTTGCGGCTGAGAATATTGCCGGCATCGTCATACTCCCAAGTCCAGGTCTTACCTGCTGCCTGGTTGTTTTCCCGGATCAGCTGGTTGGCAGTGTCGTACACATAGGAAGTTTTATTCGTCCCGTCGGACACGGAGGCGATGTTTCCATTGCTGTCGTAGGTGTAAGTGTCTGTTCTGTTGAAACCGGTGGCGGTGAACTTCTTTGTGGCTACCTGGCCGCTGGTGGAAGAGGTAGTGGGCGCACGGTAGGTATAGGCTTCTTTTAGAACAGTGGTGCTGCCGTGCTTGCTCTCCAACTGGCTAACCCGGCTATAAGAATCGTAGGTATAGCTTCTGCTGGAGCTGCCGTTGGTGACAGTGGTGACCCTGTTATCATCGTCATAGCCGTAAGATGTGGTGTAAACACTGCCGTTAATGGTCTCCACCAGGGCGGTGAGATTATTGATATCATCGTAGGTGTAGCCCACAGAGTGGGAATGGCCGTTGCCGGACTCCACATACTTCATGAGTCTGTCGGTCAGGTCATAATAGTAGGTAGTGGTGCGGCCCGTGGCAGAATCCGTTACGGTAGCCAGAGCGCCGGAATTGTCGTACTTATAGGTTACGGTGCTGCCATCTTCGTAGGTCTGCTTTGTCACCCGGCCATATTTATCGTAGGTATATTGTACACTATCGCCGTTGCCATATGCAAGCTTGGAAAGGTATTTATTTTGGTCACTGGTATAGGTATAAGATGCCAGCGTTCTGCTGCCGATTTTGATGCTGCTTCTGAGGGCAAAATCTCCGTAGGCAAAGGTATAGGTAGTGCTTCCTGTAGTGATCTTCGTGAGCATGTCATCGGTATAGGTATAGGATGCGGTAAGTGCAGAACCGGTGTCTGTGGTAGCTGCTGCGGAAGCTAGGCGGTACATGCTGTCGTAAGTGTAGTTTGTCCGTGTGGCTTCCGTGTCCTCGGGATACTGCACCCATTCCAGCACATTGGTGTTTTCATTGTAGCTGTACTGGGTTACCATGCCGGAGGCATCGGTCGTAGAGGCCACCCGGTTGCCATCAGAGGTATAAGCGGCGGTGCTGGAGATCTTGGAAGTGCCGCTGCCGATGGATACACCGATATTGTTGCCGTAGGCGTCATAGGTGAAGTTGTAGACCACACCTTCTTCTGTGGTAGCAGTTTTTACATTGTGATAGTTGTCGTAGGTGTAAGTTAGCTTTGCGCCAGTGGGAAGGTTGACTCCGGTGAGGTCGTTGTTCGCATTGTATTCGTAAGTGGTGGTCTGCTTTTGCAGGTCTACAACGCTGATAACATTGCCCTCATCGTCGTATGTATAGCTGCTGCCAAATGCTTCCTTGTACAACTGAATGCCGTCAAAGTAGGCGGTGTTGACATTGTTGCTGTAGGTGATGGAAACAACAATGGAACTGTAGGCTTTCTCAGCCACGAGCGGAACCGCAGCATACTGCCAGTTGATGCTGCTGTCGGCATCTGGGTTAAAACTGACGGAAAAATCGCCAGTGCTTCCGTCTGTGTAGTTGATCGTAGCTTTCAGGCCGAAGGTGCGGCCTTCAGACAGGGGGGCAGAGTCACCCTTTGCCCAACCAGCGAGGACAAAGGTCTCGCCGGCGCTGCCGCTGACCTTGACTGTCTGGGAAAGCGTTTTGACAGTATCGGGATCGCCGGTGATAGAGAAAACATTTTCGCTTAGTTCCGGGGCAGCCGCGGCTGCGGTGGCCAGAGTGTCCGAGGAGTCCAGTCCTGTTCCGGTCCAGCCATAAGCGGGAGAGCCCTCATAGCGGAAGTCGCCGTTCTCAATAAGATTATATCGGCTAGCGGTGGGGGACTTCTCTAGCTGGGCGCAGTCCATATAGACCGTACCTGCGGTGGCAGTAATCAGGCGTGCAGTAACAGTCTTGATGGAAGTAGTCGTGTTGGTATAGCTGACCTCCAGCCGGGTCCAGTCGCTGTTGGCCGGGAGGGTTTCACTTTTTACAGAGGTTGAACCATCCGTCATTGCCAGATACGCCGTCGCACCGCTGCCGGTCTTAATGTAGGCAGAGAATGTATATGTGGCCGAAGCTGCGACATAGAAATAAGCACTCTTGATGCCGCTGATGCTGCCCGCTGCGCTGCGCGTCATTTTTAAGGCCTTGTTGCCCCGGTAGGCTGTTCCACTATCGATAGAATGGGAAACGGCACTGGATACATTGGTCCAGGTAACACCGTTTTCAAAGCTGCTGTCCTTCAGCACATTACCTACGGTATTCTGAAGCTTGGAAGAAAGAGAAAGCTGGTTGTTTTTCGGATTTTCAGTAGTGCTGGCAGAATCACTTATGGCATATTGCGCATATTCTGCCCGACCTTCACCATCTTGGATGGATACGGTGTTACCCAGATTGTTGAACTGCATGATCTGGACATTGCCGTTATGATCGGTGAAGGTGGTCTGGTTGTGGGCGTATTCGATAGCAAGGGTGCCGCCTGCGGAGCCATCGGATTCGCTGATGGAAGCCACGCGGTGGGGCTGCCAGGCTTTCTGCGCCGTATTATATGTGTAGGTCAGTTTGTAACCGTCGATGTCCTTTCCGGAGGTGAGAAGGTGGTTAGAATCATAGGTGTAGGTACATGCTTCGCCGTCTTTATCTGTGACGATAGTCAGATCGGAACCGGTATAACCGAAGGCCACATGACTCAGTTCCGTAGAGCCTTTTCCTTTAAAAGAGATGCGGTTCAGCAGATTACTCGGATAATCAAACTCGTAAACTCTCCCAGCACCGTCTGTGATGGTGGAAATAAGATTGCCGCTGGTGGTTGTGTAAGTGACTGTGATATTACTGGTAGTTGCCTGATTGTTTACCTGCTTCGTCAGTCGTCCATAAGTGTCAAAGTAACTCTTGTTTCCGTATTTATCTGCAATGCAGTATTTGGTGGTACCGCTGCCGTTGGTAGTCAGCGTCAGTTCCAGTCCATCCTCGTCCAGATAGGCTTTCTTATCCGCATCATAGGCGAAATAATGGGCTGTGCCATCGGAATCTTCCCATACATAATAATCGCCATAGGCATACTCCGAGTCCCATGGATAGACACGCTGGTTGAAATTGGTGCGCCAGCCATAGCCCATACCAAAAGTGTTGGTCGCACTGTCGTTGGCATTATAGACATGGCTGATGGAAACGGGCATACGGTTTCCACCAAAGCCGATATCATTACGGATCCACGTTAGATTGCCGGTGTAATTATTAACATATCCCGTACCGGCCCGGCCTGCGGAGGACGCGGTGTAGTCCCAGTAGCTTTCCAGACCGTTGTTGTTACGGAATGTAATGGTGAGTGCGGGATAAATCGCCTGTCCATAGATACCTGCATCGGAAGAATGAAACTGAACGATGTAATTCTCTTCATTATCTTCACTGTACATCTTCTCAAGAGTCGAAGGTATACAAATCGCCAATCCAGTATTCCCGTTATCATACCAACCACGCACAATATCTGTAATATCGTAGCTGTAGTACCCTACATCCTGTACAACGCCAAAATCCTCCACAACTGAAGTTATGGCTGGTTGATTGCTCCATTTTATTGTTTCGGAATCCCAAGTGTCTTCAACCTTGTGTATTTCGATTCTCCTGGGATAATACATTCCATCGTCTTTTTCCGTCCTGTGTAAAGTAAATTCCGCATGAACGATAATGTCCGAAGATGTCAACTCAGGCATATTATTGTACTTAACAAATGCACGCATAATGCCGTATTTTTTAGCGTAACCCACGTCCAACAGGCTACGGTCGTAAGTTCGGTCAAAACTATTGATGGAATATACAGAAGCGTCTTTGATTTGTTGGTAGTCTGGCTCTGCCTGGACAATAGGATCTAGGATCACTGGGTAAGCCCGGGATTCGTCTGCCATCCAGCTTTGCGGCAACGTATAAACAAGGATATAGGTATCGCCCCTGCCCGCCAGCTCCACAGTCACGTCGTTGCAGTATTCCCCGTTTGCATCTTCGAGATAGGGTGCGGGCATGACCATGACCACATTCTCTTTATTCTCGTCATATAGCAGGATCTCATGCTCTTCTGTGAGAACGGGCACAAGGCTGCCCACATTCAGCGTATATCGATAGCCCCGGAGAGAAGCATCATAGGTGCTGATAACGACAGACTCTTTGACTCGGTTGGATATCAGATCATAGACGATGTCGGTGTTCGCGTAAACGCTCTGGTATTTCAGCTGGGAATGGATGGTGTCAGAAATCGTTTCGGGGTACTGGGCATGAGATTTTTGTGCTGTCAGATCGATTTCCTGCACCTGGGCGGCAACGGTGGAAGCTGTCTGGACAGAGAAGGTCTCACTGCCAACGGCAAAGGTTTCCAGTTCAGCGGTTTCCGTATCGACAATCTGCATGTTGCCGGAGCTGCTGCGCAGCTGTCCGGACATAAAGAAGCTGAGGGTATAACCGTCCTTCGTGATAGTAACGCCCTTGGTGTCGGACAACTGTTGAGGGAAGCGTACATCCCACACACCGGCTGTGTTGGTCAGCACAGCATCGGTCCCTGTGCCGCTGACCTTCAGGGTGTTGTCGATGTCAACCCACTGGCCATTCTTTTCGTAGTGGACAGGTTCTGCATAAACCGAGGCCACATGCAGGCCGTTACTCAGACGAAAAGTTTTGGTATATTCCGTTCGTTCCTCCAGGGATTCCGCTACAACGTGAGCTTCCTCTGGAATTACCTGTGTGGCAGAGGTCGTTTCGCTGTCCGTGTCTGCGGTCGCGGCAAATGCAGACACAGGCAGCAGGTTGACCAGCATGACCAGTACTAGAAGGAAGCTGAGTAGACGCAATAAGCTTTTATACATAGTTTTTTCCTCCTTGTTGTATCCAGTTTGATTCTTTATTGGAGGATTCTTACAATATCCGGTACGCTGCCTCCATCCTTACATACCGTCCAAAACGGTTGCCCATTGGTATCAATCCTTTCTTTTACGTGGTTTCCTATGGCGTAGACTTCTTTCCTTTTGGCACTTTTTGTGAAGCTTCAAACTGCTTGACAAACTCATTGGTCAACTGTTTGGTCTTCCCTTCAAACAAATCATTCCATATATCGTTTTCACTGGTTCGTAAGCTTACTGCAACCTTGATGTGCTCTAGACTTTCACTTTTAATTCCCTTTAGCACACAATCCAGGTACTTTTTGTAGTAAAGTTTCTTACAGCAATAAGCACCAACAGTCGTGTACAGCGTCAATAGGAACATGTATGTTTTCTGTGTGACTTCCATCTTTTTGGAGATGTATAGGAGTTCATTGGCTCTTTCAATCAGGTAAATTGTCAGACTATCTGGCATTTGTTCGATGCTGTAAATAATAAGCCATCCAATTGCATTAGAAACGAGCCTTAACCCTTCCTCAAAATTATTTTCTACGCAATGTGTACCGATATTGAACAGGCTCTTAAAGAGCAATCGCTTTTGATGCACATCAGTACTGACAAATCGAATAGTGGACTCCTTATTGGAGAAAGTAAACAGCAGGTCAATAATCAATACCGTAAGCTTACGATTCTCTTTGTTGCTGCTCTGTGCACAGTGTGCCATATCCCTAATAATGGTCTGTCCCAGATCGGATGATATCGCATTGTTTTTATCAAGCTGTTCTATAGCAACAGCAAAACTATCAAAGGCAATTTCAAAAAACTGTTGATTTACCAATTTGGTTGTCTTGGAAAATACCCAATAATATATTTCAAGCAACGCTTTCTGAAGTGTTTTTTGTTGCTGCTGCGTTGAAGATAATGCCTCCCTGATTTCTTTTAGCAGTGCGTAAAATGCAGGAACGTTATCTTTGATAAAACAATAGTTTAGCAGTCTTTTCAGTTCATCCAGGGTGCCTTCCATTCTCTCGTTTGGGCAATCCTGTGCTTTGATCCTTTCAAAGAAGGCCGGTAACACGAGATATCCATCATAGTCGCGCTTCAAGTCTACGACTTCCATCATCACCTCGATATGGTTTTCAAACAAGTGTTCTTGTATATCCGGATGATTTTCTGCTTGTTTGGACAATTCATCCACACCGTAAAGCTTAAATTCCAGCAAAGCAGCATCCTCTACACCCTTTACACGACATTGCAAAATCATTTTGAGAAATTCATATGCTTTTTGATGATCCTCTTGAATCAGCGTAGCGAACAAATACGAATAGTATATTTTAATGTCATTAAATGCGCCTCTTTCTCCGCATTTTCTCCTGGTAAACAGTCGCAGCTTATCAAAGAATTTCTGATAATAAACCGAGTTTTTTTCCTTTACGCTAATCTCTATAGCATTTACCAGCAACATGGCATAATTTCGCAGATTAAGTTTGTTGTATGCGTAAATATATGTAAATGTCAGCGATTCTAACTCCTCCAGGGCATATTCAATCCACTCTTCTTTTTTGCCACGAATTAGGTTTTTAAGCATCTTCATATAGGTGACATACAACAGATCCGTTAAGTGCGCATTTTCCTCTCGATGCATTTGAAAAACAAAACGGTTGTATCGGTGCAGGTACTCTTTAAACCATGCATATTGTTCATGTTCAATACAAAACTGCAAATTTTGATACTGCTGCTCAATAAGTTCTTCAATCAGCAACTCTGATTGTAAATTCTTACAGAGATCGAGAAGTTCAATATGAAATACTGCGATATTTTTAAATGTAGCCGCGATATCTCTGCTATTTGACACCTCCGCCATACGAATGTGATTTTTTAAGAACGCACGAAATGTCTCACCCGTTTTTTTAGAAATATTCCGGGCAATATAGTACTCCTCTTTTCCCAAACTCTCTTCAAATATATATCGAATCTGCTCTAAAGCCTTTGTATTAATTTTGCACTCTGATGCATCGAAGCTCTTTGAGACTCTGTCGAAAAATTTATCAATATATGTATTTACCATTAAGGTGTGGTGTGCATGATACACATCCCATGAAATGATTGCTACACTCACCAGGGAGACCAAGACAAACCAGACACTAGCAAAAAATGGATGCTCAAACAATACAACCAAGCACCCATAAACAACATCAAAAAAGAGGAGAATAAAAATATTACCCATATGTGGTAACTGCTCTGACTTCATAGCTTCCACAGGATAACGGTCCTTAAACAGTTCCAAAAAAAGCAAGTAGCAGGTAATCCAGATACCGGCAATGACAGTTATTGTGGAGTACACTACTTCGGCAACATCTTGAAGCGGTGAAAAGCTGGTATCAATAAACCGATCCAGCAAAATAGCTATAGTACCTCCCAGCACAACTGAAATCACAGTAATCCACACTTTATTCTTATCTTTCTTCATTGTCTCTTTCTGTTTCACGATGTTTCCTCCTATTTGCAATCAGCACAGTAGCATGAATGATAAAATAGCCCACTCTCTATCAATAATGTACGCTCAGATTTCCACAAATTTCCTGCTACTGTAATTTCAGTATATTATTCCACAAATTATTTGTCAATGCAAAATTTTATATATTGCACAAATATTGAATTTGAATAATATTTTTTGTTGAAACAATTGACAGATTCTTCATTTTGAATTACTATTAATATGCATAGAAAATGCAGACGCGTTTAGCAGGAAGGGAGGAATACGATGGGGACAGAAGAGGTCAATAAGCAGCCATCACTGCTGGAAGAAAACTTAAAAAAAGCACTCACGGAACTTCTGGTTCTCTACCTTCTTTCTCAAAAGGAATATTACATCGGCGAGCTGACTGCAACGCTTAACGAGAAGAGCAACGGTGCGCTGACGATTGTGTTCCCTTACGCCGCTATTTACCGTCTGCAGCAATCTGACTACATCACGGAAAGCAAAAAACGTAACGCTCCTGACGGACGCCGCCGTCAGTACTACACCATTACAGAAACTGGCAGCCGCTACCTGCAGCAATTACTTGAAATCTACAGAACATTTTCCGGTGGCGTTTCAGCTGTCTTGGAGAAGGGAGAGGATTCCGATGAATCATAATGCAATGCGGTACAAAAGCAAACTGAAGCGGAAGCTGCAGTGCAACAGAGCAACAAAGGCCAGACTCTTAGATGAGTTCAGCCGCTCGTTTGATGGATTTCTTGAAGAGAATCCCGATGCCAGCTTTGCAGATCTGAGCAATGCTTTTGGACCGCCGGAAGAAATGGCACACATCCTGATGGAGAAATTGAGCGTGGAAGATACCCGTCAGTATCGGCGCCATATCTACATAAAGCGTGTTGTGGCAGCTTTTTGCGCAGCGGCATTTTTGCTGTTTGTTGCCTATGTGTTCTTTGAGAAGCAAAAGCCCATTGATATGATTATAAATGATCAGCTCATTGAAACTTTTGATTCTAATTAAGGAGAATGATTGTGAAAAGATATTTATCTATCGCACTATGTGCGCTTCTGCTTGTTTCTCTTTCCTCTACAGCGTTTGCTGCTGATAAGGAAAATGTTATCAGTTATTCTGAAACAGTTCTCGAAAATGGCATAATAGTTATTGACGAGATTGTTGATTGCACTCAGGCAAGGGCTACGAACAAGACCTACAAGAGAACGAGTACCTTCAAAGATGGCGATACTGTTATCGCGATTGTAGCAATCCAGGCTACTTTCCAATATGATGGAACTACAGTTTCTGTAGTTTCAAAGTCTGTTGTTCAGTCTGATACTTACAACGGTTGGAACTACAAGCAAACTTCCTTTACTTCCAGCGGCGGAACAGTTACATTGAATGCAAAACTGACAAAATTGCTGGTATTTAATAACCCGTTTACCATCACGCTCTCCTGTGATAAAGACGGAAATATTACCTAATTATCGCCCATGTAGTGACCGAATACCTATTAATTTGTTTTGTAATCCTTAGATACAAAATTTCCCCGGATTGGTTTTACCCAATCCGGGGGATTTCTTAATATCCGGGAGTATTTATGAGATGGTTCTGACATGTCCATTTCATGGTTTGTACTATTATCTCTGATACTTCCCATTTTTGCTTATCGAAAAGATTTTGTATTGACAAATAATAAAACATCCTGTATTCTTTAGTGTAGTAGATAATTAAATTCGACCAATTGCGCGTTTTTCCCTTGGCAATAAAGAAAACGGCACCCGGTTATAAAAACCGAGTGCCTGTGCCGTAGTCTTTATATGTAAGTCAAATCATCCAGCGTATGTGGTAAGTATGATGTTATTTATGCAGTCTCTTCTTTGCTTCCGAGCTGTGCACCATAATAAAACATCCGATAGCACATCTCGTCTGTGATTCTTCGCAGAGAGTTGATGATGATTTCTACATCCGCATCCTCTTCCTGCGCGCCCAGACGGTCCCGAATCCGTGCATAAGCATCCAGCATTTCACTATAGCATTTGTCGCATACAGATCCGTCTGCAAATGCGTTTTCAACACCGGGAACCGGTTCGCATGCTTCTCCCAGTAATGTAAAATACACTTCCTCCGCCTGCTTGAAGCATGCAGCTCTTTCTTTATCGTTTATGTTCATCATTCTGCCCCCTGTTCTGTTTTGGCGTAAAATATGCCTAATTTTAATCATATCATAACCAATTGTAAAAGTACAGGTCTTGGGATTCTTCAATGTGTGTTTTTGTTTCCAGAGGAAAATTATATGCGCAAACAGTATATACATGAAATCGCAGAAAAATATACCGAAATGTATAATATGCTGTTAACATATGCCGTATGCAAGCTAAAAAATGAAGACTTGGCAGAGGAGGCTGTGCAGGAAACATTCCGGATCGCTTGTCAGAAAGCCGATGCTTTTTATGATAGCAAAAACAGAAGTGGCTGGCTTGTTAATACTCTAAAGAATGTAATATCCAATACACAGCGAAAACAATGCAGGGCACAGACATATGCTGCAGATTGTATGGCATCACCGGAAGATTTCTTGCAAACAACCGACAATATAGATTTGGATGTGTTGTATAGAGATATTGCATTGTCCGATGAGTACATTCTTATAAAAGAATTTGTTCTTGAGCAAAAAAGCATACGAGAATTAGCTGAGGAACGCAATATCTCTGTTGCCGCCTGCAAAAAGCGGGTACAACGCGCTAAGCAAGCGCTTAGAAAGTATCTTAAAAGTATAGGCGTATGCTAATTACTTCACTGTTCACATCGTTAATGTACGGAGCAACAATTTTTGTTGCTCCGTTATTTCACCTAATACTGTTAGTCAGGTAAAAATGGCCACCTAGAATCACCAAAAGTTTATGAAACGTTCACACCCTTCGACAGTATCCCGGAAAAACATCCTGTGGTCTTTTGTTAGAATAGAGGCAATGAACTCTATTCAGAGCGAGAGAACCTACAAAGATGAATGAACCATCAGCGGAACCCTCACTCGAAATGAGTAGGGTTCCGCATTTTCTATTTGGAGGATAATCAATGTTCAACTATGTTTTCCGAAGGCGGTTTTGTTTAGATCTCGTTCTGTCAAATCAAAACCTAAGGAGGAAACCTATTGAATTTTACATACACCAACATTGAAGAATTACCCCTGACCCTCAAGGTGCACGAGGCTGCCGCTGTACTGAGAATCTCCAAGTCTAAGGTCTACGACCTAGCCCGCACAGAATCCTTTCCTGCTGTGAGAATCGGCAAGCGGGTCGTCATCCCCAGAGATAAGCTGATCGAATGGATGAACACACAGGCGGAGGTATCCGATTGAAGAAATACATCCCTCCAAAAAAGGAGTTTCTGATGCTTCCCAACTCTGTGTTCGATATGCCGCTGGATGTGTACGCATTCAAAATCTATGCCTACCTGGTGTGTTGTGCCGGTAGTCGTGGTGAGTGCTGGCCCACGATGAATAAGATGAGTAAAAAACTGGGGATTGCCATTAGTACTGTGCAGAATCGGATCAGTCTGTTGGAGAAGCGGAAGCTGATCTCTATCAAGAAGCATAAGGGTATCGGTAAGTACAAGAATAATATCTATGTTCTGCTGTCTCAGGACAACCCGGATATCTACCGGAACTTGAGTGAGCCGGAGGAACTGCCCATGTTTATGACTTAAGACGATATTAGATCATTTTACCAAACGGTAACTAGCAAGATGAAGAAAACAAATACACATTACGGATTTTTACCACAGGTTCGCAGGTCTTTGATAGCTTGCTACCTGAATAAGGAAAGCATACCACCCAGCCTCTGAAATTTGAGATTTACGCACCGTACGCGCTGATTCAAAGGTCAGTGAGGAAACATACCAGAAACCACCTGTGGAGCCCGCGAAGCCCCTGTGTCCGATTTGTTGGAGGAACTTGGGTTGTCAGCCATCACAACAGAACATCCGCAGTAATTCAGGGCTACACCGTTAACCCCAAAAGTTACGATTTCGCCTTTGGGTAATCTGCACGAAGAATTCAGGACTATGACACAAAATCGAGGAAATTACAAGAAGCAGGTTAAAGTAAGGGGGCACCATCGCCCCCTTACGGATCACACCGGACGGCAGAGCCGACCGGATTGCAACGGGTTTTCGGATTTCAAGACCGGGGTCATGCGAGGAGTCCGTATAAAATGTACAACAAAATGGAGGAAATGATTGAAAGAAACCAAGAGCAAATACGCAATTTATCTCTACCCCTCCTTAGTGGAGGAAGTTGATACTCTGATGAAGGATGCCAACACTACCAGTAGAAGTGAGTTTATTTCAGACGCACTCCACTTCTACGTTGGATATTTAAAACAGGGCAAGAATGTGGACTATCTGGCACCCATCATCGCCCAGGCCATCAAGGAAGAGATCCGCAGCACCGAGAAGAACATCTCCCAGATCCTGTTCAAACTGGCAGTAGAGTCTGCTATGATCTCCGAAATTCAAGCAACCCAGATTAACCTGACACCCAAACAGATGGAGGATCTCAGACGGATGTGTTCCGGGATTGTTGCCAAGAATAACGGCATTATCACCTTCGAAAGTGCCTATGAGTTTCAGCACCGTTAAGGGGAAAATCCATGCCTAAAATCATCGTAACAAGCACCTTCCGCAAGGGCGGTGGTGCAGGCAAGAAAGGCGGTGCCGGAGGACTTCTCAAGTACATGGGAACCCGTGAGGGAGTTGAAAAACTCCCTCTTTCCCAGGCAAATCTTCCTGCCACCAAGCGGCAGAAATCTCTGATTGAGTCCGTCATTAAGAGAATTCCCGAAGCGGTTGAATACCGGGAATATCAAGAATTCCTTAAAACTGGAACCAAGGGTGCTGCCAACGATTTTCTCAATGCGGTCATCCAGCAGAATGAAGGAGCCGAGAAAATCGGCAAACTGGTGAACTACATGGCAGAGCGTCCCGGCGTGGTGAAGCTGGGGAAACATGGCCTGTTTTCTCAGACTGATGAACCCATCGATCTGGACAAGGCTGCCGAGGAAGTTGCTAACCATGAGGGCTATATTTGGACCCACATCGTAAGTCTCCACCGGGAGGATGCGGAGCGGCTGGGCTACAACAATGCAGAAAGTTGGAAATCCTTGGTCAGAAGAAATGTGATCACCATCGCGGAAGCTCACAGAATCCCGCTGTCAGATCTTCAATGGTACGCAGCCTTTCATGACACTGGGCATCATCCCCACATTCACCTGATGGTCTATTCCAAAGGGCAGGAGGGATACCTCTCCAAGCAGAGCATCGATAGCTTACGAAGCTGTTTCGGCAACGATATTTTTCAACAGGAGCAGTACCATCTCTTCCAGTTACAGACCGGCCTGCGTGAGGATATCAAAGAGAAATACGAACAGAAGATCCGGGATCTCATCGCCCATGCGGAAGCAGATTCTGCACCCAACGAGGAACTCCATTTTCTATTTGTGAAGCTGAGAAAACAGCTGGAGAAGCACAAGGGAAAGAAAGTCTATGGATATCTGCCAAAGGAGATCAAGGCCACCGTCAACGAGATCGTTGCAAACCTTGCAGCTGAGCCTGCCATTGAAGAACTTTACAAAGAGTGGGACAAGGTCAACCGGGAGAAGTTATCCCTCTATTACGAGAATAAAGACCCGACTGTCCCGCTGGCAGACAACAAGGAATTCCGCAGTATCAAGAACATGATCATCAGAGCTGTTATGGAGATGCCACCGGATGTGGAGATCGTTACTTCCGAAGTAAGCAAAGCAGAGAAGGATGATGAATCTATCCAAATTCACCCCCGGTTCTACGAAGCTGAAACAAAACCTACACCCCCAATTGGAGTTGCCCCTCCACTTATTGTGACACACTATGAAGAAGCAACTAGGCTTGACACCATTGCTGTAGCAAAAGGGATTATTGGGGTCTTGGCAAAGCTGATTGGCGATAAGTGTATAGCTCATCAGCAAACCTTGCAGGGGCAAATCGACCACAGATTGAAGCAGCAGATCAACGAAAAGAAACTGGCTATGGGTCTCAAAATCGAGAATACCCAGAAAGCCAGCTATCAGACGGAGGAAGAATATGAACAGTCAATGTAAAAGGCGAAAAGTTGTTGGGTTTGATGAATAGCTATCTCGCCCCTTCTGTGGTAGTGTTGTGAGCTACAAAGGAGGTGCATTGAATGGCTAAGAAACGAGCAAATGGAGAGGGGAACATCCGAAAACGCAAGGACGGACGGTGGGAAGGCCGCTACACAGCAGGACATGACCCCGCCACTGGAAAGCAGGTTTTCAAAAATGTGCTGGGCAAAACTCAGGCAGAAGTCAAAGAGAAGTTGAAGAAAGCTCTGGTCGAAGCCGGGCAGGTAGACTTTGCCAAAAGCGGAAAATACACGGTCGGTGCGTGGATGGACGAGTGGTTCGAGAACGTGGCAAAAATCAAGGTTCGTCCCTCAAGCCATCAGACCTACAAGGGCTACATTGACAACCATATCAAGCCAAACATCGGCAACATCCCGCTGGAGAAGCTGACAACCATGGACTTGCAGAAATTCTACCGCAAACTGCTGAGCAAAGGCAGAGTGGAGAGAATCGAATCCAAAGAGCAGCCGAAAGGCCTTTCAGCAAAGACCGTTCGGAACATCAATCAGGTGATTTCCTCCGCCATGGATCTGGCGGTGGCACAGAAGATTATTCCCGCCAATCCCACCAATGCCTGCGAGCTTCCGAAGGTGGAGCATCAGGAAATGCAAACCATTCCGGTGGAACAATTACATGCATTTCTGGACGAAGCAAGAACCACAGGTGTCTACGAAATGTACTACATCGAACTGGTGACTGGTCTGCGCCGTGGCGAACTGCTGGGCCTCAAATGGCAGGACATTGACTGGAAGAATGGCATCATTAAGGTCAGACGTCAAGTGGCTAGAGTGGACGGTCAAATCGTGGAAGCGCCGCTGAAAACAAAGAACTCCTACCGCGCTGTGACCATCTCACAGCAGGCGATAGAAGTCCTGAAACAACAGAAAGCCAAGACCAATGAGCAGTATGTGTTCCCCTCTCCTAACGGCGGTCCCATTTCGCCGGACAGTGTCAACAATATGCTAAAGCGTGTTCTTGAAAGGGCTGGCATCCCGAAGGTCAGATTCCATGACCTCCGCCACACCTTCGCAACCATCGCGCTGCAGAACGGTGTGGATATCAAGACGGTGTCTGGCATGTTGGGCCACTTCTCCGCCGGGTTCACTCTGGACACCTACGCACACGTCACCACCTCGGCACAAAAAGAAGCCGCAAAAACAATGGAGCAAATCCTCACAATGTAATAATCGGTTCCTCGCATTATATTATGAGTATTACGCATAATCATATCTTATCAACCATTATATTGCATAGTACCACAAAACTCAAAATTGGATAGTTTTCGCACAATCGAACTAAACTGTTACCCGAATACAACCCATTCTCAGTTGTGCTTGCAACAGAATTAATAACTATAAATGCCACCCGTATTCTAAGAGGACGGGTGGCGTTTATATCAATTTACCAGGGTATACCTAAAGGATATATCTAACATCAGATTTTGGTATTTGCTTATTCAGGCTTTAACAAATTCTGTAAACCCACTACTCTTTCGAGGAAGCCCTGATAACAATCAGCATAACTGTTAATTTCGTCAAAAAGAAATCCTAGAGAATCTGAGTAACCTTTTTTGATGGAGTGCTCGTTTGCCTTCGCAGTGATGGAATTGGCAACACCGAGTATACTATCTTTCGTCCCCAAAAGTCTTCTGAGACTCCTTTGTCCCGAAATCAACGCGATGTTGATAATTGGAAAACCGACATAATCTAAATACCTGGCGTTTCTCCGATCTAAGTAGGAATTCCTTTTTACCTCATTCGGAATTAATTCAGACAATTCGTCCTTTGCAAGTTTAAAGTAGTGAACAGCTTGAGAAAGATAATTTACAGCTAAGTCAACGATAATCTCAGTTTTCTGATTACCTTCTGGGGAAATATATACATTATATTTGTTCTCAAAACTGATTCCCAAATAGATGTGGTTTATAATCTTTTTATGAAAATCTACATAAGCTTTTACTTTCTCTGATGGTAAAATGCGCTTGTTAAAGACTGCGCTGAAAAGCCACTTACCTACAACTACCAAAAGGTGAATGAGCAAGTAAGAAAGCACGAACACAACAATCATGAAAATAATCGTTTCCATTTTAACTATTAGCTCGTCCATTTGGTCAACTGATTGTTTTGTTGCCGTCAGACCCTCTTTTAAAGAAAAGCACTCAACCACAACAGAGATTAACAATGACAAACTAATTTTTAAAACCTCGAGAAAAAATGTGTTTGACAGTTTTTGTGCACTGTGCTTTTCCATTTTCGAAACGCCATTGAGAAACTCCATTTCCAACAATTCATTTATCTTATTGGAAGTATATGTCTTACTGCCAGGCATTATACTTATCCCCTCTCGTTAAACACCTTCTGGATCTCCTTATATGTATCGACCTCCAGTACTCTTAACAATTCACACTTACCCGCTGGACCCGACAATAAATAATATTGAAACGAAATAAAAGTCCTGAAAACGAAATTTGCTGCGCCTTTTCCGCTAATCGCGTCCAAATAACGGCAATTCGGATCAAACATTCGAATTTTTTGATACAGGTATTCTAGAAACGCAATTTTGACTTGTTCTAATTCCTTTGTATAAAAAACAAATTGGAACAGCTCCTCTTGAATAAGCGCTCCCTTTACGGGATACATTCGAGATGCGCCAATGCCACTATATCCCAGCTTTCTGATTTGCCGCTTGGAAATATATGTAACCTCGTCGGTATTTTCGTTGAGCTTACTTCTCAAAAAAATATGTGCTTTGGTAATGTAGGGCCACCGGAATCTCCCCTCAAGGCATTCTTCCTTTAAGTTTCTGTCTGCCACATAATCAGAGTAGGATGTATATTCAGGAGAACTACAATACACCAGATATGCACCAAGAAACACAGATAGGGCATGAAACTCGTTGTATTCCTCATGAGGTACAGTATCTGGCGAATATTTACCGTAGATATATTTTGCTTCTCTCATAACATTGACTCCTTGTCGGTTAATTCTTTAAATAATAAGAAATATAAAACTTTCGTATCTAGTAATTTTGTTAATTCGGTGCTTACAATGAACAGTTTTCCGTTATCTGGCAAACTAGTTGATCTATAATATATATGTGCACTGCCCCCGGATTGGTGACTTAATCTAAAGAAAAAATAAACAAATAGTGCAAATTACTTATAGGCGAAATCACCATTTTAACCACCAGCCAAAACATAGCAAACAACAACCTTATCCCGGATAACTGCGCAGTTCCGTCCAAACGTAGAATAAGATTCCTACCGGGCTGTCAGCATCTCGCCCGAGGCAATCGAAGTCCTGCGGGAGCAAAAGCGTAAAACTAATGACCAGTATGTGTTCCCTTCGCCCAATGGTGGTCCCATCTCCCCGGACAGTGTGAATAATATGCTGAAGTGTGTGCTGGAGAGAGCAGGCATCCCGAAGGTCAGATTCCACGATCTCCGCCACACTTTCGCAACCATTGCCCTCCAAAACGGCGTGGATATCAAGACCGTCAGCGGCATACTCGGCCACTTCTCCGCAGGCTTCACCCTGGATACCTACGCCCATGTGACAACCTCGTCACAGAAAGAAGCAGCTCAGACCATGGGAAATATCCTGAGCCTGTAAATTCGGCTTTGCAGCCGATAGAAAAGCCGTGAACGACCAATGCATCGTTCACGGCTTCGTTGTCAAATTTAAGTCCCGGTTTCCCAAATCTAGAGTGGGGAGAATGAACCAACGAAAGGAAGTTTTGAATAAAAAATATCCCCAAGAAGAAACGAAAAGTCACCGAACTGTATTTCAACGAATTCAACGGTATCTTTTTCTTTATTGTAGTTGTCCTTCCGACACTTTTCGCATATAATATAGATAGAACATATGAAATACATGGAGGACATCAGTATGGCCGCAGCTACCAAAAAAGTATTCATTTCTTACTCCTGGGCTGTCCAAGATCGTGTAATCGAGCTTGCTGAGCGGTTGATAGCAAATGGTGTGGATGTGGTTTTGGATGTGTATGACCTGAAAGAGGGTCAAGACAAATATGCCTTTATGGAGCAGTCTGTACACGATCCTTCAATTGACCGTGTTCTCATCATCTGCGATAGAACATACACCGAAAAGGCAGATGATAGGACAGGCGGAGTTGGCGATGAAACCGTCATCATTTCTCCCGACGTATATGGTCAGATGCGTCAGGAGAAGTTTATCCCCATCGTCTTCGAAGTTGATGAAAACGGACAGGCTTATCGCCCGGTGTACTTAAAAACACGCATTTACATTGACCTGTCCACCGCAGATGACCGATACGAAGCAGAGTACGAAAAGCTCCTGAGAAACATCTACGAGAAGCCCATTCACAAAAAGCCCGCTTTGGGCACCAAACCTGAATGGCTCGAAAACGAAACAGTAGATTTATCTGCAATTCGTGATTTGAACAAACAAATTCGCGGGTATACCGGAGGAAATCCAGCTAAGGCAGATTTCCTCTTAAGAAAGGCTGCAGATGAGTTTGTTCGGTCTGCCAAGCAGTATTTCCCGCCTAATGACAAACCTTTTGACGAAGCACTGCTAATTGCGATCGACCAAGTTAAGAACTACCGTGATCTTTTCTTGGATTTCTGCGAGAATCTAATTTACTGTGGCATGCCTTTGGGTGAAACTGTTGGGTCGTTGTTGGAACGTCTGTACAATGAATTGCTCGATGCATCCGGAAAAAACAGCTATCGTGAAAGTGACTTTGAGTTGTACAGTTTTATGATTTGGGAGCTGATGATTGCCGCAACTGCTCTCATGCTCCACTATGATAGATACGAAGATCTTCATACACTCTTGGCGCGTCCGTATTTTCTCAGACGAAGCAAACTCGATACTGCTGTTGAGGCCCATAATTATTTTCATTTCCGCGCATACTGCCGCACAATTGAAACAACATGCAAACAGAAATGTGAAAATCCGAACTATTTCACACTTACAGGCAATATTCTTGTCCAACGCGAACGGAAACCCATATTAACAAAAGAAAGCATTTCCACTGCCGACATTATCCTGTATCAGTTAGGCAGTATCATTGCACCACCTGATGACGAAAGGGACTACTGGTTCCCGACATCATATATTTACCATTCGGGTAATCAAGTCATCTGGCAGAAACTGAAATCTGCTTCTTTCTGCAAAAAGGTAGCGCCGCTATTCGGCGCAAAAACTGTTGTGGAGCTGAAGGATAAAATCAAAGACTCACGCGTCGACAGATCCATGAGTTACCATGGAGCGTGGAACGCTGCACCTTGCATACTGAGCAGCATCAAAATCGATGATGTTGGCACTTTGATGTAATACCAAATGGCGGTTGTTATTGCTGCCGCCAAACAACATCTAACAAAACAAAATAAACAAGTAAAACCTCTCCCGGTGGCCGATGCTCGGCTATGGGAGAGGTTTTGAACATTACTGCCTTTTGTGGATCACACCGCATGCTATCTTTTTTCCGGCATTACCGGCAGGCTGCGTATGGAAGTCATCCGGATCGCTATGAATAACCACCGTTCGTCCAATAATCTCATTCACAGAAAACCGATCTGTTTTCACAGACAAGTATGCATTTCCTCTGCATGCCAACAACGGCGGCAGATCACCTGCGTGTTTCGGATGTGCTTGACCCGTTGGATTATAATGGCTTCCCGTTCCAGAAAAATCAATCCCGGAGCAGCTTTCACCTTGGTGGATATGGAATCCATAGAATCCTGTTTCACTTTCTGGCAAGTCAGAAATCTCTGCCACAATTCGCACGCATCTATTCTCCTGGTAAAATCGAACACATCCGGATATCTGCGGTACTTCCATGCCACCACGAATTTCCGCCGTCGCATCTGGACATTTTCTGCAATATTGCATTAGATCACCTCGTATCAGACTATGCTGATCATCGTCCTTTGTTATCTAGATTTTTGAGGTAACCGATTGTCAAATTGCGCGGTATCGCATAAGATATCGTCCAGGGGATTGCGAATTCAGCCTTTTTTCAGCGACATATTCAGTTCTGCTCGCGCTGCTTCAAAGCTCATGCTTTGCATAGTTTCCTCGGGGATCGGATGATATTTCTGATGGCAAGCAAATTCGGCAGCCATAACTTTTCGCTTTACTGTCTTCGCATCGATACAATTCGCAGGTGTTTTCAATAGGATATCACAAAGCTTCTCAAGAATCTCTTGTACCTCTTCTGGCATTTTGTAGGCAAACCCTCCCAAAGTTTGGGGTGACCCCTGATAAGTTAAGTAACCATTTGCATCCTTCAAAGACATCGTTTCAAATACCTGTATAGTAAGCTCGCCAGCCCTTTCCGAAACAGAAATAATGATACCACCCTCACCAATAACATAGCCATACTTTTTGCCATCATTGTCATCAAAGCGAAGCGCCTGTCCATATACCTTTTCAATTTTCTTTAAATGGGGTTCTAAAATTTTAATCGTATTACTCATTCCTGTCGTCATGTATATACCTCCCAATAAATTTAGTATTTATATTATACGCACTATTCCATCAAAAAGCTAGAAAAACCTCTCCCGGTGCCGGTGATTGGCGCAGGAGAGGTTTTGAGCATCAAGTCAAAAACCCGGAGGTCGTAGAAAAATTCTTTTCAAAAGTTTTGAAAATTTCTAAGATTTTCCGATTTAGTGGACATTGTATTCTGGAAAATGCTACTTTGTCCACTGGGTGCTATTCTATTATGGGTCAGAATATGGGTCAAACGGTTTTCAGGGAAATCGCAGAATTCTTCCTCCGAACTTTTCGGTCCCAAAAACGCAAGGAAAAGTGCTGAAATCGTATGATTTCAGGACTTTTTATGGTTGCGGAGGCAGGACTCGAACCTACGACCTCCGGGTTATGAGCCCGACGAGCTACCAACTGCTCTACTCCGCGATATTTACTTGGCACTCTCAAGTGCCTGAGTATTGTACCACGAGTTGGCTCGTTTGTCAACCCCTTTTTCCTGCAAGCTTCTGTCGAAGGCTGTCGGAAAAAAATGTCTGCTTTAAGGGCAAATTCGTGCGAATCGACACCCTGCGAGTTGACAAGAATTGCAGAAAACCCTATAATGGACAAATACTTAACATGGAGGTTACGCTATGGAACTTCAAATCAGCGATATCTGTCTGCGATTGCTGTGTGCCATGGTGGTAGGTCTGATCATCGGCACCGAGCGTGAATACACCCATCGCCCTGCCGGCATGCGCACCCATATTCTGGTGGCACTGGGCTCCTGCGCGGTGATGATCACGGGAGAACTGATCTTCGCGGAATATCAAGCCTATGGCGCTTCCCCTGATCCCGCCAGACTCAGCGCCCAGGTAATTACCGGCGTTGGCTTCCTGGGTGCGGGTACGATCCTTCGGGAGGGTCCCAGCGTCAAGGGTCTGACCACCGCCGCCAGCTTATGGAGTGTCGCCTGTCTGGGTATCGCTGCCGGTGCGGGCTACTATGTTGTAGCGCTGGCAGGCATGATCTTCATTTTTGTGACCCTGACCATTTTTGAAGCCCTGCAGAAATGGATGGTGGGCAACCGCCGCAGCTACCGGGACTACATAGTAGATGCCGCCGATGTGGCTGCCGCTTTGGGTGCCGTAAACCTTCTGGCCCAGGAATACAGCTGCGAGCTTACCGGCGTCAGCGCCCAGCACCTCCCCGATGGCAGCTACCGGCTGACCTTCCGGGGCACCTTCGGCCGAGGCAACGCCAAGGAGCGCAGGGCAAACTTCTTCCAGAAACTTGCCGCGGATCCTTCCATCACTGCAGTCCATATGCTGGACGAGCATGTCACGGCGAAATAAAGAAAGAGATGATCCCATGAAATTATCCGCCATCCGGGCGGCTTTCCCCGATACCATTCCCGTTCTCACCGGCTATCTGTTTCTGGGTGCCGGCTTCGGCATTCTGCTGGTAGAGAGCGGTTACAGCGTCCTTTGGGCCGGCGTGATGGCCCTGCTGATCTTTGCCGGCTCCGGCCAGTATCTGCTGGTGGGTCTGCTGGCATCCGGCGCTTCCCTGCTTAGCGCCGCTGTGGCCACACTGCTGGTCAATGCCCGGCATCTGTTTTACGGCATCTCTCTGGTGGATGCCTACAAGCATGCCGGCAAGCGCAAGCTCTACATGATCTTCGGTCTTACCGATGAGACCTATTCCCTGGTAACCCAGACAAAGCTTCCTGCGGGTGTAGACCGGGCAGACTATTGCTTCTGGGTAACGCTGCTGGACCACTGCTACTGGATCGCCGGCTGCATCCTGGGTGCCGTCATCGGCACCGTGGTGCCTATCGATTTTTCCGGTGTGTCCTTCGTGCTGACAGCGCTGTTTGTAACCATCTTTGTAGAACAGTGGCTTTTCACCAAGGATCATATCCCCGCCCTGGTGGGTGTGGTATGCACCGCAGTGAGCCTGCTGATCTTCGGCAGCGATATTTTCCTGATCCCTGCCATGGCCGCCATTGCCGGCATCCTGATCCTGCGGCGAAATGCCGGGAAGGAGGCCAGCCATGCATAATCCTCATGTGATCTGGTACGTTCTGGTGGCCGCTGTGATCACCGCGGCTCTGCGGTTTGCCCCATTCCTGATCTTCGGCCGGGGGCAGGAAACACCCAAGCTGATCACCTACCTGGGAAAGGTGCTGCCCTTTGCCATTATGGGCATGCTGGTGGTGTACTGCCTGAAGGATGTTTCCCTTACCAGCGCGCCCCACGGTATTCCGGAAGCCCTGGGCTGCCTGATCGTGGCTGTGCTGCATGTTTGGAAGCGCAACACTCTGCTGAGCATCGCGGCTGGTACAATCAGCTACATGCTGATGGTGCAATTTTTATTCTAAGGAGCGCCCATGGAAGACCTGATGAAAGCCCGGCAGCTGCTGGCGGAAGGTAATTATACCTGCGTTTTGTGCAAAGATGAGCGCATCCACACCAGCCATCACCGGGGTGTACGGCCCTTGATGGAGCTGCTGGAAGAAAATGTTTCCGGCTTCAGCGCCGCGGACAAGGTGGTGGGCAAAGCCACAGCTTTGCTCTATTGCCTGCTGGGGATCAAGGCCCTCTGGGCTGGGGTCATCAGCGACGCGGCATTGGAAGTGCTGGAGGCGCACCGCATTCCCGTACAGTGGCAGACCCGGGTTCCCCAGATCCGAAACCGTCAGGGTACCGGACGCTGCCCCATGGAGCAGGCCACGGAGGAAATCTCCAACCCTAAGGATGCCCCCGCCGCTATTCTTAAAAAGCTTGAACAACTGAAAAAGCAGAGCCTGTAAGGCTCTGCTTTTTTCTTATATGGGTGTATGGTCGAATCCCGTACCGTTGAATACCGCGATATGGTCGATACCTGCCTGCCGCAGGATCTCCAGAGATTCGTCAAAGTGGAAAGTCAGGTTATTGAGGTTGTGGCTGTCGCTGCCCAGTACCATGTGGCCGCCGTTTTCCTTCACCACTTTCAAAAGGTAGGCTGCGGGGTAGGGGGTCTTTCTCCAGCCTCTGGAAATGGCACCGGTGTTCAGCTCGATGTAGGGACAGATTTTCAGCACTTCCTTCAATGTGTCCGCGGCGATAGCCCGATAGGCATCATCCTCCTCGGGCATCAGGGAGAACTTGGTGATCACATCGAAGTGGCCTACAAACAGAGGCTTCACCCGGGCCACATGCTCACCTACCAGGTCATAATAGCATTTAGCCATATCCAGCACGCTGCCATGGAAGGCATCCCGCATGCAGATCTGCTGCTGGGCCTGGCTGTGGTCAATGGGATGGCATACACCGTCCTTAATAATATAATGTACGGACGCAATGATATAGTCAAAAACGCTGGTGTCGTCATCAGAGTAGCGATCCAGCTCCAAACCCGTGTAGATGGGAATGGGGCTTTCCTGCTTTGCCTGAGCGATGGTCTGCAGATAAGGCTCATAGCGCTCCGGCTGCATGCAGTACAGCGGGTCGCAGGGAGTGTAGCTGTGGTCGGAAAAGCCCAGACTCAGCATGTTCTTTTCCACCGCGGAGGCAATGTTTTCCGCCACGCTGTGGGCGCCATCGGAAAAATTGGTGTGGGTGTGCAAATTGGTGTAGCGCATAGGGGCTCCCCCTTTTATCAGTTTTCCCCATTATAGCCCTGTTACGGCCCATTTGCAACCCCTATTCCAGCGCGGCCCGGAGTTTCTCCAGAGCCCGCTTCTCGATACGGCTGACATAGCTGCGGCTGATACCTGTCACCTGAGCCACTTCTCTCTGGCGGTGGGGCTTGTGACCGGAAAGGCCGTAGCGCAGCACGATCACCTGCCGCTCCTGGGGTGTCAACACCGCGTCCACAGCGCCGCACATTTTTCGGATCATCTCCCGACTGCTCAGCTGCTCTGTCAAATCCTCCTGATCGCTGACCACATCCATCAGCGACAGCGCCGCTCCATCGCTGCCGGTCTCGATATAATCCGAAAGGGAAACATCCTGAGCGCTTTTGCGCTGGCTGCGAAAATGCATCAGAATCTCGTTTTCCACGCACCGGGCCGCATAGGTACCCAGCCGGGCGCCCTTGGTCTCATCGAAGGTAGTGATGCCCTTGATGAGGCCGATGGTGCCGATGGAGATCAGATCCTCCTGATCAGAGGTCTGAGCATAGTATTTTTTAAACGGATAATACTTGCGGAGGTTTTTTTAGGGGCATATACAGCTTCATACTGTTGCCCCAATTTTAAGTAGATATCCAGGTGAATCTCCTGCTTGGTGCTTTCTTTTTTTACAACAACCTTGTCTAAAATAGATGCTGCCAAGGCGCTGTTAATCTGCCCGTCAAAACTCAGTTCCTGCTCCAGCACCCGACGGATTTCTGCTTCATCCAAAGTTCCACCGGCATTCTTTTCTTCCTCATCACACACGGTTTTCAGCTGAGCTTCGTAGTTCCGTATCTGCTCGTTAAGAGCATCGTTTCTCTGCTTAAATTCCGTAGTGGTTAATGCGCCTGCCACACTCAGATCCAGTAGACGATCCTTTTTGATATGGATTTGATCGATCTCATCCCGGATACGGCTGCGAATCTTATCATAGTCCACATCTTTGGGAACACTGGTGATCACGGTAATCAGAGAATCAATCAAAGCCTTTTTATCCTTAGTCAGCTGCTTCAAGATCTCACACAAGATCTGATCCAATTCAAAGCTTCTGATCTGCGGTGCGGAACATGCCGTTCTTCCCTTCTGGCGGTAAATCTTGCACTGCCAAGCCTCTATCGCACCACTCTTGTTCTCCAAAACCTGTCTGTGAAATGTGGTTCCATGCTCCTCACAGATGATTTTCGTGCTGTACGGGTATCGATTTTGATATGTAACCCCACTGCCATGTTCCATGACTTCTTTTCTCCTCTCTTTGTACAGAGCATTTGCCCGGTTCCATAAATCTTCCGATACAATTGCCGGAATTGTCGGATCCGGATACAT
>JAZOBG010000130.1:0-16275 GCA_045595865.1 Oscillospiraceae bacterium
TTTCGGCAAAATTCACAAAAAATTTTTGCTTTCCTATTGAAATACGACTGAGAACCCATTATAATTACTACAAATAGTAACAAGAAAGGGGCGTAGTGTAAAAATAACACTACCCCGAAATCGCCCACTTGCGCACCGCTCACGCGGTATCCGCAAGTGATGGCGAAATCCCCCATCACACCGGGGGGAGAGAACTTTATTTCTATTTGTGCCGTTTTGCGCGGCGGGATGGGGGATTTGTATGTCCAGCAGAGTGTTTCAGAGTATCGTACTTCAGATGAAGGATTGCGCGGATCGGTATGTGGGCGTTATGGACGCAGACGGCACCGTCGTCGCGTGCAACGAATTGACCCTGATCGGTGAGCGTTGGCCGGTCGCGGTTGCTGCCATGAACGACAGTGAAAGCGACGTGACCGTATGCGAGGGCCGCACATTTAAAGCTCTGGCTGGACTGGGTGCTCAGTTTGATTACGCGGCATTTGCCAGCGGTTCGGATGACCGTGCGGCTTTGGTTTGCTCTATGGCTACCGTGGCGCTGAACGGAGCAAAGGCTTATTACGAGGAAAAGCACGACCGAGCCACGTTCATCAAGAGCGTGATTTCGGACAATGTGCTGATGGGCGACATTTATGTGCGGGCCAAAGAATTGCATTTCCAGGCTGAGGCGCCCCGCGCTGTGCTGCTGGTCCGGCAGATCGACTCGGTGGAAATGTCTGCGCTGGAGACCGTGCAGAATTTGTTCCCGGACAAGCAAGCTGATTTTGTCCTGTCCGTGAATGAGACCGATATCGTGGTCATTAAGCAGCTGCCCGAAGGCGCTGAGATCCGCGATCTGTACAAGACTGCCAAGCAGATCGAGGATACCATGATTGGTGAAAACAATATGAAAGTGGTCATCGGTATCGGTACCATCGTGGGCCACATTCGTGATTTGGCCCGTGCTTATAAGGAAGCACAGGTGGCCATTGAAGTCGGTAAAGTATTTGACACCGAAAAGGTGATCATCAACTACGAGAATTTGGGTATTGGCCGTCTGATCTATCAGCTGCCCACCACCCTGTGTGAGATGTTCCTGCAGGAAGTTTTCAAAAAGAATCCCATCAGTTCGCTGGATTCCGAAACCCTGTTCACCATCAACAAGTTCTTTGAAAACAATCTGAATGTATCCGAGACGGCACGCAAGCTGTTTGTCCACAGAAATACTTTGGTCTACCGTCTGGAAAAGATCAAGAAGCTGACCGGCCTGGATCTGCGTGAATTTGACGATGCCATTACCTTTAAGGTGGCGCTGATGGTCAAAAAGTATCTGGTTTCCCGGGGAATTGAGTCCTGATCGGGTTATACATGATTTGAAACAACAAACGAGGAAAGCGGATCGCTGCGCTTGTGCGGCGGTCCGCAAACCCCGTTTTTCGTGTCTTACGAGGTAATTTATGGTTCGACTGATCGATATTAAAAAAGAATACGAAAACGGCACTGAGGCCCTGTGCGGCGTGACCATGCGCATTGATGACGGTGAATTTGCCTTTCTGGTGGGGCCTTCCGGTTCCGGCAAGTCTACCATCATCAAGCTCATTACGGCCGAAGTGGCAGCCAGCGAAGGCCGCATTATGGTCAACGGTTATAATCTGAACACCATTCGTCCCCGGCAGGTGCCCGGTATGCGCCGCACTTTGGGCGTGATTTTTCAGGATTTTCGTCTGATCGAAAAGAAAACGGCAGCAGAAAATCTGGTGTTTGCCATGCGTGCAGTCGGTGCTTCTCCACGTGAGATCCGCCGTCGCGTCCCTTACGTGCTGGATCTGGTGGGTTTGAAGGACAAGGGACACTGCCTGCCTTCTCAGCTTTCCGGCGGTGAGCAGCAGCGTGTAGCCATCGCCCGTGCACTGGTCAATAATCCTCAGATGATCATCGCGGACGAACCCACCGGAAATCTGGACCCGGAGCGTTCTCTGGAAATCATGATGCTTCTGGAGAAGATCAACCGATTGGGTACGACCATGCTGGTCGTGACCCACGAAAAGGCCTTGGTGGACCGCTTCTCCAAGCGAGTCATCACCATTGAAAACGGAGTTATCACCAGCGACGGAACAGGTGGGTATTACGACCATGAGACGAATTAACACAGGATATTATTTCAAAGAGGGCGTGCGCTCCATCTTTACCCACGGCTTCATGTCCTTTGCCGCCGTGTGTATGATCGTAGCATGTCTCCTCATTATGGGCACCTTCTCTCTGGTGGCCGTGAATTTGGATCACAATCTGTCCAAGCTGGAAGATGAAAACCAGTTTCTGGCTTATATTGACGAGAGTTTAAGTGAAGAGGATGCCCGCGCCATGCAGGCTGTGGTTGAGGCGGTTCCCAATGTCAGGGAAGTTACCTTTATCTCCCGTGAGGAGGCCATGGAAGATTTCCTGAAGGACAAGGACAGCGAGTTGTTCAGTCTGGTCCCTGCCAGTAACTATCGCCACCGCTTCTCCATTCACGTGGAGAGTATCGAGCAGTTCCGTGAGACCGTTCAGCAGGTGGTGAACCTGCCCGGTATCGCCAGCTATGTGGCCGCCTTTGAGGTGGCCGACGGCTTCGTGGCTGCCCGCAACGTGGCCGGCGGCGTGGCGATGGTTTTGATCGCCATTCTGTTTCTGATTTCCCTGTTTATCATTTCCAACACGATCAAGCTGACCACCTTTACCCGTCGGGATGAGATCGCAATTATGAAAATGTGCGGTGCCACAGATGCCTTCGTGCGTTGGCCCTTCGTCTTTGAGGGGTTGCTTTTGGGTGTAGTGGGTGCCGTGGTGGCATTCTTCCTGCAATGGGGTATTTACACTTTGTTGACCGAATCCATTCTTAACGGCGGAACACTGAACTTTATTGAGATCGTCCGTTTTGAGGCCATGCGCCTGCGTGTTCTGGCCATCTTCGGCGGCGCCGGTCTGCTGATCGGCGTGGGCGGCTCGCTGCTGGCTATCCGTAAGTTCCTTCAGGTTTAAGAGCGTTATCACCTCAAGGAGGTCATTATGAAATTTTTCATGAAGCATCAGAAAAAGATTCTGGCCGTGCTGGCCCTTGTGCTGGCCCTTTTGATGCTGCTGCCCACCATTTCCATGATTATTACTTCTGCCGATGCCAGTGTGTCCCAGGAGGACATTGACAAGCTGAAGGATCAGGCGGAATCACTGGAAAAGGAACGGAAAAACCTGAACAGCCAGCTCAGCGCCCTGAAAGGCGACCTGAACAATGCCTACAACCGAAAAAAGCTGGTGGAGCAGGAGATCAACGTGGTCAACGACCAGATCGCCAACACCGAAAACCTGATCGCCCAGTACGACCAGTTGATCGCCCAGGAGGAAGTCAATCTGGCCAATGCCCAGCAGGCCGAGGCTACCCACTTTGAAAACTTCTGCCAGCGCGTGCGCATCATGGAGGAGCAGGGCACCGTGACTTACTGGCAGATCCTATTCAACGCCGCTGACTTTACCGACCTGCTGGACCGCGCTATGATGATCAGCGAGACTGTGGAGTACGACAACGCCGTCATGGCTTCGCTGGAGCAGGCCCGCATTGACGTGGAAACCGCCAAGGCCAATCTGGAAACCGCCCGTACCGAACAGATGGATGCCAAGGCCATTCTGGAAGCCCAGAAAGCGGAACTGACCGCCAAGGAAGCGGAAATCGAGAGCCTGCTGCGTGAACTGGAAGCCGATAAGGCGGAATACGAAAGCGAGATCCATGAACTGGATGTTCAGATCGAGGCCATGGATGCCCTGATCGCCAAACGGCAGAAGGAACTGGAAGCCCAGATCGCCGCCAGCCAGATCCAGATCAACTACGGCTCCGGTTATATCTGGCCGCTGGACGGATGCTACACCATCACATCGCTGTTTGGCCCCCGCAACCATCCCATTACCGGAAAATGGGGCAATCACGGCGGTACCGATGTGCGCGCCAACTACGGCACCAAGATCAAGGCGGCACGCGGCGGTGTGGTTATGGACTCCGAGTACCATTGGTCCTACGGCAACTATGTGATCATTGTCCACGACAACGGTACTTCCACCCTGTACGCCCATATGTCCAAGCGCGCCGTCAAGGCCGGTCAGACCGTGACCCAGGGTCAGGTCATCGGCTACGTGGGTTCCACCGGTTCCTCCACCGGCAACCATCTGCATTACGAACTGCGTGTGACTCAGGCTGACGGCACGATCAAGCGTGTGGACGCCATTCAGAAATATACCGAAATGACCTTCTATCTGCTGGATAAAAACGGCGCGACCTATCCGCGCAAAGGAAAAGATTTGTTGCAGTGATGAACTATGAAGAATAAGAAACGATTCCGACTCCGTTCCATTATCATCACCGCGGCCCTCTCGGTGGTTCTCACCCTGGGGGCCGTTGCCCTTGCGCTCTGGCTGCTGCTGGGGACCCAGGGCCTTGCGGTTGCCACGGGAGCTTTGCTGATCAACACGGGCTTTGTAGGCGAATTCGACAAGGACGCCATGGCGGACGCCGCGCTGAACAGCATGGTAGAGTCGCTGGGCGACCGCTGGTCCTACTATGCCGACGCTGAAACCTATGAAGCCCTGAAGGAGCGCCGAAGCAATTCCTACGTGGGCATCGGTGTGACGGTTATTTACATGGAGGACGGCGTACACATTCAGGAAGTGACCGAGGGTGGCCCTGCGGAGAAGGCCGGATTGCTGTCGGGAGAAATTATCATTTCTGCTGATGGACAGGATCTGACCGGGGAGAACGCACAGAATGCGGCGTCCTATATTCAGGGTGAGGCCGGTACCCATGTGGTGCTTGTGGTGTTGGATGAACAGGGCGCCTCCCGCGAGGTGACTGTGAAACGCGCACGAATTCAGAAGGACCCGGTGACCCATGAATTGCTGGACGGAAACATCGGGTACGTGGCTCTGGACAACTTTTATAAAGGTTCTTCCGACCACGTGAAAGCCGCGGTGGAGGATCTGATGGAACAGGGAGCGACCTCACTGCTGTTTGATATGCGCGACAATCCCGGCGGTTACGTCAGCGAGCTGACTGATCTGCTGGATTATCTGCTGCCCAAGGGGCCGATTTTCTGTACCGGAACCCGTCTTGGGCCCAAAAGGACGGTCAATTCGGACGCAGACTGCATTGATCTGCCCATGGCGGTTCTGATCAACGCCGACAGCTACAGCGCGGCCGAGCTGTTTGCCGCTCAGCTGCGGGAAAGCGTGAATGCCCCCCTGATCGGCCAGAAAACTTATGGTAAAGGCTATTCACAGCAGACGTTTCCTCTGCCCGGTGGCCGCGGACTGAACATTTCCACCAAAACCTACTACACCGGAGCGGGAGTGTCCCTGATCGGTGTCGGACTGACCCCTGATGTGGAGATCGCGCTTTCCGGAGAAGGGGACAATCAGCTGGAGGCGGCCGTGCAAGCATTGACCGAGCATGCCAAATCAAACTAAATCGGTTCTGCCCTCCTGTTTTTCACATACAATGGTGAAAAACGGGAGGGCAGTTTATGTTAGGCAGAGTTCGGTGGGGGAGTGGACGCAAAGTGGCTCTGAAGAGGGAAGACCTCCTCGGCCTTCCGGTTTTATTGGCTGAATTGCCGCGAAATTCCCGCAGACCGGAACGGAATGTAAAGCAGAGTGCAGAACTGTTTCGGAAAAAACGAGTAACACGGGTACTGACGCCGCCGGAGTTTCCATGGTGGGCCATTCTGGTTCGTGCCGGTCTGCAGCCGGTGGAGACAAGGAGACTGCGCATCGTACTGGCACCGGCGTGGGTGGCGGTACAGTTGGAGCGGCGAAATATCCGGCCGACAGATGCGGTACTCTGTCTGCAGGGGGAGAAAACCGAGTACGATATGGAGTTGATTGCCCGGGAACTTTGCCCTCTGGTCCGCAATTTGATCCTTGATTTTCCGGGTGGGTATGAGACGGCGAACCGACTTCGTCGTGAGCTTGGAATCCCCATTCTTCCCAGAGAATGTCCGAATGCGCATCTGACACTGCGGCTGGATGAGGGGCCGCTGCTGATCGGGGCAAAATTCGCACTGAAAGACAAAACGCTTCCGGATGACTGTGAAGCCGATTCTCTGATCAGTGCTTTGTGGGAGTCCGGACGGGTAAAAACCGAAGAAATTTTGCTCCGGATTTGATTTTCCTTGACAGTTTGGCGGAAAGTAAATATAATATTGGGATAATGGACTCAGTGTAGTCTTAAGAGCCGAAATAGGCTCATTTTCTATGTTAATGGGTAAAGGAGTAAGCAATCATGGCGAAGGAATACAAACTCAGCGCCGAGCGTCTGGAGGAACTGAAGAAAGAACTGACTTATCTGAAAACCGTGCGCGAAAAAGAGGTTGCTGACCAGATCAAGGAAGCTCGTTCCTTTGGCGATCTGAGCGAGAACAGCGAGTATGACGAGGCCAAGAACGAGCAGGGCAAACTCTATTCCCGCATCGCCGAAATCGAAGAAATTCTCTCCAACTATGTGGTGATCGAAGAGTCCGAAGAGGCACACGACACCGTCCGTATCGGCAGCACCATCACGGTTCTGGATAAGGAGTTCGGTGAGAAAGAGACCTATCAGGTGGTTGGTTCTCAGGAGGCCGATCCCATGAATGGCCGTATTTCCGAGGAATCTCCCTTCGGTAAGGCTCTGTTGGGCAAGGCTGTCGGCGCCGACGTGGTCGTCGATGCTCCTGCCGGTACCATTCACTATCAGATCATTGAGATCTGTCGTTAAAGTCCGTTTGAATACAAAGGAGAATGCATTATGGCTGAACAGAAGAACAATAACCAGGTTCAGCAGGAGGAAGTTTCCCTGTCTGACCTGCTCCAGATCCGCCGCGACAAGCTGGCTGAGCTTCAGGCAAGCGGAAAAGATCCCTTCCAGATCACCAAATTTGACGTGACCCATCACAGCAGCGAGGTCAAGGAAAATTTTGACTCGCTGGAGGAGCAAAGCGTTTCGGTTGCCGGCCGTCTGATGAGCAAGCGCGGCATGGGCAAGGCTATCTTTGCTGACCTGCAGGATGGCGAAGGCCGTATCCAGCTTTTTGTCAAGATCGACGAAGTGGGCGAGGAAACTCTGGCTGCATTCAAGAAATACGACATCGGTGACATTGTGGGCGTGACCGGCCTGGTCTTCCGCACCAAGATGGGCGAGATCTCCATCCGTGCCAAGGAGATCACTCTGCTGTCCAAGTCCCTGCGCCCCCTGCCCGAGAAGTTCCACGGCCTGACCGACCGCGAGACCCGCTACCGTCAGCGCTATGTGGACCTGATGGTCAACCCCGAGGTCAAGCGCAACTTTATTATCCGCTCCCAGTTCATCAAGTTCATGCGCAGCTATCTGGACAACATGGGCTACATTGAGGTGGAGACCCCCGTTCTGGGTACCATCGCCGGTGGCGCTTCGGCCCGTCCCTTTATTACCCATCACAATACGCTGGACATTGATATGTATATGCGCATTGCCACCGAGCTGCCTCTGAAGCGTCTGATCGTGGGCGGCATGGAGCGCGTGTATGAGATCGGCCGTATCTTCCGCAACGAGGGTATGGACCCCAAGCACAATCCCGAGTTTACTTCTGTGGAGCTGTATCAGTCCTATGCCGACTTCCACGATATGATGGACATCGCCGAGGGCATCATATCGGGTGCCGCCAAGGAGATTCTGGGCACCTACGAGGTGGAATGGCAGGGTGAGAAGCTCGACCTGACCCCCGGCTGGCGCCGCCTGACCATGTTGGACGCCGTCAAGGAGTACTCCGGTGTTGACTTTGGTGCTACCCCCGACGATGCCGAGGCCGTGGCTGCCGTTGAGGCCATTGGCGTGGAATTGGCTGACGCTGCCGAGCGCACCTGGGGCAACGCCCTGTATGCCTGCTTCGACCAGCGTGTGGAAGAGAAGCTGATCCAGCCTACCTTCATTACCATGTACCCCGTCGAGGTTTCCCCTCTGACCAAGCGCTCTCCCGTTGATCCCCGCCTGACCGAGCGTTTTGAGCTGTTTGTCTGCCACAGCGAGCTGGCTAACGCATACTCTGAGCTGAACGATCCCATCGACCAGCGTGAGCGTTTCCAGAAGCAGGTGGAGCAGCGTGAGCGCGGCGACGAAGAGACCGAGATGATGGACGAAGATTTCCTGTGCGCTCTGGAGTACGGCATGCCCCCCACGGGCGGCATGGGTATGGGCATCGACCGCTGCGTTATGATGCTGACCAATCAGGATACCATCCGTGAAGTTATCCTGTTCCCCACCATGAAGCCTCTGGGTCTGGAGGAGGGAGCAAAGAAGGAAGCTGCCCCTGCTGCCGTTTCCGCTCCCGTGGAGACCGAAGTGACCGTAGAACCCATCGACTTCTCCAAGGTCAAAATCGAGCCTCTGTTTGAGGAAGCCGTCGATTTTGAGACTTTCAGCAAGTCGGATTTCCGCGCCGTCAAGATCAAGGACTGCGTTGCCGTACCCAAGAGCAAGAAGCTGCTGCAGTTTACGCTGGACGACGGCAGCGGCACCGACCGCACCATCCTCAGCGGCATCCGCGAGTATTATGAGCCGGAAGAGCTGATCGGCAAGACCTGCATCGCCATCGTCAATCTGCCACCCAGAAAGATGATGGGCATCGATTCCTGCGGTATGCTGATCTCCGCCGTCCATGAGAACGACGGTCAGGAGGCCCTGAATCTGCTGATGGTCAGCGACCGCATCCCCGCCGGCGCAAAGCTGTATTAAAAAATCGAATTTCTGCATATAGCGGTCCTGATTCCCCACGGAATCAGGGCCGTTTTTGTGCAGGATTCGGCGGCTTTTGCGGTAAGGTGGCGAGTAAAAATCTTAAATCTTTGTTGCATATCCTTGTTATGTCACGAAAAACCTTGTCACATCGTGTCAAATAGTATAAAATAACTTTGTGTGTGTTTGCAAAATCCCCAAAAAAGGAATAGGAGGAGAAACCGTGTTTGGAAAGCGACCCGACGGCCGAAAGCTAAAAACTTTGGCCCCCATGGAGAAGATCATTCCTTTTCTCATGAAGGAGCGCAACGACTCCATGAATATGTACGAGGAGTACTTCGACTGCGGCCCCATGGATGCCTACATCAAGGAAAAACGGGAACAGGGCATCAAAATTACATATATGCACATTCTGATTGCCGCTGTTGTCCGCCTGATGGCACTGCGGCCCCAGCTGAACCGCTTTGTTATGAACGGCGCCATTTACGCGCGGCCCAAGATCTGGGTCAGCTTTACGCTGCACCACTCTCTGCGTGACGGTGATGTGGAGTCCACCATCAAGGTCTGCTTTGAGGGTACCGAGACCATTCTGGAAGTGGCACAGAAGATGGACGAGGCCATCGCAAAGGAGACCACCGAGTGGAAGGGTTCTCAGAATACCGAAAACGGCACTGACAAGCTCATCAAACTGCTCAACTACCTGCCCGACGGGCTGTTCCGTTTTGTGGTAAACGTGCTGATGTGGATGGACAAGCACAATATTATGCCTAAGGCTGTCATTGAGCTGAGCCCCTTCCATACGTCCTTCTTTATCACCAACCTGAAGTCGCTGGGCATCAATCACATTTTCCACCACACCTACAATTTCGGCACGACCGGAATTTTTGTGGCCATGGGTAAGGAAAAGGTGGTTCCCGTGTTTGAGGGCGACCAGGTGGTCAAGCAGAAGCAGATGGGCTTTGGTCTGGTTTCTGACGAGCGATTCTGCGATGGTCTGTATTTCTCCCGCAGCCTGCGCATGATGCGCAAGCTGATGAAAAATCCTGCCCTGATGGAAGTGCCTTTGGAGAAAAAAGTAGAAGATATCGATTGATTTTCTGCAGCCGATGTACGCACCGCGTACATCGGCTGGTTTTTCGTTCAATGGGTTTGTGAGAGACAAAGATGTGCTTGACAATTTGATGGGTATACATATAATATAACAATGCGTTCATCCGGAGGCAAATATGTAAAAATGTGGAAATTTATATTTGCTGATTCTGTGATGATGAATTTGTTTTGATAATGTCGAAACGGTGATAATATGGACTATGTGACCAGCCGCCAGAACAGCGCGGTCCAGCATGTGAAAAAACTGGCCTCCAATCGAAAATATCGGCGCGAAACCGGCGAATTTCTCTGCGAAGGTCCAAAGATGTGGGCCGAGGCGATGGAACACGGCTGGGTGGTATCCACTCTGCTGACTTCGGAGGAAGAGCTGCTGCGGCAGTATGAAGGAACTCCGGCGCGCTGCGTGCTGGTCAGTCCGGAGCTGCTGTCCTATGCCTCCGATACCGAGACGCCCCAGAAGATGATTTTTACCTGCCGCATTCCGGAGCGGGCCGAGCACCTGACCGGAGAACGCTTCTTGGTGCTGGACGGGGTACAGGACCCCGGCAACGTGGGCACCATCTGGCGCACGGCAGATGCCTTTGGTGCCGACGGATTGATTTTACTGCCCGGCTGCGCCGACCCTTGGTCTCCTAAGGTAGTGCGCTCCACCATGGGCGCCTGTTTCCGCCTGCCGGTGCTGAGCTGTACGCCGGATGCTCTGCTGCCCTTGCTGGCGAAACAGGGCATTCCCCTATATGCTACCGCTCTGCGAGAGGATACGCTGGACATCCGTGACGCGGATTTGAAGCGGTCAGCTGTCGTCATTGGCAGCGAAGGCCGGGGCGTGTCCGAGGGCGTGCTGGAGCACTGTGCGCAGACACTCAAGATCCCCATGCGGGAGCGGTGTGAATCCCTGAACGCCGCCATGGCGGCAGGTATCGTTCTGTGGGAGAGTTTTCGATAATATCATCCATCATATTCTGCAAGGAGGGCGGACATGGCGACGCTGAAATACTGGCTCTGGCTGACCGAGCGCAGCGGCATGTCGGCTCTGCGGCTTAAACGGATGTTGGAGCAATATGGCTCACCGGAGCAGATCTATTTTGCCGATCCCGGCGAATTTGAACTGTGGGAGGATGTTCCCACAGGACTTCGCAAATCCCTGGAGGACAAATCGCTGGCGCGTGCCGACGAAATTCTGGCCCAATGTGACGAGTTGGGTATCTCTCTGCTGACCATTCAGGATGCAAGTTATCCTGACTGCCTGAAGCATATTGCTGATCCTCCTGCGGTATTGTATTACAAAGGAAAGCTGCCCGACTTTGACCGCCAACTGACCATTGGCATGGTGGGTTCCCGTGAGTGCAGTCAGTACGGCGAGACCATGGCGGCCCGTCTGGGTCTGGATCTGGCCCGGGCAGGAGCGGTCATCGTGTCCGGCATCGCACAGGGTATCGACAGTCACGCGATCAAAGGTGCTTTGGCCGGTGGCGGAACCGTAGTTTCGGTCCTGGCCGGTGGCATTGACATCAGATATCCGTATCAAAGCCGTTTCCTGTATGACGACGTGGCGGCGGTGGGTGCGCTGATCTCGGAATACCCGCCCGGGACCGCCTACAAGGGAACCCATTTCCCGGTCCGAAACCGCATTATCAGCGGCCTGTCCGACGGTGTGATCGCCGTGGAGGCGCGGGAAAAGAGCGGTACCATGATCACCATGGATCTTGCGCTGGAGCAGAACCGGGACACCTTTGCCGTGCCCGGGCCGGCCAACGCACCCATGAGCAGTGGCACCAATCACTTGATCCGCATGGGGTGGGCCAAGCTGGTCACCTCGGCGGCCGATGTTCTGGTGGAATATGAGGGAATTCGGCCTGTCAGCCGTCCGCTCCCCATGGACCCGGATGAAGTAGAGCAGCGAATGGAAACCGCCCGGAAAGAACCCCGCAAAGCGCCTCAGGCGGAACAGGTTTCCGAGAAGAAAGTGGTTGACAAGAGCGAAAACAGGGCATATATTGACTGGAAGAGTGCGCGGGAGTTGTTTACCGACGATGAACGCGATATTATATTGGCGCTGGAAAAGAAGGATCGTCTGGCTGATGAGATCATCGAGGCCACACAGATTCCTGCCCGCCGTGTTCTGTCCGCATTGACTGTGCTGCAGGTGCGCGGCTATGTGGAAGAGCGAGCGGGAAAGCGTTTCTCCGCGCTTGTATTGCTGAAACATGAAGAATAACACCTTGTCCCCTTGGACAGGTGCCCCTGGAGGCATATATGGCAACGAAAAACAATCTGGTGATCGTGGAATCTCCCGCCAAGGCCAAAACCATTGGAAAATATCTTGGCCCCGGCTATGTGGTGAAGGCATCCATGGGTCACGTGCGTGATCTGCCCAAGAGTAAGATCGGCGTGGATATTGAAAACAACTTTACCCCCAACTACCAGCCCATCAAGGGTAAGGAAGAGATCATTGGTGAACTGAAGGCGGCAGCCAAAGCCAGCGAGAAAGTGTACCTCGCAACCGACCCTGACCGTGAAGGTGAAGCCATTTCCTGGCATTTGAAGGAACTGCTGGATCTGCCCGACGAGAAAGCCTGCCGCGTGACCTTTAACGAGATCACCAAGCGGGTGGTCAGCGAGTCCATCGCGGCACCCCGCGCCATCGACATGGATCTGGTGGACGCACAGCAGGCCCGTCGTCTGCTGGACCGCATTGTGGGTTACCAGCTTTCTCCGCTGCTGTGGAAGAAGATCCGCCGCGGTCTGTCTGCCGGCCGTGTTCAGTCGGTGGCTACCCGTCTGGTTTGTGACCGTGAGGAAGAGATCAACAACTTTAAGGCGGAAGAGTATTGGACTCTGGATGTGGCGCTGGAGCGCATTTCCCCCAATCTGGGCGGTTTTACCGCCCAGTTCTACGGACAGGACAAGAAGGTGGACCTGCACAGCGAGGACGAGGTCAACACCGTCCTGCGCGCCGTGGAGCACAGCCCCTTTACGGTGACCGGTGTCAAGCGGCAGGACAAGAGCCGCAATCCGGCACCTCCCTTCATTACCTCCACCTTGCAGCAGGAGGCCAGCCGCAAGCTGAATATGACTCCCCGCCGCACCATGTCCATTGCTCAGCAGCTGTATGAAGGCGTGGATATTGAAGGTGAGGGCACCGTAGGTCTGATCACCTATATGCGTACCGACTCCCTGCGTCTGTCCAACGATGCGCTGGATGCCGCAAAGCAGTTTATTCACAGCCGCTACGGCGCCGAATATTATCCCGAAAAGACCCGTGTATTCAAGACCAAGTCGGGGGCGCAGGATGCCCACGAGGCCATTCGTCCCTCCGATGTGAACCTGACCCCTGAATCCATAAAAAAGGATCTGACCGGTGAGCAGTACCGCCTGTACAAGCTGATTTGGAGTCGTTTTCTGGCCTGTCAGATGGCAGCAGCCGTGTACGACAGCGTGTCCATCGAAGTGGAATCGGCCGGATATACCTTCCACGCCAGCCATTCTTCCATCAAGTTCTCCGGCTTTACCGCCGTTTATGAGGAAGGCCGCGATGACGACGGAGAGGAGATCAAGTCGCCTCTGCCCGATCTGGCAGAAGGGGAGAGTCTGAATCTGAACGGGTTGAAACCCGAACAGCACTTTACCCAGCCCCCTATGCGTTACACCGAAGCGACCCTGATCAAGGCACTGGAGGAGAAAGGCATCGGCCGACCCTCAACCTATGCACCCACCATTTCCACCATTCTGGATCGCGAATACGTGGTCAAAGAGGGAAAGTACCTGCGCACCACGCCCCTGGGCGAAGTGGTCACAGCGCTGATGAAGGATAAGTTCAAGGACATTGTGGACTTTTCCTTCACCGCCAACATGGAAGGTCAGTTGGACCAGGTGGAAAGCGGCGAGGTCAACTGGAAGGAACTGCTGAGAGGCTTTTATATTGATTTTTCCGCCGAACTGGCCCAGGCTGAGCAGGATCTGGACGGCGAGCGCATCAAGGTACCCGATGAAGTGTCCGAGGAAGTCTGCGACGTGTGCGGACGAAACATGGTGGTCAAGTCGGGCCGCTTCGGTCGATTCCTGGCCTGTCCCGGTTACCCCGAGTGTACGTTTACCAAGCCTCTGGTGGTGGAGATGCCCGGCAAGTGCCCCGTTTGCGGCGGACGAATTCTGAAAAAGACCAGCCGCAACGGCTACACCTATTACGGCTGCGAGTTCAACGCCAGTAAGGACGACGCCAAAAAGTGTACCTTTATGACATGGGACGTGCCCGTCAAGGACAACTGCCCCGTGTGCGGATGGACTATGTTCAAAAAGTCCGGCCGCGGCGCCAAGAAGCCCTTCTGCATCAACGAGCAGTGTTCTGCCTTTGTTCCCGAGGAAAAGCGTGGCGGCTACAAGAAAAAGACGGTTGCCGAAGGGGAAGATAAAACCGAAAAGAAGCCTGCAGCGAAAAAGACCACCAAGACTGCAGCCAAGAAGCCTGCGGCGAAAAAGAGCACTGCGGCAAAGAAGACCACAACGAAAAAGACCGCCACCAGAAAGGCGGCGGAGGAAAAGTGATGGAGCAAGTTACCGTAATCGGCGCCGGTCTGGCCGGCTGTGAAGCCGCATGGCAGTTGGCGAAACGGGGAATTCCCGTCCGGCTGCACGAAATGAAGCCGGAGAAAATGACCCCGGCTCATCACAGCAGCACCTTTGCGGAGCTGGTTTGTTCCAATTCTCTGCGGTCCGACCAGTTGGAAAACGCGGTGGGTCTGCTGAAGGAAGAGCTGCGCCGCTGCGGCTCGCTGATTCTGGAATGTGCCGATGCCACCCGTGTGGAGGCGGGCGGCGCGCTGGCGGTGGACCGTGTGGGTTTCTCCGAATTGGTCACCGAAAAGATCCGCAGCCACCCCCTGATCACCGTGGTGGAGGGGGAGGTCACCTCCGTTCCGGCCGAGGGTCAGGTCATCGTGGCCTCGGGGCCGCTGACCTCCGACACGCTGGCGGACGCCATTGCCGGAATGTTCCCCGAAAACAAGTATCTCAATTTCTTTGATGCCGCCGCTCCGCTGGTCACCTTTGAAAGCGTGGACATGGACAAGGCATGGTTTGCCTCCCGTTACGACAAGGGTACCGCCGACTACATCAACTGCGCCATGACCGAGGAAGAGTACAAGGCTTTCTGGACCGAACTGACCCGGGCGCAGGAGGCCGAAGTCCACGGCTTTGAGGACAAAAATGTTTTTGAAGGCTGTATGCCAGTGGAGGTCATGGCCCGCCGCGGCGAGGACACGCTGCGCTACGGTCCCCTGAACCCCAAAGGGCTGCCCGATCCCAAGACCGGCAGGGAACCCTATGCCGTGGTGCAGCTGCGCCGGGATAACAAGGACGGCAGCATCTATAATCTGGTGGGCTTCCAGACCCATCTGCGCTGGCCGGAGCAGAAGCGGGTGTTCACCATGATCCCCGCTCTGCACGATGCCCAGTTTGTTCGTTACGGTGTTATGCACCGCAATACCTATCTGGATTCGCCCCGTCTGCTGGACCGCTATTACCGGGTGAAGAAGGACGAGCGTATCTGTTTTGCCGGTCAGATCACCGGCGTGGAGGGTTATGTGGAATCCACGGCATCCGGTTTTCTGGCCGCCGTGGAGCTGGCCCGCCGTCTGGAGGGCAAGCCGCCGGTGGATTTCCCGCAGGAGACTGCGATCGGCGCTCTGGCGCTGTATATCAGCAACGAGAGCGTCGTTGACTTCCAGCCCATGAACATCAACTTCGGCATCATTCCCGCCCTTGGTTATAAAGTCAAGGGGAAGCGGAATAAGAATGCCGAGCTGTCCAAGCGGGCTTTGGAAATCTTAGAGAGCGTGGAGTTGTAAGCCAAGGCGCAGACCCCAGCGGAAACCCTTGTATTCCGACAGGGTTAGATATTCCATGACGGCGTCATAAAGGGCGTCGTGAAGCTCCCGGCCGCCGATGGTATCCACCCGGTCCATGCAGTCGTCGAACTTCTGCGTGACGGTGCGGTAGTCGTAACTGAAAACGAAATCGCGGCCAAAGCGAAGTTCCATCAGATGATATAAATCGTGGTCAATGTTGTCCATAATACACCTCGTTCAATTTAATTGAACTTATTGTATTCAATTAAATTGAACTTGTCAAGGGGGAAATTATGTTTTCAAAAGAAAAATTTGGTGAGCGTATTCGTCAGGAGCGTCTGCTTCTTGGAGAATCGCAAACAGAGTTAGCTGACCTGTTGGGCATTGGAAAAACTCAAGTTAGCGGAATGGAAAACGGAAATACCACGACATCCCTTGAACGTCTAGTGCTTTTGTGTGAGCACTACAAGGTCTCGGCGGATTACCTGCTGGGCCTGAAAGACGAACGATAAAAGTGGGCGGATATCATCTGCCCTTACTGTAACACCACACCGGACAGCCGGTGGACTCTGACAGAAA
>JAZOBG010000131.1:0-22067 GCA_045595865.1 Oscillospiraceae bacterium
CTATGGGCTATGACTCCTTCGGTCTGCCTGCAGAGCAGTATGCCGTAAGCACGGGAAATCACCCTAACGGCTTCACTCAGGAGAACATCAAAACCTTCTCGGCTCAGCTTCGTGAGCTTGGCTTTGACTACGACTGGTCTAAGATGATCGCTACCTCTGATCCCTCCTTCTACAAGTGGACGCAGTGGATCTTCAAGAAGCTGTACGAAGCCGGCTACGCCAAGCGCATTGAGATGCCCGTGAACTGGTGCGAAGCGCTGGGCACCGTGCTTGCCAATGACGAAGTCATTGACGGCAAGTCCGAGCGCGGCGGTTTTCCTGTTGAGAAGAGAATGATGCTCCAGTGGGTCATCGACCAGCCTGCCTTTGCGGAAAAGCTGCTGGATGGCCTGAACGAGATCGACTGGCCTGAATCCACCAAGGAGATCCAGCGCAACTGGATCGGCAAGTCCACCGGTGTGGAAGTGGACTTTAAGCTGGTGGGTGGCGGCGAGTTTTCCATCTACACCACCTGCATTGAGACCATCTATGGCATCACCTTCATGGTGTTGGCTCCCGATGGCAAGATCACCGCATCCCTGCTGGACCGCGTGGAAAACCGGGAGGAAGTGGAAGCTTATATCGCCGAAGCTGCAAAGAAGAGCGAGATCGACCGTACCGATGCCAGCAAGACCAAGACCGGATGCCCTCTGAAGGGTGTTTACGCCATCAATCCTGTCAACGGCAGAGAAGTGCCCGTGTTCATCGGCGATTTCGTTCTGGGCAACTACGGCACCGGCGCCGTCATGGCGGTTCCCAGCCACGATCAGCGTGACTTTGAGTATGCGGTTGCCCATAACATTCCCATGCTTCAGGTCATTGAGGGCCGCGATGTGTCGGAATGTGCCTTTGAAAAGCAGGATTATCTGGGCAAGGGCTGCAAGCTCATCAATTCTGAGGAGTTTACCGGCCTGACCGTGGAGGAGGCCAAGGAGGCCATCACCTGCAAGCTGGAAGAGCAGGGCGTGGCCCGCAGAAAGGTCAACTACCACTTCCGTGAGTGGATCTTTGCCCGTCAGCGTTACTGGGGCGAGCCGGTCCCCTGCGTCTATACCGAGGACGGCGAAACCGTATTCCTGCCCGACGAGGAACTGCCCGTGGTGCTGCCCGTTCTGGACGACTATAAGGGCCGCGGCGGTCAGGCACCGCTGGAAAACGCCGAGGAGTGGAAGTACTACGACAACAACGGCAACAAGGGCAAGCGCGAAACCTCTACCATGCCCGGTTCGGCAGGTTCTTCCTGGTACTATATGCGCTATATTGATCCCAGAAACGACAAGGCGCTCTGCGACCCCGAACTGCTCAAGCACTGGCTGCCTGTCGACCTGTATATCGGCGGCCCTGAGCACGCGGTCGGCCATCTGATCTACTCCCGCATCTGGAACCGCTTCCTGTATGACGAAGGAATTTCTCCTGTTGCCGAGCCCTTCAAGAAACTGGTGCATCAGGGTATGATCCTGGGTGAGAACGGCATCAAGATGGGCAAGCGTTTTCCCGAGTTTGTGGTCAATCCTTCCGACATCGTCCGGGATTACGGTGCCGATACTCTGCGCCTGTATGAAATGTTCATGGGTCCGCTGGAGGTCTCCAAGCCCTGGTCTGCCGCAGGTGTCGCCGGTGCCAAGAAGTTCATCAACCGCGTGTGGAATTTCTTCTCGGAAAGCGCAAACATCACCGATACCAATGACGATGCACTGACCAAGGTCTATCATCAGACTGTCAAGAAGGTCACGGCTGACTTTGAGACGCTGGGCTTCAATACCGCCATTGCCCAGATGATGGTCTTTGTCAACGAGGTATACAAGAACGGCACTTGTCCCAGAGAGTACGCCGAAGGTTTTGTCAAGATGATCTCCTGCATCATCCCGCACATGGGCGAGGAGCTGTGGCAGGTTATGGGCCATGACAACACCATTGCCTATGAAGCATGGCCGGAATACTCCGAAGAGAAGTGCAAGGACGCTCAGGCCACCATGGCGGTTCAGGTGGGCGGCAAGCTGCGTGCCACCATCACGGTGGAGCTGGACAGCGATCAGGACACCGTCGTTGCCGAGGCACTGAAGGATCCCAAGGTGCAGAAGTTCACCGAGGGTATGGAGATCTTCAAGGTCATTCTGGTTCCCAACAAGCTGGTCAATCTTATCGTCAAGCCCAAGAAGTAATAACAAACGAAACGGCTCCCGGATTTGCTCCGGGACCCGTTTTTCTGGGTTTCAGGATATGTCGATCTCGATGTCGCCCGTGTTGGTGCTGATTTCGCATCTGCCGCCGGTCATGCCTTGGGGTACCTCAATGTCGCCGGTATCGGTGGTGATGAAAAACATCTTTTCGGAGCGCAGGCTGCCCTCGACATCGCCCGTGTCGGTTTCTATGAAAATCTCGGCGGCATCACAGTCGTCAAATTCCACGTCGCCGGTGGTCCGGACGATGTGAAACGCCTTGGCGGCAACCACGCGGTGCAAAGAAAGGTCACCCGTGTTTCCGCTTGTTGTGAGATTTCCGCACGCAACATCGGCCAGATATGCCTTGCCGGTTGATACGCCGATGAAAAAATCGCCCTCGCAGGTCACGTTTGTAACGGTTACCCGGCCGGTGGACACCGAAAGGTCGAGGGAGGCGGCAGAGATGTTCTCCACACAAATATCACCCGTGCTTGCGGCTATCTTCACGGGACCTGAAGCGGAGGCGCAGCTTGTCGCATGACCCGTACCGGTCGTAATATCTATGGATGCAAAGTGAAAATCCTTTGGAATTTCAATGTCACCCGTGCTTTCCTTGATAAAGAGTGTTTCGTATTGTCCGGCGGGAAGGAAAACCGTGATGTCAGGCGTACCATAGGTGATGCCAATGTAATCGTACCATTTGCGTGTGTTCACACTGTGGATGGTCAGGGTGCCGTCCTGAACGCCGACCGTGTGCTGTTCATATTCCAACTCATGACAGATTACGCGACAGGAGTCGTCTTCCGAGGGGACGAAGAAAATATCGGCCGTATCGGTGCATATGGAAATGCTGTCGAACTTTTCTTTGACCTCATGGGTGCTTTTTCGGTAGGACACCGTGTTCAGCCGGGTGAGATCCCGGTTGCAGGCCGTGATCACACCGCCGATCAGGAGAGTTCCGGTGAGCACAAGGATGGCTGCGGTGATTAGCCAAAGTTTTGTTTTTCTGCTCATTGTGCGTCCTCCTTTCTCAGGAAACAGCGTTTGATGCCCAGTGCCGTCTTTTTTGCAAGCAGGGCAGAGCCTTTGGTGGTCGCCTTGCAGCCGAAGAAAAGGAAGATGCCAAGTCCGGCGCAGAGAATACCGACGCCGATTGCGGCTGCGCCTGCAGGGGCGCTGCCGTTGGCGGCAAAGACGATGCCGACGACGATACCGGCAAGGGCGCAGGCGATCAGGGAAACAAAGACTGCCCAAAGGGAAATCACCACTGCCCAAAGAGAAACATAAAGGGCAAAAACCACGGCAAAGGCGGCAATCAGCAGGGAAAGCCAAATGGGGGAACCCAGTACCAGAAGTACGATCTCCCACGCGCCCGGACGGCGTCTGAATTTAAGCCTTTTCTTTGCCAGCGCGGACAGAGGAATGTCGGACAAAATCTGTGCGGCGATTTCATCCACAGTGCCCAGCTCGGCAACTGCCTCGGCCTCAGTCAGGCCGTCCTCCATGCGGTCGTCAATCATCTCACTGTAATAATCCCAGCGATCTGCAATCTCTTCCCACGGCAGGGGAGAGAGCTTCGCGGTCAGTCCGACCAGAAATTCGGTTTTATCCATGGCGTTCATCCCCCTTGATCACAAACCGATAGATGGACTGAATCTCGTTCCACTCGGCTTTAAAATCCTCAATGCGCTTGAGTCCTGCATCGGTGATGTGGTAGTATTTCCGAAGCCTTCCGTCGTGCTCCGCGGTACGGACGGTCAGCATATATGCCGCTTCCAGTCGTTTCAGAATGGTATATAAGGTCGATTCGGACAGCTCAATATAAGGTTTCATGTCTTTTATGATCTTGTAGCCGTAGGAATCCTCGTTTTTGATGGCCGCCAGAACGCACACATCCAGCAACCCTCGTTTCAACTGAATATCCATACCATACCTCCTCTTGCGATATACATCGTAACACGAAGTATTAACTGTGTCAAGGGGTAGAGCGAAAAAGGATATGAAGTGTGTGACGACACGCGTGAAGGGATGACAGCATGAGGGTTTGAATCCCGGAAAAATAAAAAAACCCCGGAACCGAAGTTCTGAGGTTTTGGCAGGGGGTGAAGGATTCGAACGGCGCAATACGCCGTTCGGCGAACCGGATGTCCCCACTTGCTCGCCCCTGACGGGGCAACCGCTCGAGGATGACAACGTGAGGGTTCGAACCCCACGAAAGTTTCCGAGAAAAGAAAAATACCGTGTCTTAAGACACGGTATTTTTGGCAGCGGGTGAAGGATTCGAACCCTCACATACGGAGTCAGAGTCCGCTGTGCTACCTTTACACAAACCCGCTATTTTCAAGGCGCTTGATTATTATAACAGATACAGGGGATTTGTCAAGAAAATTCTGCAAAAAATTCAAAATAATTTCCCCCTTGGAGAAAGTATTCTCCGAGGGGGAAATTTTATGCGCAATTCAACTTAAAACTCCAGATTCTTTCCGGTTTCCTTGTCAAACACGTGGACCACATTGCCGCCGAAGGTGAAGGCCACCGGACTGCCCAGGGCGAAGCTGCCTTTGGTGTGGCCGTCCATATCCATGGTTTGGGCAATGATGATGGCGTCCTGCCCCAGAACCTTCACATGCAGGTGGATGGCGCTGCCCATCATTTCGCTGACATCCACAGTGCCGGTCAGAGATTGAGCGTTCTCGCCCATCAGAGCCATGTGCTCGGGGCGTACGCCCATGGTGATAGCCTGAGGCTCCACACCGCGGCTGGTCAGATTAGCCTGCTTTTCCTCGGACAGTTCAACCAGAATGCCGCCGATGGACACTGCATACTTGCCGTCGTTCTTGACCAGCTCTGCCTCAAAGAAGTTCATCTGAGGCACACCGATGAAGCCGGCCACGAACAGGTTGGCGGGGTGGTCAAAGACTTCCTGCGGTGTGCCCACCTGCTGTACCACGCCGTCCTTCATGATGACGATACGATCGCCAAGGGTCATGGCCTCGGTCTGATCGTGGGTAACATAGATAAAGGTGGTGTCGATGCGCTGACGCAGCTTGATGATCTCGGAACGCATCTGGTTACGCAGCTTGGCGTCCAGGTTGGACAGAGGTTCGTCCATCAGCAGCACCTTGGGGTTACGCACGATGGCTCGGCCGATGGCAACGCGCTGACGCTGACCGCCGGACAGAGCCTTGGGCTTACGGGTCAGATACTGGTTCAGATCCAGAGTATCGGCGGCCTGACGTACCTTTTCGTCGATTTCCGCCTTGGTCATCTTGCGGTAAACCGTCTTCTCCTTGTCGCCATCCTTGACCACCTGAGGGATCCGCTTAAGCTTCAGGGGGAATGCGATGTTGTCATACACCGTCATGTGGGGGTACAGTGCATAGCTCTGGAAAACCATGGCGATGTCACGGTCCTTGGGCTGCACATCATTGACTAGCTTGCCGTCAATGTACAGCTCACCGCCCGAAATCTCCTCCAGACCGGCCACCATGCGCAGGGTGGTGGACTTGCCGCAGCCGGAGGGGCCGACCAGAACGATGAACTCCTTGTCGGCGATTTCCAGATTGAAATCCTGAACAGCCAGAACGCCTTCTTCTGTGACAGCCAGATTGACGGTTTTTTCCTCTGCGCTCTTTTTCTTATTCTTTTTGACCTCGCTGTTGGGATAAACCTTCTTGATATTCTTTAAAAGCACTTGTGCCATGACGTCATGCTCCTTTACTTGAATTCTCTTCGGAGGGTTCCACGGGTTTGGCGGGTTCGGCGCATGCTCTGCCGTAAATACGGGCCAACTCACCGATTTTTTCGGTCAGAGCAGGAGTGATCGCGTCGGGCAGCATACGCCACTGCCAGTTGCCGCTGGCGATACCGGGGGTGTTCATACGGGCTTCGGCACCCAGACCCAGATAATCCTGCATCTGTGCTACGAACAGCATGGCTACCGAACTCAAACCGCCGCGCAGGATACCCCAATGGAAACCTTCCTTGTCGTTCAGTCCCAGATACTGACGGGCAAAAGCCACGTCATCGGGATCGGCTTCGGTTTCCCATGCCGCCAGAGTGGTGTTATCGTGGGTACCGGGGTAGCACACGCAGTTTGGTGTGTAGGTATGGGGAAGGTAGTTGCTGGGTTCCCGGGAGTCAAAGGCAAATTCCAACACCTTCATACCGGGCAACCCGGAATCCTGCAGCAACTGCTGCACTTCGGGGGTCATAAAGCCCAGATCTTCGGCGATGTAGCGGATATCATGGAACCAACTGGTCAGCACGCCCACCAGATCCATGCCGGGGCCTTTGACCCAGTGACCGTTTTTGGCAGTTTTTTCGCCGTAGGGGACAGCCCAGAAGCTTTCAAAACCGCGGAAGTGGTCGATACGGATAATGTCGTACAGCTTGCCGGCGCCGGCAATGCGGCGGATCCACCAGCCGAAGCCGTCGGCTTTCATGGCATCCCAGTTGTACAGGGGATTGCCCCAAAGCTGACCTTCTTCACTGAAATAGTCAGGGGGCACGCCGGAAACTTCGGTAGGAACGTTAAATTCATCCAGCTGGAAACTGCCGGGATCGCTCCAAACATCGGCTGAGTCCAACGCAACATAAATAGGAATGTCACCGATGATACCGATACCCTTGCTCTTGGCGTAGGCACGCAGAAGCTCCCACTGCTGGAAAAACAGGAACTGGATGTAGGTGTACAGCTTGATGTCCTCGGCCAGCTTTATGCGGTAGGTTTCCACCGCCTCAGGCTTGCGCAGACGGATGTCCTCATCGGGCCATTCGGTCCATGCTTTCATGTCGAAGTGTGCCTTGAGCGCCATGAACAGAGCGTAATCGGGAAGCCAGTGCTTGTTTTCTTCCACAAAGGCTTCCACCTTAGCCTCGTCGCGTTTCCAGCCGCGGTTGGTGGCCAGACGCAGAATTTGATAGCGGCTTTGGTATATCGTGCCATATTCTACCCGGGTGGGGTCGCTGCCCCAGTTCAGTTTGGTAATTTCGGCCTTTTTCACCAAACCGTCCTTGCACAAAAGGTCCAGATCGATGAAATAGGGATTGCCAGCGTAGGTAGAAAAGCACTGATAGGGGGAATCGCCGTAGCTGGTATGGCCCACGGGGAGCAGCTGCCACCAGGATTGTTTGGCCTCGGCCAGAAAATCCACAAAATCATAGGCAGACTTGCCCAATGTGCCGATACCGTAAGGAGAGGGCAGGGAAGAGATGGGCATCAGAATGCCGCAGGTTCGTTTCATAAGCGTACTCCTCTCAGCCCTTGACGGCGCCGGCAGCCACACCCTTGATGATGTGTTTTTGACAGGTGAGATAGAAGATAATGACAGGAATAATACTCAGCAGGATCAGGGCCATGGTGGCGCCCAGATCGACGGTGCCGTAGCTGCCCTTCAAATACTGAATGTGGATGGGGATGGTGCGGTATTCGTTGAGGTCCAGCACCAGATAGGGCAGCAGATAGTCGTTCCACACCCACATGATCTCCAGAATACCCACAGAGATCAGGGTGGGCTTGAGCATGGGCACCACAACGCAGAAGAAGGTGCGCAGAGGACCGCAGCCGTCAATGGCAGCCGCTTCTTCGATCTCCAGCGGAATGCTCTTGACAAAGCCGGTAAACATGAACACGGCAAGTCCCGCGCCAAAGCCCAGATAGATGACCGGTATGCTCCACGGCGTGTTCAGATGCAGCGTGTCTGCTGTCTTGGATAGGGTAAACATAACCATCTGGAAGGGAACCACCATGGAGAACACACACAGGAAATACACGATGCGGCAGAACAGGGAGTTTACGCGGGCAATGTACCATGCGGCCATAGAGGTACACAGCAGGATCAGGAAGGTGGACAGCAGGGTGATGACCGCGCTGAACACCACAGACTTCCAGAAGGGGTAGTTGCCAAAGGTCATGCCCTTGATGAAGTTATCAAAGCCGGCAAACATTTCGCCGCTGGGCCATGCGAAGGTATCGGTTTTGACAAAGGTGTTGATCTTAAAGGAGTTGATGGCCACCAGCAAAACGGGCAGCACATAAAGGATACAGATCACGGCAAGAAGAATGGTCAGGATGGTTTTGCCGTGTTTTTTTCGGGAAAGGGTTCGTATCATTACTGCTGCACCTCCTTTTTACGGGTTGCACGAAGCTGGATCAGGCCGATAGCGGCCACCAGAATGAAGAACAGAACGGCCTTGGCCTGGGCAACGCCGCGGGAGTTGACGTTCTGACCATAGAATGTGTCGTAAATGTTCAAAGCCAGCATTTCGGTGGTATGGACCGAGGTGCCGTCGGGGTTGATGATATAGGGCAGACCGCCGGTCAGCGCCAGGTTCTGGTCGAACAGTTTAAAGGAGTTGGTCAGAGTCAGGAACACGCAGATGGTGATGGAGGGCATCACGTTGGGGATGGTGACCTTGAACAGAGTCTGCCAGCCGTTGGCGCCGTCGATGCGGGCGGCTTCCATCATATCTTCGGGAACCGCCTGCAGGCCGGCAATGTAGATGATCATCATGTAGCCGATCTGCTGCCAGCACATCAGGATGATCAAACCCCAGAAACCCCAGGTGGTGTCCATCAGGATGCTGGTTTGGTACATATCAAGGAAACCGTCAAAAATCATGCTCCAGATGTAACCCAGCACAATGCCGCCGATCAGGTTGGGCATAAAGAATACCGTGCGGAACAGGTTGGTGCCGCGGATCTTCTGGGTCAGGGCGTAGGCAACGGCAAAGGCCAGAACATTGATCAGCACCAAAGAGACCAGAGCAAAAACGGCAGTGTATACGAAGGAATAGCGGAAATTTTCATCCGCGAAGACTTTAAGATAATTTTGGAACCCTACCCAGGTCCACTTGCTGGTGGTCTTGAATTGGGTAAAGGACAGGAACAGGCCCTGCACAAAGGGCCATACAAAGCCGATGGCAAAGGCGAGGGTCATGGGAAGGATAAAAAGAGGAAAGGCGCGCCGCAAAGGCCGCTGCAGGTGGGTTACATTGGATGCGGCCTTGCTTTTTTTACGTTTCATAGCTTCAACTCCCACTTACTTGATATGGGCAAATTCAAGGCTGGTTGAACCTTGGTTACAGTATGAAAAGGGGCGGGCAGATCGCCCGCCCCTTTTGTGCTTATGGACGTTTGTTTGGATCAGTATATCAGCCGTTGGCAGCCTTGTACTGAGCGGCCCAGCCGTCGATGAAGGCGGTGACGACCTTTGCCCAGTTGGCGTCGGTCTGGTCGGCATCGTACTCGTTCATAGCGGAGACCACGGTGGCGCGGTAAGCGTCAACGTTGGGCTGATAGTTGGTGGCCCACCACATGGTGTAGTGGCCGTTGGCAGCGTACTCGTTGGCAATGGCCAGGAAGGGGTTGGAGGAGGTGGCAGCATTCTTGTAGGGCATAACGCCGAAGGTAGCAACGGCCTTGGCGGAAGCCTCTTCGTCGGTGACCAGCCACTTCATGAAGGCCAGAGTAGCCTCGATGTCGGCCTCGGAAGCCTCGCCGTTGACAGCCCAGTAGTTCTCGGTGCCGCAGTTCAGGCCGGCCTTCTCTTCGCCTTCCACGCCGCAGTAATAGGGGATCATGGTCAGGTCTTCAGCCTTCATGCCCTTGCCTTCCAGGCCGCCCCACTCCCAGTTGCCCTGGCTGTAGAAGACGGCTTCGCCGTTGGCGAACTCGGCCTGAGCGTCAAAGCCGCCGTTGGCCAGCTGAGAGGGCTCCACGGTGCTGTTGTTGATCATCAGATCCCAAATGTTGCGGTAGTTGTCCATGTACTTGCCGGTCAGCTCGGCGGGGCAGGATTCCCATGCAGCGGGATCGTCCACGGACTCATAGTAGTACTCCAGGTTGATCAGGTGGCCGGTGAAGCGCCAGCTGGAGGAGCCGTCCATACCTGCGGAGGTAAAGGCGGAGAAGCCCAGCTCGTCCTTACGGGCGGTGATGTCCTCGGCGACCTTCTTCAGACCCTCGAAGTTCTGGATGTCATCCATGGTGTAGCCGGCCTTGGCCAGCAGAGCCTTGTTGGTGATGATGCCGTAGCACTCATAGCAGTAGCCGATGGAGCACAGCTTGCCGTCGGCATCGTACAGCATATAAGCGTCGGTGTTCAGTTCCTTGGCGATCTCGGTGTCGGACAGGTCGTAGCAGTACTCGCCCCAGGTTTCGACAGCGGCGGCATTGCCGACGACGAACAGGGTGGGAGCATCGCTCTTGTCCATTTCAGCGGTCAGGGTTTCGTTGTAGGTGCCGGAGGCTGCAGTCACGACCTTGACTTCCACACCGGTCTCTTCGGTGTACATCTTGGCGATTTCCTGCAGAGCTTCGTCAGACTCGGGCTTGAAGTTCAGCCAGTAGACGGAGCCTTCGTCCTTTGCGCCGCAGCCGGCCAGCATGCCGACACACAGAGCCAGGGCCAGGATCAGGGTAACGATCTTTTTCATGGTTTTGCATCTCCTACTTCCAAAAATTTATTTTCACACCCATTCATCCTTGAGTGTAAAAACCAATTAATCTGCGCTGCAGAAAAGTGCAACGCTGCCGCCCGGGCGGACCGTCGTGCTCAGAACAACATGGCGATTTTTGCTTTGGTTTTCGATCAGATCAACCAGAATGTCCACGGCTCCCTCGCCCATTTCTTCCTTGGGCTGGATCAGTGTGGTCAGGGTGGGGATGGTATAAACCGACATGGTAATGCCGTCGATGGCGATGACCGAGCAGTCGGCAGGAACCTGTTTGCCGTTTTCGTGCAGTGCCTTGATGGCAGCCATGGCCATGGCGTCCGAAATGGCAAATACGGCGGTGATATCACTGCGCCGCTTCAGCAGACGATAGATACCGTCATATGCTCCCTCAGGGGAGTAATCTTCGGTTTCCTCCACCAGCTCCGGATCCAACGGAATTCCGGCTTCCTCCAGAGCCTGACAGCAACCCTGATAGCGCAGTTCACTGATGGAACTGTCGTGGATCGACTCCAGAATAATGGCAATCTTTCGGTGTCCGTGGTCGATCAGAAGCTTGGTGGCTTTTCGGGCCTCCTCACGGTCATTGATGGTGACCGAGGAATAGGCGTCTTCGGCCAGAGAACCGAAGCTGTTGGTATAGGTACAGCAGACGAAGGGGACACTTAAAAGCGCGATGTCGTCGGGGGAGTAGTCAAAGCACCCACCCAGCAGAATCAGACCGCGCAGTTTTTTGGAGCGGATCAGCTCGGCGCCGGCACGAACCTCGTCTTCATCCGAGTATATGTAGTGAACGACCAGAGCATATCCGGCCTGAGCAACCTTGCGTTCAATGGCGTGGATCACATCCACGTAGAAGGGGTTACCAACACCGCGGACCACAAGGCCGATAGTGTCGGACTGACTTTTGACCAGATCCCGTGCGCTGCTGTTGGGAACATAGTGTTCCGCCTCGATGACCGCCAGAACCTGTTTGCGGACAGCGTCACTGACATCGGGGTGATTGTTCAGTACGCGGGAGACCGTGCTGATGGATACACCGCAGCGTTTGGCGATATCTTTGATGGTCAAGACGGCTCCTCCTATTCGGGTGAAAACATTACCGGAAACGTTTCCAGAACTGTTACAAAATTATTATATCTGATGTATCTATATTCGTCAATCATAATTTTTTGATTTTGAAAAAAGATTTCAAATTGTGCATTGGATTCGGGAAAAGCAAAAAGATTATCCCCAAAAAAGATCCGCCGCAGGAACCGATGTATTCTGCGACGGATCGAACCGGTCAGGGCGCTCAGGGGTCGGCGGAATCGAGGGGATCCAAGGCGGCGTTGGAGGGAACAGCGGGCTCCGGAAGCTGCCGGTATAAGACTTCGCCTGCCCGGGTGGGGTTATCCGCCAGATATGATTTTAAATCTTCCGCGGTGTGAAAGGTCAGATTACTGTGCATCAAAGCGGTTCGCGCACTGTCGGGAAGGGAACGAAAGTACGCGGCGGCTTCTGTGGTTAAATTCAACATGACAGACCTCCTAAATAGTAAAAGGGCCGCTGTTTTTACAGCGGCCCGGTATACGGCTGAAATCAGCGGCAGCGGTTCTGCTCGTTCTTGTCCTGAGCCTGGTTGTTTTTCTTGTTCTGGTTATTCTGATTGTTCTTATTCTGGCTCTGATTGTTCTGGTTCTGATTGTTCTGGTTCTGCATCTTAAGCTCACCTCACTTCTGGAGTTATTATGCCGTTTCCCGAAACGGATATACCGAAATTTTCAGTTTTTAGAAAAAAAGATACCCAAACGGCGCGGTATGTGATAAAATAGGCCAAACAGGAGCAGAATGGAGGATTTCTATGCGATGCCCGTATTGTACTCACCCCGAAAGTAAGGTCGTGGATTCCCGTCCTTCGGACGAAGGTGCCAGCATTCGCCGCCGTCGTGAATGTCTGGAATGTCACAAGCGTTTTACTACTTACGAGATTATTGAAAGTCTGCCCTTGGTGATTATCAAGAAGGATGGCAGCCGCCAGAGCTTTGATCGCAGTAAGATCCTTACCAGTATGCTGAAGGCCTGCGAAAAGCGTTCGGTGCCCGTTGCCGTGCTGGAACAGATCGCCATGGAGATCGAGCAGACGCTTCAGAATGAGATGAACCGTGAGATCCCGTCCAGCCATGTTGGTCAGCTCGTTATGGAAAAGCTGAAGGGCGTGGACGAAGTGGCATACGTCCGTTTTGCCTCGGTTTACCGTCAGTTCAAGGATATTAATACCTTTATGGAAGAGCTGACCCGTTTACTGGAAGAAAAATAAAATGATTTTGCAGAAACACGCTTTGGAATTCCGGGGCGTGTTTTTGTTTTGTCCTTTCGTTTGCGGTTTGTTTACATTTGCAAGTTCCGTTTTTCTTGCACTTCGGGCGGCAATATGATATGATACATCAGTATAATTGTGTACAAATAGCAGTGAAAGGACTGTTTTACTATTATGGAAGAAATCAAGAAAAAAGTAATGCTCTCCGGTATTAAACCGAGCGGTGACCTGACTCTTGGCTCTTATCTGGGCGCCATTAAGAACTGGGCTTCCCGTGCCGACGAGTACGACTGCTACTATTTTATGGCGGATCTTCATTCCATCACCGTGCGTCAGAATCCTGCCGATTTGCGCCGCCGCACGCTCGAACAGCTGGCTCAGTACATTGCCTGCGGCCTGGATCCCGAAAAGAATACCCTGTTTGTTCAGTCTCATGTGCATCAGCACGCCGAATTGGGCTGGGTTCTGGATTGCTACGCCATGTTCGGTGAACTGTCCCGTATGACCCAGTTCAAGGACAAATCCGCCAAGAATGCGGATAACATCAATGCCGGTTTGTTTACCTACCCCGCGCTGATGGCCGCCGACATCCTGCTTTACCAGCCTGATCTTGTCCCCGTGGGTGAGGACCAGAAGCAGCACGTGGAGCTGACCCGCAATATCGTCCAGCGGTTCAACGGTATTTACGGCGACGTATTCAAAATGCCCGAGTCCTATATTCCCAAGGTGGGCGCTCGTATCATGTCCCTCACCAACCCCGGTTCCAAGATGTCCAAATCGGAAAACGAGGATACCGGTCGTATCTGCCTTATGGATGATCCCGCTTTCATTATGAAGCAATTTAAGCGGGCCATTACCGACAGCGATACCGAAAACTGTGTGCGTTACGATCCGGAGAATAAGCCCGGTGTGGCCAACCTGATGACCATCTATTCTGCCGTTACCGGCAAGAACTATGCCGAAATTGAAACGGAATTCGCCGGTATGGGGTACGGAAAGTTCAAGCCTGCTGTAGGCGAGGCTGTTGTGGAGACGCTGCGTCCCATCCGTGAGGAAACCGAGCGCCTGCTGGCCGATAAGGGCTATCTGGAAAGCGTGTATCGTGCCGGTGCGCAGAAGGCCTCCTACGTGGCGGAAAAGACCCTGCGTAAGGTTTACAAAAAGGTGGGCTTCCTCGCCCGATAATGGTTAAATGACAATCATTTGAATTGGCAAAAGCCGATTTTATCGGCTTTTCGAAACGTTTTTAACGTTTCGAAATTCGATAGTCATTATAAAGATTAAAGGGGTCACAAGTTGTGTTGATGAACGTAGAACTCCGACTGATCGGTTTTGTAGTAGCGGCCATGGTGGTGGCAGGAATCGTGGCATTTCTGACCACGCCGGTGGTACGCGTTCTGGCACAGAAGATCGGCGCCATGGATGTACCCAAGGATGCCCGTCGTATGCACGATCATCCCATCCCCCGCATGGGCGGTCTGGCCATTTTTTTGGGCTTTTTGCTGACGGTGATTCTGTTTGCCGAGCTGACCACGCAGCTGTGCGGAATGCTGCTGGGCGCAGTCATTATTGTTATCCTGGGAATTTTTGACGACATTTACTCCCTGTCTGCCAAATTCAAGTTCATAGTGCAGATCGTTGCAGCCTTGATTGCGGTCGGTGCCGGAAATATGATCGAAGTGCTGTCCAACCCCAATGTTTTTTCCAGCAATCCATACTGGGAGTTGGGTTGGCTGGGTTGGCCCATTACGGTCATCTGGATCGTGGCCATCACCAATGCGGTCAATTTGATCGACGGTCTGGACGGCTTGGCCTGCGGCGTGTCTACCATCAGCTCCATTTCCATGCTGGTGATCGCTCTGGTGCTGGGGGAAGGGGATGTGGCCATTCTACTGGCGGCTTTGGCCGGCGGCTGCGTTGGGTTCCTGCCCTATAACCTGAATCCCGCAAAAATCTTCATGGGGGATACCGGTTCCACATTTTTGGGGTATGTTCTGGCGGTGGTGTCCATTCAGGGCATGTTCAAGATGTACAGCGTCATTTCCTTCGTGGTACCGTTCCTGATGCTCGGTCTGCCCATTTTCGACACGGCCTCCGCATTTATCCGCCGCATTGCAAAAGGACAGAACCCCATGGCTCCCGATCGGGGCCATGTCCATCACCGTTTGATCGACATGGGTTTCTCTCAAAAGCAGGCGGTGGCTGTTCTGTATGTGATCAGCGCCATTCTTGGCCTGTCCGCCGTGGTTCTGACTACCAGCGGTCCCATCAAGGCTATTTTGCTGCTGCTTGCACTGTGTGCTGCCGCAGCTGTTTCCGTCCGAATCTTCATGGGCAACAACGGAAAGAAACAGGATGTGCCGGAAGAAGGGAGCGGAGAAAATGAGTGATAAAAAAATCATGACTATTTTCGGTACCCGGCCGGAAGCGATTAAAATGGCACCGTTGGTCAAAGAACTGGAGGCGCGTTCCGGACTGGAGAGTATCTGCTGCGTGACGGCACAGCACCGTGAGATGCTGGATTCCGTTCTGGAGATCTTCGGAATTACTCCGCAATATGATTTGAACATCATGGAACCGGGGCAGACTTTGTCCACCATTACCAGCAAGTGTCTGCTGGGGATGGAAGACGTGTTGAAAGAGGCAAAACCCGATCTGATTCTGGTGCATGGCGATACCTCTACCACCTTTGCAGGCGCTCTGGCTGCTTTCTATCATCAGATCCCGGTGGGCCATGTGGAGGCCGGTCTGCGAACCGGTGACAAGTATTCTCCCTTTCCGGAAGAAGCCAACCGTACCATGGTGGGCCATCTGGCTGATCTGCATTTCTGCCCGACTGTTTCCAACCGCGAAAATCTGGAGCGGGAGGGGATCACCAAGGGTGTTTATCTGACCGGAAATACCGTCATTGATGCCCTGAAGACTACCGTAGCGAAGGACTATCATTTCTCTGTTGAGCTGCTGAATGAGCTTGACTATGAGAATAAGAAGGTCATTCTGGTGACCTGCCACCGCCGCGAAAACTATGGGGAGCCCATGACCCGGATCATGACGGCGCTTCGTCAGGTGGCGGATGCCTACAAAGATGTGGAACTGGTCTATCCCGTGCATCTTTCTCCCGTGGTGCGTCAGGCGGCACAGGAGTATCTGTCCGGCCATGAACGTATTCATCTGATCGATCCGCTGGACGTGGAAGAGATGCACAATTTGATGGCCCGGTGCTATCTGGTCATGACCGATTCCGGCGGTCTTCAGGAAGAGGCGCCTGCCCTTGGAAAACCGGTTCTTGTTCTGCGTCGGGAAACCGAGCGTCCGGAAGCGGTTGCCGCGGGTACCGTACGTCTGGCCGGTACTGAAACCGAGAAAATATTCAAACTGGCGGCAGAATTGATCGAATGTCCCGGTGCGTACGCCGATATGGCCCATGCAGTCAATCCTTACGGTGACGGTCAGGCCTGCCGCCGCATTGTGGATAGCATTGAGCATTATTTCGGGTTGCGTGAGACCCGACCGGACGAATTTATCTGAAGCGGAGAGGGGGCACGGCGATGGAACGAAAAAGACGCACGCTCTTTGCCGTGCTGATCGCCACGGTTATTGTTCTGGCGGTGTTTGCCAGTTTTGCGATTACGCTCTTTGGGCAGGAGGACTACCAGATCAAACTGCCTGACCTGTCGGGTGATACCCAAACCGATCCGACGGAGGATCCCGACCATTCGGATGGTCCATTTATCCGGATCGAAGTGACGCCCAAGACCGTGCAGAACGTAATTGGTACGCTGGACCGTCCGCGTTCGTACTACCGCGAACTCAGTCTGGAGCTGTGGGCTGATGCCGAAACTTCTGCTATTACCACGGCGCAGGTCTGGGTCGATGGAGGGTGGACCCGTTCTTCGGTGACCGCCCCGGGCGGTTTGGTTCAGCATAATCTGGTGGGCGACGAGCAGCACTGGATGTGGTATGAGGGGGACGAAACGGCTCTCGTTTTCCCGGCGGGAGAAGCGGTTTCGGATCTCGTTCAGCGGATTCCCACATATGAAGATGTTCTGGAACTGCCGCAGCGATTGATTACCGCGGCGGGGTACGAATCTTACGCAGGTACAGACTGTGTATTTGTGGAAATCGAGCAGGAAGAGCTGAACAGCCGCGAACGCTATTGGATCTCGGTATCCGATGGCCTACTGGTGGCTGCCGAGCGCATAAAAGAGGAACAGGTGGTCTATCGTATGACCGCGCAATCCACGGTCAGTCCGGCACCTTTGGACAGCAGCTTTGTGCTGCCGGACGGTACTGTGCTTCATTCAGTGGGTGAGGAAGCCGGCTGATCACACGAATCATTGTCGTTTCCGCACAGGCCGAACACCAGCAGCAGACCCAGGGTGATCACCAATTCCAGATTGTCTTCCCGTTCTGAAAACAGAAAAATCAGGATGAGCACCAACAGAATGTCTCCGCTGTCCAGTTTTTCAAGGTGAAAATTTTTCAGCAGCCCGCCCAATCCGCCAATGATCCCATCCAGAGGATTTGCTCCTTTTGTGGGCGGCGGGGGCGGGCGCTGTGCATTTTTGGAGTGACGGACGGGGCCGGAGTTACGGTTCGGTTCCCGAATCTGCTCATACTGTGCATCGTTGGAGATGTAGCGGTTATACAAAATCGGCATCCCCCTTTCGAAACGTGTCCAGTGCCACGCGAATCAGCCGGGATAATTTGGCGATTTGTACGGCTTTATCCACTTTTGCATACCGTTCTTCCCGCACGAAGGGCTGCAGGGCATTCAAAAGAGCCACGGTGTGATCGTCGTTGCGGTTGTATTCGGATAAAAGACGCATTCCGATTTGAAGGATGCGGGGATCCATGTCGTTCAAAAAAGGGAAGGGGTACTCGCTGTGCACGGGTGATTGCTGCGGGCCCGGGGTGGAAGCTTCGCAGGGAGACAAGGGTTCCGGCGCGGAAGTACCTCCGGTGAGGGAACGAGCGATGGACATGATTTGGTCCATGGCGTCCGGATTGCCCAGAATGGACTGCAGCTTATCCTCAAATTCGCTCAAAACCTTCACCCCCGAAAGAACGATTACGTTTGGATTTTTTTGTTTAAATCATCCACCAGTTTGGCGCTTTGCGGGTCATTCATCAAACCCTGTACCAATCCCATCAGTTGAGCCGTATTTCCTTTCATGGCGGATTGCGCCGCATCCTTCAAACCGCCGCCGGAATTTTGATTGAGCAATTCCATGAGTTTTCGGGCCTCATTGGAATTGAGCAAGGACTCCATAGCCTGCCTGTTTTTCAAAAGGTCAGCTGTTTTTGGGGAGTTGAGCAGCTCATTCAGATTCGGTTGTTTGTTGTCCATAACATGCCCTCCGCAATCGTTGGAATTCAATTTATTCTATGAAGCAAAACCAAGAAGGTGACTACATTGAAACTATTGATTTTGTCGGATTCTCACGGTGATGTGGGATCCATGATCGATATTACAGAGCGTGAGCAGCCCAATGAAATTTTTCATCTGGGGGACTGCGTCCGGGATGCCGAGTCTCTGTCCTTTGCCTGCCCGGAGATCCCGGTCATCATGGTACCCGGCAACTGCGACGGCTGGACGGGGATGCAGGATCGGCTGCTGCTGGAGCGGAAGGGCGTTCGTATCCTTCTGGGCCACGGGCACAGATGGCACGTCAAATCCGGGGCAGGAGCGGCTTTGGCCGAGGCCCGGATGTGTGGGGCCGACGTTCTCCTGTACGGCCATACCCATCAGGCGGTCTGCCGCACCGAGGAGGACGGCCTGTGGCGCATGAATCCCGGCACGGTCGGCGGCATCGGAGCCAGGGCCACCTACGGAGTGATCGAACTGCACGGCGGCAAAGTGGCCTGCGAGGTCCGCCCGGTGGCGGCGAAAACGTGATTTTGAGTGATTACAAGGTGATACACGGAGAATAAGACTACAAAGAGGTGCGAAATGTCTGAACCGTATTACAAACCTTGCAGAGAGCTTGACATCTGCAACGAGCTGATTGAGAAATACTTTAACACACAGCAATATGAGAAGTGCTTTGAGGGGCATTTGGCTCTTGCCGAGCAGAGCTATCCTCTTGCCGAATGTCAGATCGGCTACTTCTATTACGACGGTCTTGGTGTAGAAAAAGACCTTGATAAAGCGATCCGGTGGACACGCAGAGCCGCCGATCACGGCGACCGTGACGGACAATGCAACCTCGCTTGGTTCTATGAGGATGCCATTGGCGTAGAGCGTGATATGGCGCAAGCGATCTTTTGGTATCGAAAGGCAGCTCTGCAGGATCACGACCTTGCCATCGAAAAATGCAAAGAGCTTGGTGTCGATCTGAACGCTCCGACGATTGACCGTGAGGCGATCCGCAAAGAGCTTCAATGCAGAATTTATCCGCTTGGCTACCTTGAAAGATACAAGTACACGGTGATTTGCACTTCCTATGGGGGCAAGTGGATCCTTTCAAAGCACAAGATGCGCAACACTTGGGAAACGCAGGGCGGTCACATTGAGGACGGCGAAACTCCCCTTGAATGTGCGAAGCGTGAACTTTTTGAGGAAAGCGGTATTAAGGATGCCGACATCTATCCCGTGTGTGACTATTGGGGATTCAACCGTCAAGCCTGCGCAAACGGAATGGTTTTCCTTGCGGTGGTTCACTCCCTTGGTGAACTTCCCGAAAGCGAAATGAAAGAAACAAAGATATTTGACACTCTCCCTGCCGAGCTTACATATCCGCAGACTTCACCGAAGCTATATGCGGAAGCGGAGAAAATGTTGAGAAAAGTGTGATTAGATATGATGAATTTCAGAGGGCTATGGTTCAGCTTGTTTCCGTCAATGATGAAATGCACGAGCATTTCTACGGCAAGCTCGGATACGGCGATGCTGCCAATTTGAAATCGAAGTCGAAGTTTTTAGTACAAATGGGATGAATCAAGGAGTCTGTCTATGAACGAAATCAAACACGAGTCAATAAATAACATACCTAAAAGCCATAAAAACGAACATGAGGGCTACGAATACTATCGCCGCAAGTTTGTACCTTTTGGTGCCGCCAAGAACTCATTGGTTAGTATCTATGAGATACCTCCGATGAAAGCGGCATACCCTTATCATTTCCATCACAACAACGAGGAAACATTCTATATCATCAGCGGCGAAGGCATTTTGAGAACTCCAAATGGCGAACGCAAAGTTAGTGCAGGAGATATTCTGTTCTTTCCTACCGGTGCAGAAGGTGCTCATAAGTTGACAAATTCTTCGGAAACAGAAAATCTTGTTTACATTGACTTTGATGTAGTGCACGATGTGGATATTACGATTTATCCCGATTCCGACAAAATTGGCGTTTGGGGTATGGGAATTAACAAGCTCTATCCGCAGGCAAGCGATGTGGACTATTACGACGGAGAATAACTCTATGGACGAAAAACTACTTGGCAAATGCGGCTTTTACTGCGGCGCTTGCCCTACATACATAAAAGGCGGTTGCCGTGGTTGTGAGGAAGAACACACTACGGGAGATTGCTTCACCCGTGATTGTGTGAAAGAAAAGAAGCTGAATTTCTGCGGAGAGTGCAAGAACTTTCCGTGTGATACGATTATGCAAAAGCCACACTCTACCGTACTTGATAAGAACTGGCTTGTGTGGAAGAAGAACAGCGAGAGGAATGGGTAAAATGGTCTTTGACTGTGACTTGTATTACGGTTATATAATCAAGGGTGATCTGTTAAGTGCCATTACCTACATAAAACAGTTCCCGGAAAAAAGTGACCACTATAATCGCTTCGCTTCTGTCTTTGAATATGAGCAGTATATATCTTACGAAGTAGATGCAGAACTTAACGAAATTCTGTTAGCTTATCAGCAGTATTATCGTGATGCCTTTTATCTCTGTATAAACAAGGAGCAGGCAGAAAATGAGCTAAAAGAACGATTGGCTAAGCTGTTAGGCATCATAAATGAGCATATAGAATTATGCGAGCTGGAGCAAAAACATCTTGTTGATTTGTTTGAAAGTCGTGGGCTTCATTTTCTTGGAGGAAAGACCAGCGGATATTATGGTCCTTATATTTGGCGAACGACCGAAAACGTTTCATACGATGTTGAGTTACCCGACGGGGTTCAAAACTATTCCGTAAAAATGCTCGATGGCTTTATTGCACGAAGTTGGATTGATTACCTTTCGTTTGGCGAAATTGGACCCGGTGGATGGGCTGACGGCGACGGATATATTAACTGCGTAAAATCAGCTTGGGATATTGAAAGCGAAAGTTTCCGAGTTTCCTTGCTGAAGCACGAAGCCCAACACGCCAGAGACTTAAAAATGGACAAGAATATGTCCTCCGAAGATTTGGAGTACCGAGCAAAACTGGTAGAGCTGATTTATTCCAACGAAAGAAATCTGTTACAATCATTTGCAGCAGAAGCTAACCCCGCAGACAAAAGCAATGGTCATGCAATGGCAGCGTACAGGATTCTTAAAGGTTTTGCAGATATGCTTGGAGTGGATGAAGTACAACCCGAAAGAATCCAATTAGAACAGATACAAACGATAGCAAGGGTGCTATTTGAAAAGAGTATGAGGCATTAAATGAAATTACAATATGAGAACTTAACCATCCGTCAAGCCGAGGTTGCCGATGCAAAGCAGCTGACCACATGGTGGAATGATGGTGCTGTGATGGCACACGCAGGCTTTCCAAACGGTTTGGGAACAACTGAGGAAGAAGTTATCGAAGGACTTGGCGACGGTTGCATGGTCATTGAAGAAAGCGACCGTCTGATCGGTGAGTGCAATTACCGCAACGTGGCGGACGGCGTTGCAGAAATCGGTATTAAGATCTGCGAAACCGATTGTCAGAACCGTGGCGTCGGAAGAAAGGTTTTGAGTATGCTGATCGGTTGGCTGTTCAGAAACGGATATTCCAAAATCGTTCTCGATACCAATTTGACGAACACAAGAGCGCAGCACGTTTACGAATCACTTGGTTTCCGCAAGGTGAGAACCAATATTGATTCTTGGAAAGATCAACTCGGTCGGCTTCAATCATCAGTCGATTATGAGTTGGTTGAAAAGGACTTTGAAGTCGGAGGCCAAGC
>JAZOBG010000132.1:0-7361 GCA_045595865.1 Oscillospiraceae bacterium
GGCCACGGTGGTATAGAAGGCCATCAGGCAGATGTTGCCGAACAGAGCGAAGTAGCCGTGGATGTGCCATTTCTGGCCGGGTTTCTGCAGCGCCTGATACATGCGCGCGGGGCTTGCCTGCGAGGCACGACCCAGAGCGAACTCCATGGTCATGAGGGGCAGACCCAGCACGATCAGACAGATGACGTAGACCAGCACGAAGCCGCCGCCGCCGTTCTGACCGGCCAGCCAGGGGAACTTCCACACGTTGCCGCAGCCGATGGCGCAGCCTGCGCTGAGCAGGATAAAGCCGAGGCGCGAAGACAGATGTTCACGTTGATTCACAATAGATCCCTCATTTTCTCTTGCAAACTTTGACACTTTGCTCCAACAAAGTGTTGAGTCATTATAACACAGTTTCCACGGAATGTCAAAAGTGACGTGCCATCATTCCCACAAGTCATGATGCCTGCACTATAAGCAAGCACCGCAAAGCACATTACTTCTTCAGCTTTTTCACGCCTTCACTCAGCTCGTCCACCTTGGATGTTTCAATGGAAGCCACGAAGGCTTCTTCGACCGGTGTAAGCTCCATGCTCTGCAGCTGCTTGAATTTCTGGTATTCCTCCTTAGCCTTCTGCTCCGCCAGAGCGTGAGATACCTTACCGGCATTCTGCAGCACTTCGCTGTCGGTCATTCGGAGAAAATCATCCAGCCGCGCAATCCAGTCCCGCATATACATGGGCTTGTGGCGCAAAGCCTGAAGCTCAGCCAAATCCAGATAAGCTGACACAAGGTGATTCAGCGTGTCGAGCTCATCTTCATCCAGATAGTTCTTGGCGATCTTGGCTTCTGCCAGTGTCGGCCGCTTACCCTTGAATGAAGTCATTCCCATCATAGGCAGCAGAGCGTTTGCTCTGCCGCTCACAAGTTCGGCAGCTGTCTGACCGGTCGCGGCAAACAGCATCTTGTTCTGCACGGTCTTGAAGAACACAGTGGTCTCTGCTGCGTTGGGAGAGTAGTCGGCACTGGTGGCGTAGATATCCAGCACCTTTCTCCAAAACACCTTTTCGGAGGAACGAATATCCCGTACTCGGGCAAGTAATTCGTCAAAGTAATTGCCGCCGCCCGCCTGCTTCAGCAGCTCATCGTTCATAGCAAAGCCCTTGATCAGGTATTCGCGCAGAACAGAACTGGCCCAGATACGGAACTGTGTGCCGCGCAGAGATTTGACACGATAGCCAACAGAGATGATTACATCAAGGTTGAAATAAGTAATGTTTCTGCTTACCTGACGATCACCCTCAGATTGAACTGTTGCAAAATATGCAACAGTTGCATTCTCGCTTAACTCGCCCTCCTGAAAAACATTCTTAATATGTCTGGAGATTGTGGATTTGTCTCTTTGGAACAGTTCAGCCATTTGGTCCAAGGAAAGCCAAACGGTATCATTGTCCATTCGGACATCAATTTTCGTCAAACCATCTTCCGTCTGATAGATAATCAGTTCACCTTTGTTTTCACTCATACTCCCAGCTCCTTCGGATATTTTGCCATCTATGTTTGTCCTTCAGCAAGTTTGGCTTCGATATTGGCAATATTCTGTTTCACTTCGTCGATATCCACCCGTTCTCCTCAAAGGCGTCCACATAGATTCCGGACGCTGTATATGTGAATGAATTTTTCCCTGCGCCATGCTATCTCCCCATCAACTTGGTGATCGTGCCCTCTTTGCCATATTTTTAGAATAATTATATCCTATCTATGGGCCAGTGTCAAAATAACATCCCAGTTATGTCCCCCTGCGGTGCAGAACCTCCCCGCAATGTCACATAACAGAAACTCCCAAAATGTTCCAAAAACCCGCAGCCATGCGGATTTTGTTGCATAATCAGTCAAAATATGGTCTAATAGGGTTGTGTGTTATTTGCGAAAGGAAAGGAAAGGAGCGGTTATGAAAAAACAGAAAACGGTATACCGGCGCCCCAACGCCCTTTTGTACGGTATTGTCCGGCTGGTGTCCAAGCTGGCCTGCAAACTGGTGTTTCCGCTGAAGGTGCAGCGCAACGAGCTGACCGGCACCGCGGGGCGGCGCATCCTCATCTGCAATCACGAGGCCGCCATCGACTTTCTCCCCGTGTACGCCGCCGTAAAGGAACGCTGCCACATGGTGGCCAGCAATTCCATCGTCATGTCCATCCCGGTGGTGGCACCGCTGGCCGCACGGACGGGGGTCATCTGCAAAAACCAGTTCCAGACCCTCATCGGCGATATGCGAAAGATGAAGCAGGTGGTGGACAACGGCGGTCTGCTGGTCATTTTCCCGGCCGGAATGATGACCGAAAGCGGCACCTCCACCCCCATTCCCCGCGCCACCGCCAAAGCGCTGAAGTGGCTGGACGCCGACGTGTACGTGGGCAAGGTGGGCGGCACCTACCTGACCGGCCCAAAGTGGAGCAAAGTCAGCCGCAAGGGCCAGATCACACTGGACATTTACAAGCTGGCCTCCCGCGAGGAATTTTCCGCCCTGAGCGTGGAGCAGGCCGAGGCGCTGGTGGACGGGCATCTGGCCTTTGACGCCTACCGCGCCAACGAGGTCAACAAAATCCCCTACAAAAAGGGCGACAACGTGGAGGGGCTGGATCAGGTACTCTTCCGCTGCCCCTCCTGCGGCAAGGATTTCACCGTCCGGGCCGAGGGCAGCCGCCTGTCCTGCACCGACTGCGGCTTCGCGCTGGAAAGCGACGTGTACGGCCTTCTCCACGACCCCGACGGGGCCGAGCCGTTGTTCCGCTATCCCAGCGACTGGTACGCCCAAATCCAGCAGGAGATCGACGCGCTGGTGGCCACCGACCCCGGCTATCGGTTTACCGCCCGGGCCGATATCTATAAAATCAACGGCAAACGCCACCGCTACGAAAAGGCGGGCCGCGCCGCCGTGACCATGACCTTTGAGCAGTTTATCCTCGACGGCGAGCTGTTCGGAGCGCCCTTTTATCAGGAGATCCCCACGGCGCCCTTCCCCATTCTGCCCTTCCAGCCGGGCAAGCGGTTTGAAATTCAGGTGGGGCGGGATATTTTCCGCATCTGCCCCGACGAGCCGCGGGAGGTCATGCGGTGGATCATGGTGCTCAAGGCGGCGTGGCGGCTGCGGCATGGCACCACGGTACCCTGAGGGTTGCCGGTGGGGGAAGTTTGTGATACAATATCCGTAAGGCAACCAAAGGAAGTGGAACCCATGAACAATCTTCGAAAAAACAAATATTTTCTGTGGTATCTGGCAACCTGGGGCATTCTGATGATCCTGGGTTCCCTGATGTCCGACGGCGGCGACCCCTACACCATGGTACTGGCCAGCGCTGCGCTGGCGCTGGTGGTGCCCCTGCTGATCCTGGTGTGCGACCGGGTGGGTGCCGACGCCCCCAAGGGCAAGCCTTACACCGTCCACAGCATGGAGGACGGCAGCGTGGTCTGCCGTGTGGACGGCATGTGGATCTACCGCGGCGAGGAGGACAAGGCCACCTGGTACATTCAGGGCAAAAAGGTGTACGCCTTTGCCGAAAAGGGATACCTGTACCGTATCGAGCGCGACGGCATCTACCGCAGCGGGGAAACCACGCCCTGTATGGTGGTCAACGGCGACACCATTTACAGCCTGCCCGACGGCGAGCCGCTGTATCAAACGGTGGAATAGCCCCCGAACTCAACTTTTAACACAGAACCCCCGAATCCTTGCAAGTGCAAAGGTTCGGGGGTTCTGTCCGTTTCGGGTTAATTTTTCATCAGATGATCTTGGTGGTCCACTTGGCGCAGTCCCACACGTCGCTGACGATATCGGCGTAAAACTCCGGCTCGTGGCAGATGAGCAGGATGCTGCCGCGGTACTCCTTCAGGGCGCGTTTCAGCTCGTCCTTGGCGTCCACGTCCAGATGGTTGGTGGGCTCGTCCAGCAGCAGGATGTTGCTCTCCCGGTTGATGAGCTTGCACAGGCGCACCTTGGCCTGCTCGCCGCCGGACAGCACACGCACCTGACTTTCGATGTGCTTGGTGGTCAGGCCGCACTTGGCCAGGGCCGAGCGCACCTCGTACTGGGAAAAGCCGGGGAACTCCTTCCACAGCTCCTCAATGCAGGTGGTGGCGTTGCCGTAGTCACCCTCCTGCTCAAAGTAGCCGATCTGCAGGTTCTCCCCCAGCTCCACACTGCCCTCCAGGGCAGGGGTCAGGCCGAGAATGCTTTTGAGCAGCGTCGTCTTTCCGATGCCGTTGGCGCCCACCAGGGCGATCTTCTGTCCGCGCTCCATGACCAGATCCAGCGGCCTCGACAGGGGCGAATCGTAGCCGATGACCAGTCCGCGAGTCTCAAAAATGTACTTGCCCGCCGTGCGCCCTACCTTAAAATTGAACTCCGGCTTGGGCTTTTCGGCGGCCAGCTCGATCAGCTCCATGTTGTCCAGCTTCTTCTGGCGGGACATGGCCATGTTTCGGGTGGCCACACGGGCCTTGTTGCGGTTGACGAACTCCTTGAGCTCGCTGATCTCCTGCTGCTGACGCTTGTAGGCGGCCTCCATCTGGGCCTTCTGCACGGCGTAGACCCCCATAAAGTGGTCGTAATCGCCCACGTAGCGGTTGAGCTGGCGGTTTTCCATGTGGTAGATCAGGTTGACCACGGCGTTCAGAAAGGGAATGTCGTGGGAGATCAGAATAAAAGCGTTTTCATACTCCTGCAGATAGCGTTTCAGCCACACGATGTGCTCGGCGTCCAGATAGTTGGTGGGCTCGTCCAGCAGGAGGATGTCGGGTTTCTCCAGCAGCAGCTTGGCTAAAAGCACCTTGGTGCGCTGCCCGCCGCTGAGATCGGCCACATCGTGGTCCAGACCGAGGGCGGCAAGGCCGAGGGCGCGGGCCACCTCCTCCACCTTGGCGTCGATGGTGTAAAAGTCGTGGGCGTCCAGCATCTCCTGAATTTCGCCCATCTCTTCCAGCAGGGCGTTCATGGTGTCCTCGTCGGCATCGCCCAGTTCCTCGCAGATCTGGTTCAGCCGCGCCTCCTGCTCAAAGAGCCACCCGAAGGCCGAGCGCAGCACGTACTGAATGGTCATGCCGCTCTCCAGCGCGGCGTGCTGGTCCAGATACCCGGCGCGGACGTTGCGGGACCACCCCACCTTGCCCTCGTCGGGCATGAGGCGGTTGGTGACGATGCTCATGAAGGTGGACTTACCCTCGCCGTTGGCGCCTACCAGACCGATGTGCTCCCCCTTCAGCAGGCGGAAGGACACATCCTCAAAAATGGCCCGGTCGCCAAACCCGTGGGACAGGTGCTCGACGTTTAAGATACTCATAGGGTTACTCCTTGTAATTCGACATAGTTTTCAAATTGTATCACATTTTTGCCTTTGCCACAAGGTTGCGCAGCCAAGAATTCCGTCTCAAACCGAAGCCGTGTAAAGTCACGTTTTGTTTCACAAGCTATATGCAAATGGCGTGAAATATGGTATACTATTTATATCTTAGGCTGTATATGGCAGGTGATCGTTGTGGCAGAAACGCTTTTAACAGTCGGTCAATATGTTGAAAAATTTAATCAGATTACTGCACAATCACTTCCCTGCGGGCCAATACTACAGTCTCCCGGCTTGGCGGTTCATATCAGAAAACGCCACCTGCTTTGGTTCCCAAGATAGATTTGATTCCAGAAATTATTTGCTGCCCGAATTACATTGGCGTAAACCCATCAGAGCCAAACAGCATTGAACTGGTAAAAGTTTTTGACCAAAATTTGAAGGTTTGCATCAAGTTGGACCAAAAGGACGGCTACTTATACGTTGCCAGCCTCTATAACATAACTCATGCAAAGGTCGACAAGCATCTTCAAAGCGGCCGTCTGAAACCGTATAAATAGTTGTGTTTATGATAAAAACTGAACTCAACGGAGCCGAAATTGGCGTAAAATAGCCGTTTTGACATCTTGACATCAAGAGCTTTGATGGTATAATTCTAAGTGTAAAGGAATAGAATTATTTCTGGGTATTGAGGTTGGAAAGGCTCCCAACACACCCGCAAGGGTACCTGAGATGCAGGATACGCCGCCCTGCCAATATCCAAAGCCGCTCTTAACGGGCGGCTTTTTTACTTTATAAACCAACGCCGATGGGAAGCTTCACACCTCCCATCGGCGTTGTTCTATCATTCGGTATAAAACCCGTAATACACCGTGCCGCCGTATTTGCCGCGCTCCCACTTGGCGGTCACTTCGTAGACCCAGCTGCCCTCCTTCAGGTGGATGGAATAGGTCTTAGTTGACGTACCGTCCTCAAAATCGGCGGCCAGTACGTCCACCCGCACCGGCTCCCCCTCCACGTCATACTCGCCAAAGTGCTTTGCGTCCCAGCACTTGACGGTCACCGAGTCGGGGTCCAGTTCAAACTCCAGCCATGCCAGTCCCGAGTCGGTCACCAGCGGCTCCATGTACTTCCGGCTGCCCAGCGGCCCGCTGCCGCAGGCGTTGATGCCCGTCCGTGTTCCGTCGGGTTTCTCATAATCCCACGAAACGGTGCATTTCAGGGCCGCTGCCCTGTTCACCCCGTCGGTCACGGTCAGTTCCGGGGCGCGCTCCCACACGATGGGCGTTTCCTCTGCCGGGGAAACGGCGACTTCCCCACCGGGTTCCTCCTCCGCAGCGGGACAGCTTTCCACGCCCATTCGGGTACAGCCTGCACAAATCAGCAAAACCAAACTCATCAAAAGCAGTTTTTTCATCCGCTTCCCCTCCTATTATGTTCTCTCTACTCTATCAGACGAAACGGGCGAAAAAAAGTTCCTTCATTTTTCCAATTTGAACGATGATTTCCACTCCAACATTCCCTTTCGTCATTCTGACAATATGATAATATTTTCACAAAGGAAAATTTGTTAAATTAATATCAATCCCTTTTGTTGACTTCCTCTCCCTTACAACTTATAATAAATTCAATCGGTGAAAAAGTGGGATTTTGCCCCGTTTTCCCCCGCGCACGCGGCAGTTTTTGCCCGTTGCGCTTTTGTGCACCCAAACTTCGTTAAAATTATAACAAACCTCAAAGGAGTGACACACATGGCATTTGTAACCCTGGAAAAGCAAGAGCATATCGGTATTCTGACCATCAACCGTCCCGAGGCACTGAATGCACTGAACTCACAGGTGCTGTCCGATCTGGACGCCGTTCTTGATCAGGTGGAGGCCGACAGCGACATCTACGTGGTCATCCTGACCGGCGAGGGTCGCTCCTTCGTGGCGGGCGCCGACATCGGTGAGATGGTCAACTTCTCGGCCATCGACGGCAAGCGTTTCGGCGTCCACGGCGGCAGCGTGTTCCTGAAGCTGGGAAACCTGTCCAAGCCGGTCA
>JAZOBG010000133.1:0-5514 GCA_045595865.1 Oscillospiraceae bacterium
CCAGTTGCTGTTTCCGCAGCCGTTGTTGCCACAGCCGCCGCAGCAGAACAGAACGATGATGATGATCAGGATCCACAGGCAGCCGCCGCCCCAACCGTTATTGCATCCCATAAATGAGTACCTCCTGATAAGATGTGGAGAACGCTTATCGGCGATCTCATTGTATCTTATGCGGCTGGGGGAAAAGGGTGTGTGAGCGCGAAAAACAAAACTGCCGCAGAACCTACGGTTCTGCGGCAGTAGTGGGATCAGTAGGGAATCAGGGTTTCGAAGCGGTATAGAATGGTGGCCACTTCGGCGCGGTTGGTATTGTCCTGAGGGGCCAGCTTGCCGTCTTTGCCATTGACCAGCCCGGCACCCACGGCCCAGGAAAGGGCGTTCACGGCGTAGGGAGATACCTTGTCGGCATCGGGGAACTGGGTCAGATCGCCGTTGCTTTGCGCGTCCACGCCCAGATACTTGGTGGTGTAGTTATACAGGAAGGTAGCCAGCTGTTCACGGTTCAGGGTGGCCAGAGGATGGAAAGTGCCGTCGCCATAACCACTGACAATACCGGCGGAGTAGGCCCAGTTGATGCCGTTGGCATACCATACCCCGGAAGGAACATCGGAGAACCCGGCATCTGCCGGAGTACCCTGAACTCCGGCCATGCGGCTGAGCAGGGTGGCCAACATGGCACGGTTCATCGTGGTTGCCGGCTCAAAGGTGGTGGCTGTCATGCCGTTAACCAATCCTTCCTGATAGGCGTACAGGATGGGATCGGCATACCAGACCGGAGCGACAATGTCTACGAAGGGGGTGTAGGAAATGCCGGTGCGCTCCAGATCGTAATAACCGCGAACCGACAGATACACTGCATCGGACTTGGCGGTCACGGTGCAGGTGGTGTTCTCGGCAGCAATGTAGTGATGACCGGCGGTCAGCGTACCGGTGCCGGTCACGGCAGTTCCGTCGGTTGCGTCGATCAGGCAACCGGAAGAAAAGGTCAGCGAAACCCGTCCGGAATCGAACTGGAGACTGGATCCTGCGGTCAGGGTCAGCACTTCGTTCCGGGCCAGTGTCAGGCGCAAAAAGGTGTCGGCATACATTCCGTCTCGGGAGGGAACCTGAGACAGATAGCTGCCGGAAAGCTCAGCCAGCTTATCCAGTGCGTCTTTTTCAACTTTGGCAGTGCCTTTTTGGGCCTGCTCCAGCATGGCCTGCTCCATTTCGGGATAAAAGGTTCCGGTCAGATAGCTCAGGGTGACAAAGGGATCCTCGGCAGTGCCCGGGGAAGCCAGAGCCGCACCCAGTCCGGTGACCAGAACGGCGGTCAGAAGAACCGCAGCGATCATTCGGTTGCGCATAGATTACTCCTCAGAAATCATGTAACTCAAAGCCAGAAGGCTGTCTCCAAAATGAATTTTTTCCACTTTCACGGAAGGGTCGGAAATGGACAGCTTTTGTGTTGTGAAATTCCAGATTCCACGCACACCCAGTTCCACTAAACGGTCAGCGGTTTCCACGGCTACCGATTTGGGTACGGTGAGCACGCCGATGCTGATGGGGTTCTCGGCGGCGAACTGTTCCAGCTGATCGTTGTGCAGAACGGGAACTCCGGCAATGGTAGTACCGACCAGGTTGGGATCCACATCAAAGGCCGCCAGCAGGCGGAAACCGTTCAGAGTAAAGTGAAAGCTCTCCATCAAAGCCTGACCCAGCTTACCGGCGCCCATGATGACGGCGGTGTAGCCGCGGTCCAGACCGAGGATCTGGGCGATTTCGGTGCGCAGAACCTCCACATTGTAGCCGTAGCCCTGCTGACCAAAGCCGCCGAAGCAGGACAGATCCTGTCGGATCTGGGAGGCGGTCAGGTCCAAAGACTCGGCAAGGGAGCTGGATGAAATACGCTCGATCCCGGCTTGCTGCATGTCGGTCAGCCGGCGATAATACCGGGGCAGCCGGCGGATCACAGCGGGGGAAATGTGATTCTTTTTCATATTTGTCTGATCCTTCGTTTTGTTTCTCGCAAAAGGAAAAGCGGTTCATATTCAGTTTACTGTATGGAGCATGACTTGTCAATTTTTTTAACAATCTTTTGCAGGTTTGTAAGATGGTAATTTTTGTGGTACAATATCCGCAGAGGTGAGCAAAAATGTTTCAAGGTTTTTCCGATGCGACGATTGATTTTATGTGGGGCATCCGCTTCAATAATGAGCGCAGTTGGTTCAATGAGCACAAGCAGGAGTATATTGACCATTTTTACGACCCCATGAAGGCGCTGGCCAAGGAACTGTTTCAGCGATTGGACGATGCCTATCCTGATTTGGGCTTGTTCTGCAAGGTTTCGCGGATCTATCGGGATGCCCGCCGTCTGCACGGTCGCGGCCCGTATAAGGATGACCTGTGGTTCTCTTTGCGCGGTCCCGGTGAGCAGTGGCACGATCACCCCACCTTCTGGTTTGAACTCTGCCCGGACCATTGGAGCTACGGTCTGGGTTTCTGGTGTGCCGAGGCGGCCACGTTGGCTAAGTTTCGCGCCCGTCTGAACCGGGATCCCAAGGCAGCCGAACATCTGATTGCTGCCCTGAACAAGCAAAATGAATTTGTTTTGAGCGGTCCCTCCTACGCCAAGGTTAAGCCGGCACCCTCCGAGTTGTTGACCGAATGGTACAACAAGAAAAATTTTTCCTTTGTCCATGACGAAAAAAATTCTGCCGTGCTTTATGACCGCAGTCTGGTGGATCGATTGTACGAAGGGATGGAGTTCCTTGTGCCGTTTTATCGGTTCCTTGCGCCTATTCCCGGCGACCCCGATCCCAGATATGTTGATTGAAAATGAAAAAATTTCAATGAAAAATCGCTTGCCGTCGGCACATACTGTCCTTGATGAAAGGCGGCGGTGGCATGAAACGAAGTTTTTTTGCTGCGAGGACGGCTGCGCCTGTCCTCGCGCTTTTTTTCATAGGATATACTCTGCTTGCTGTTGTTGCGGATGCGGATGAGCGGATTGTTCAGGCCGATGCTACTGCTGATATGGAGGATTCGACCAAATTGATTGCCCTGACCTTTGACGACGGGCCCATTCGTTCCACAACCGCCGAATTACTGGACGGGCTGGCGCGGCGCGGTGTTCCGGCCACCTTTTTTCTGGTGGGGGAGCAGATTGTTGGAAATGAGGACCTTGTGCGCCGCATGGATGCCGAAGGACATCAGATCGGTATCCACACCTACGACCACGTGACCCTGACCGGCCTGAACACGGCCGACTTTGACGCCCAGGTGGACAAGACCCGTCAGATGCTGATAAATATTCTGGGTCACAATGATTTTGTTCTGCGTCCGCCCTACGGCCTGTATGATCAGGGAGTACAGAATAAGGCGGGATGCCCCATTATTTTATGGTCCATTGACCCTAAGGACTGGGGGGACAAAAATACCGACCGGGTGGCTTCGCACATCGTGGAGGAAGCACAGGACGGCGCCATCGTCCTCATGCACGACATTTATCCCACCAGTGTGCAGGCTGCCCTGCGCGTGGTGGATATGCTACATGAACAGGGGTACCTGTTTGTTACCGTGGAGCAGCTTTTTGCCGCACGCGGCATTGAATTGCAGGCGGGACAGGTCTACAACGACACAAATTTCTGAGTCATGGCTCATTCCAATTCTCCGGATCTCTTCGGAGAATTTTTTCTTGACAAAACGGTTTACATGCTGTAAACTCGAGGTGAGGTTTACAATGGGTAAACCGAAAGGAGGATCTCTATGGACGACATCAAGCTGGGCGCCATCGAGGCGCGTTTTGCCGATCTGATCTGGCAGCAGGAACCGGTCGGTTCGGGGGAACTGGTCAAACTGTGCCAGCAGGAATTGGGCTGGAAAAAGCCCACCACCTATACCGTGCTGCGCCGCCTGTGTGAGCGTGGCCTGTTTCAAAACGAAAACAGCGTTGTCACCTCGTGCATTTCCCGGGAGGAGTTTTACGCCCGCCAAAGCGAAAAATTCGTGGAGGAGACCTTTGACGGCAGCCTGCCCGCCTTTCTGGCGGCCTTCGGCACACGCAAGAAGTTGTCCGCAGGGGAAATTGATGAACTGCAGGCGCTCATCGACCGGATGAGGGGGTGAGGGGATGGGTGACTTTTTCAGTTACGAACTTCTGCCCGTGATCTTCAACATGACGGTCACGGCGAGCATCGTCATCCTTGCTGTACTTTTGACGCGCTTTCTGCTGAAAAAGCTGGGTGCCCCTGCCGCGGTGTCCTACGCCCTTTGGGCGGTGGTGCTGTTCCGACTGTTCTGTCCCGTTTCCTTTTCGGCGCCCGTTTCCCTGATGGAGGTACTGGACACTCCCACGGTCACCACAGAAAGCGGAGCCACAGTCATCGAATACGTCCCCAGAGAGATCGTGCACATGGAATACCCGACGGTGGAGCTGCCCGTCCCGGTGGTCGATGACGCCATCAACGACGTTCTACCCCAGGGAGAGGAGCAGCTTCGTGCCGACCCGCTGGAAGCACCCATGTTTATTCTGACCGGGATCTGGCTGTGCGGTGCGCTGGCGCTGGTGATTTACAGTGTCGTTGCTTATTTCCGTCTGCGCCGCAGGCTGGTGGGTGCGATTCCTCTGGAGGGAAACATCCGGCTGGCTGACCATATTACATCGCCCTTTGTTTTGGGCCTGTTCCGGCCCAAAATCTATCTGCCCTCCAACCTGTCGGAGCAGGAGCGGGAGTACATCATCCTGCACGAGCGACACCACATCCGCCGTCTGGACCATATCGTAAAAATTCTGGCCTTTGCCGCCCTTTGCATCCACTGGTTCAACCCGCTGGTCTGGCAGGCCTTTTACCTGTCCGGGCGGGACATGGAGATGAGCTGCGACGAGGCGGTGGTCAAAACACTGGGCGAGGGCATCCGGGCCGACTATTCGGCCTCTCTGCTCAAGCTGTCCACCGGGCGCACCGTCATCGCCGCTACGCCGCTTGCCTTTGGCGAGGGCGACACCAAAGGCCGCATCAAAAATCTGGCCAAGTGGAAAAAACCCGCGGTGTGGATCACCGTGATTGCGGTCATCCTCTGCGCTGTTGTGATCGTTCTGTGTGCTGCCAACCACAGCAAGGAAACCAGTCTGAAAATTCGTATGACACCTTCCGGAACCGAGGTTACCTGCCGTTTTGGGAATGATGTCAAGGATTATGCCATCTATGAAGATATTTATCTGGAAGGAGAAATGATCTCCAGCAAGCCTGTTTTGATCAATGGGGAGCATCCCAACGAAGCGGATACGTCGAAGAAATTTGAATGTATTTTGAACGCAGAAACCGAGTTTGCCGAAAACGGAGGGATAGCAGGTAAGCTGACCTTTTATGTGGAGCATGAAAACGGGGCGGTAAGCCAACGGGAACTTGACCTGCCCCGGGAGCGGTATACAAGTTGTGGAAGAGTTTGGGGAGACGGGAGCAGACAGGTGACCAGCGACCGCTGCGAACTGCAGGAGAACGGAGAGGCCATTCTGTTCAGCGTGCTCCTGTC
>JAZOBG010000134.1:0-3033 GCA_045595865.1 Oscillospiraceae bacterium
TGTAATCAGCAGGTCGGGGGTTCGAGTCCGTCCACCAGCTCCAACTTCATATGGGAGAGTTCCCGAGTGGCCAAAGGGGGCAGACTGTAAATCTGTTGTCGCTGACTTCGGTGGTTCGAATCCACCCTCTCCCACCAAAACCTGAACACGAAAGTGTTCAGGTTTTTTGTTTTTCTTCGTGAATTTTCGGCTTTTCGGCTCAAAAAGTGATTTGCTCCATTTTCCATCAAGTTCTGCACGTTTCCGAACTCACTCTGTAACCCCGCAGCACAATCGGCCCGGAGAAATGGAAATAAAATCGCCCAAATCCGCTCACGTGATCGAAATATTTTGACCCACACGACCCACTCCTGACCCCAAATCCGAAAGCACCAAAAAGCACCAGCCAAATTTTGATCCGCCCAGTCAAGGCCAAAAAGCTGATCTGCTTTAATATAATTTTAAGCACCGTGCTTCTAACAACCACGCAAACCTTATTTGTCTAAAACTTAAGCCAACAACAGCTCTCGGACAGCACTCTTAAAATCCTCGTCCATATACATGGACTCTACTGCGGCAAGGATACTGTCCGTTCTCTTTCCGCTGCAGAGAATCTTATACAAGGCTTCCTTGGTGGCAAAGGGCGCCTGGGCCCGGTTGATGACCTCATAAGCTCTTGCCGCCAGATCGTTCCCACAAAGTTCCGCATCCGCCCGCAGGCAAACGGACACTTCTTTCCGGACATCGCAGCCGGTCACCCTGACCGTCAGTACACGACGGGCCGTGTCGTACTCGATCTCGTCGGCAATCTCCACACCATTCGCTGTAATCTTCTCCAACGCATCGGGGGCAATGCCAAACAAGCGAATGGTATAATCCCGCCGCTCAGGGATCAGTGACACTTCTCCCTCGGCGGGACAGATCACAAACCCCTTACACGTGTTCCAAAGAACCTTCATTTCGGTACGAACCGCTACGCCCTTTTCATAATCCATAGAAACTCCGTCATCCTCGTACAGGACAAAGGTGCCGTCGTCACCCATAAAGGCGCAGAGTTCCATGTGCTTGGGATTGTCCGTCCGGCAGGACAATTCATCTACACCCTGCATGGGGACAATGCCGCCCGCTCTGGCCAGCACTGGAATGGTATCCAGCGGTCTGTGGAGGGTCAGAGTCTTGTCGCCCTGATAGCACATACCGGTAAAAAAGTCGAACCAGATGCCTTCGGGCAGCCAGGTTTTGACGCTACCCATGCCCGTCACGGGAGAAGTGCGGCTGGTGATGGGGTTCACGATCAGTTCGGAGCCGAAAAAGTACTCGTTCTTATGCTTGTACGCTTCTTCCTCCCCGGGCCACTCATAGTACATGGGCTGCACCAGAGGCTGATTTTCCCGGAAGAACCGCTCGTTCATCGTATAGGCATAGGGCACCAACTGATGGCGCAGAGACAGGAACCGGCGCATGGTCCGCTCGGCATCGGCGCAGAACTTCCACGGCTCCTTGCCGGTAAACACCTCGTTGGAGCTGTGCAGACGCATAATGGGAGAGAATACGCCAAACTGCACCCAGCGGGTGGTCAGTTCGTCCTCCCGGTAGCCGTTGCGATGACCGCCAATGTCATGGCTCCACCAACCATAGCCCACATTGGAGGCCGTGGACGTAAAATACGGCTGATAATCCAGAGACTCCCACGTGATAAAGGTGCTGCCGGAGAACCCAATGGGATAGCGATGGCTGCCCAGGCCCGCAAAACGGCTGAAGTCCATGGCACGCTTACCCTTTCGGCCGTTATCCACATAGTGATAATGGTTGAGCATCCAAAGGGGATCGTAGCCGGGCACACGGGTGTTGGAACCCTGCTGCCAGTCCATCCACCAAAAGTCCACACCCATCTTCTCATGGGGGTGGTGCAGATATTTGAAATAGGCCTCCATAAACTTTCGGTCGGTCACGTCAAAGGGAATGGGGACTTCCTGCCCGGCATCCACGCCCAATTCTTCGGCCATGGCCGGGTAGGCCTCCTCATGGGCCCGCACCCCGTCGGCAGGGTGCACATTCAGGGATACATGCATTCCACGCTCGTGCAGTTCCTTCATCATGCCCGCAGGATCGGGGAACAGTTCCTTGTTCCAGGTGTAGCCCGTCCAGCCCTTGCCGTACTTCGGGTCAATGTCCACATAGTGCCACCCCATATCCTGAATGGCCACCGAAATGGGAAGGTTTTCTTCCGCAAAGCGCTCCATCAGCGCCATGTACTCTTCCTGCGTGTAGCTGTAATAACGGCTCCACCAGTTGCCTAGCGCCCAGCGCGGCAGCATTGGGGTCTTACCGGACAGGCGGAAGAACAGATCCAGTGCCCCTCTGTAATCCCGGCCACAGCACATGAAGTACACATCGGTATGCTCCTCCGGGGCCGGCTTTACCCAACCATCCGGCTGAAACAGAAGGGACTTAGAGTCATCAAACACCGTAAAACCGTTCTTTGACAGCAAACCGTCGCAAAGTTCAACCGGCTTATCCGGTTCACCCCAGACCTTGGTCTCATCGGCGGAATCCCGGTAATAGTAATCTCCCACTGTGTTATCCAGTGTAGAGGCCGTTCCCTTCAAATTGCCCATACGAGCAAATTCCATATCGCCGTAAAACCAAATTCCGGTCTTGCGCAGATAGGGATTGGAGCGCATCTGCACCGTTAAGCCGTTGGATGAGAACGGCTTTTTGTCGTAAGTAACGATTAGATATTTTGTTACAATTTCCAGCTTGCCCGGTTCATCTTTGACAGTATACTCGGGAACCGGAAACTGACGATTCAACACGATCTGCGTCTGATCGTCCACAAATTCTCCTCTGGGACTGTATTCCATGCGGATCAGCTGCTCGGTCAGCACGGTAAAGCGATAAGTTTCACCGGAAACAACACTTCTCGAATCTGCAATTCCGCTGGTAAATCCATATTTTTGACCCATAACGGTTCCTCCTTCTGTTCTTCGTCCCACCGTACGGCGTTACACGCAGTTTTCCTGATAGGAAATAACGCCCAGCCCCTCTACGCTG
>JAZOBG010000135.1:0-2469 GCA_045595865.1 Oscillospiraceae bacterium
GCTCGGGCTTGGGATCCGGGACCTCGTAGGTGACCTGGACCTTAGCGGGGGAAGCACCGAAACCCAGGAAGCCGGCCTTGGCCTGTGCCAGGACCTGGACAGACACACTGTCGCGGTCCAGACCCAACTGGGTCAGGGCAGCCTCAATGGCAAGATCAATGGTCTTGCCAGTCGTAACGATTGACTTTTCCACTATTATTCCTCCGTGTTTTCCGTGGCGTAACGGTTGGGGTCATAAGCGCGGCCCTTGCAGTTGGGGCGGTCAGCGATGCCGGACAGAGCGGGCCTTTCGTTGCTTTCGGTCACTTCTTCCACAATGCCCTTCTTGGCATCGTACTCGCGCTTGGCAGCTGCCTTTGCAGCTTCTGCCTCGCGCTGTTGCTGCTGCTGCAGCTTCTTCTTGCTGGTATTCTGGGTGATGCCGTCGGGGTTGGCGGCACGGCGCTCTGCGCGCAGGCGCTCCTTCTCGGCTTCCAGCTTTTCCTGCTCCAGTGCCTTGGCAAGACGCTCGGCGTCCTCGGCGTCGTAGATCTTGCGGTAGCGCTTAGTCAGGATCACATCAATGATCAGGGAGACGATGCCCTGTGCAAACCAGTACAGGCTCAGTGCTGCGGGGATGGTGAAGCCGATCCACAGGGACATCAGCGGCATCATCCACAGCATCATCTTGGAGGACTGGTTGGCCTGGGATTTCTTGGCGGTCTCCTTATCCTGCAGACCCTTTTCGTCGGTAACCAGGGAGTTGTTCATCTTCTGGGAGATGACCATGCTCAGCACCTGACTGCCGCAGGACATCAGAGCGATCAGCACGCCGCCCACAGTGGGCCAAATTTCAGACTTGTTTTCAAAGCTCCACTGCCAGAACTTCCAGTTGGGAACGGCACCCAGGTCAATACCCAGGAAGGTGAACTTCACGCCCTCCAGAGTCTCGGGGTGGGCAACAATGTCCTTGAACTGATCGGCATACTCATTCAAATGAGCAGCAGCGATCATCTGATCGTATGCTCCGTTTTTGCCGAACAGAGCGGGTGCAGCTTCCTTGATGGCAGTTACGATGTCATTAGCGACCTCCACCGTTTCATGCATCATATACTGGATCGGCTGACGGACAACTGCGTACAGAGGCAGCAGCAGGAACAGGGGGAGCATGCTCCACAGACAGCCGCCGCCCATCTTGACGCCTTCTTCTTTGTAGAGCGCCTGGACAGCTTCGTTCTGCTTCTGCTGGTCGCCTTCATACTTCTTCTGAAGAGCCTGCACACGGGGTGCCAGGCGGGACATCTTCATGGAACTCTTCTTGCTCTTGGCGGTGGCGGGCAGCAGGATCAGCTTCACCAGGATGGCGAAGAGGATCAGGGCCACACCGTAGTTGGTGGTGAACTGGTACAGCCAGTCCATCAGATAGCCGAAGGGCACTTTGATGATGTCTCCAATGCTAAATGCGAGAATCATGAATTTTCCTCCGTTAAATCATGGCACGGGATCGTAGTAATCACCCTTGTAGAAAGGATGACAGCGGCAGAAGCGCCTGAGCGCTAAGTAACTGCCTTTGCCGGCCCCGTATTTGTTGATAGCTTCCTTTGCGTAGGCAGAGCAGGTGGGGGTGAATCGACAGCGGGCGGGGAACCAGGGAGAGATGGCGCGTTGGTAGAAGCGGATCAGAGCGAGCAGCAGTTTCTTCATCAAACTGCCTCCTTCAGGATACCGGCTTTTTCCGCCAGGGACAGATACGCTTTGGTGAGCTTGCCGAAGCTGACGCCGATACTGCGGCTTCTGGCAACCACCACAATGTCCCAACCGGGCAGGAAACGGTCCTCATTGAGACGGTAAACCTCCCGGAGGCGGCGGCGTACACGGTTGCGGACAACCGCTTTGCCAAGCTTTTTGCTGACTGTAATACCCACCCGGTTCTGCCCGGTACGGTTTTTCTGGGCATACAGCACCAGATAACCGTTGGCAAACGCAGGGGTATGATACAGCCGCCGGAAAATATGATTGAGCTTCAAAGCACTGGAAAATTTCATAAAATCTCCCCTAAAGATCCGGAAATTCTTCAAAAGAAAATTCCCTGGGCGACGCGCAGAAACAGATCGTCGTGCGAATGGCGAGGAATTTTGGTGCAGAGGAAGCCTTGGACGCCGCAGAAATACTTTGTGTATTTCAAGGCGGCCAAGCGCACCACTGTGCCAAAAGGCCCGGCAGTTCGCCGGCGAGGTGTTGCAAGCGTCAACCCTAAATAAAACGGTAGCGGGGCGAACATTTTTCGCCCCGCGTGATCTCCCGTTTTGCTATGAGCGATCAAGCTGTGATTCAGCCTTCGATACTATGCTCAGGCAGACAGAACCTTGCGGCCCTTGGCACGGCGGCGGGCAAGAACCTTGCGGCCGTTGGAAGTAGCCATTCTCTTACGGAAACCGTGAACCTTGGAACGGTGACGGCGGCTGGGCTGATAGGTACGCTTCATGTGGG
>JAZOBG010000136.1:0-14275 GCA_045595865.1 Oscillospiraceae bacterium
ATCGACCGTCTGGCTCAGCTGCGTAAGATGGAAGCTGACGGCACCTTCGCAATGCTGCCCAAGAAGGAAGTCATCAAGCATCAGGGCGAGATCGAGAAGCTGGAGAAGTATCTGGGCGGCGTGAAGGAAATGAAGAAGATCCCCGCCTGCATGTTTATCGTTGATCCCCGCAAGGAGCGCAACGCCATCAATGAGGCTCGCAAGCTGCACATCCCCATCGTCGCTATCGTCGACACCAACTGCGATCCCGACGAGATCGACTACGTGATCCCCGGCAATGATGACGCTATCCGTGCCATCAAGCTGATTGCTTCCGTCATGGCTAACGCCATCCAGGAAGGCCGTCAGGGCCAGGACGCTGCTGCTGAGGCTCCCGCCGCAGAGTAATTAAAACCTGAAACAAATTGCGCCCGCCCGTGCGCGGGCGGGCGCATCGTTTATCTAAAAAAATAATTGGAGGAATTTAAAATGGCTTTTACCGCAGCTGATGTTAAGAACCTGCGCGAGATGACCGGTGTCGGCATGATGGATTGTAAGAAGGCTCTGGCCGAGGCCGACGGCAACATGGACAAGGCTGTTGAGATCCTGCGTGAGAAGGGTCTGGCTGCTTCCCAGAAGAAGGCTGGCCGTATCGCCGCCGAGGGTATGGCTTACGCTGCCGTCATCGACGGTGTTGGCGTGGTCGTCGAGGTCAATGCTGAGACCGACTTCGTTGCCAAGAATGACAAGTTTGTCGACTTTGTTAAGGGTGTTGCTGCTACCGTGGCTGCCAACAAGCCCGCTGACCTGGACGCTCTGATGGAGTGCAAGTATGCCGATACCGATATGACCGTTACTGCCATGCAGCAGGAGATGGTTCTGGTCATCGGTGAGAACATCAAGGTTCGCCGCTTCACCTTCTTCACCGAGGGCGTTTCCGTTCCCTATATCCACGCCGGTGGTAAGATCGGCGTTCTGGTCAATCTGGACACCGACCTGACTGCTGAGCAGGTCAACGAGGCCGGTAAGGATGCTGCTATGCAGATCGCTGCCCTGAACCCCCGCTTCTGGGACAAGTCCGAGGTCACCGAGGATGTTCTGGCTGAGGAGAAGAAGATCATGCTGGCTCAGATGGACAATGATCCCAAGATGGCCAACAAGCCCGAGCAGGTCAAGGTCAAGATCGTTGAGGGCAAGCTGAACAAGTTCTACAACGAGAACTGCCTGCTGCAGCAGGAGTTCGTCAAGGACGGCGACTACACCGTCGAGAAGTACCTGGCCAAGTGCGCCAAGGAACTGGGCGGCTCCATCACCTTTAAGACTGCTGTTCGTTTCGAGAAGGGCGAGGGCATCGAGAAGAAGCAGGAGAACTTCGCTGAAGAGATCGCCAAGCAGCTGGCTGGCAACTAATCAGAACTTTTGCAACCGGACACGAAAGTGTCCGGTTGTTTTTATATTGAGTATGGAAATTTTGAAAGAAATGTGGTATTCTGAAAGTAACAAATCCTGTATAACAGGGAAACGGGGGAACTGCAGTGAATTTCGATGAGTATGTTGAACGCCGCGGTACCGGATGTGTGAAATGGGACGTTCTGGCTCATGCATTTTCCGGATATGATGCAGAAGATGCCATTCCCATGTGGGTTGCGGACTCGGATTTTAAATGCCCGCCTGAGGTAGTGGAGGCTATTGTTGGGCGCGCTCGGCACGGTGTGTACGGGTATGCCGCAGGTCAGACTCAGGGGATGAAGCAGACGGTCGCCGCTTGGGTGAAAAAACGCTTCGACTGGGAAATTGACCAACGGTGGATCGTATTCATGCCCGGTATTGTACCCGCTTTGGCTCAGGCGGTGCAGGCGCTGACACAGCCGGGTGACGGCGTTATTATTCAGCAGCCGGTGTACCACCCGTTCCGCAACTGTGTGGTGAACAACGACCGTGTAGTACGAAACAATGGTCTGATTTTGGAAAACGGCGAGTACAGGATGAATTTTGAGCAGCTGGAAGAGCTGGCTGCCGAAGAAAAAACCAAATTGATGATCCTGTGCAATCCTCACAACCCCATTGGACAAGTCTGGGGCAGGGAAACATTGGGAAAAATCTGTGATATTTGTGCGAGAAATGGTGTTGTTCTTGTTTCCGACGAGATTCACGCAGACCTTCTGATGAAGGGCGTTGAATTTAACGCAACTGGTCCAATTGCTCAGGAGCGAGGGGTGAAATGCATTTCCTGTTATGCACCTAGCAAGACGTTCAACGTGGCCGGCCTGCAGGCGTCCGCTATTTTGATTCCGGATGAAGAAACCCGAAAGAAGTTTGAATTGCAGAAGGAAAAGAACGGTATGCCCGGGTTGAATGTGTTTGCCTGTGTTGCACTGGAGACCCTCTGGACCCAAAGCGAATGGTATATTGATGAGGTTATGGAATACATTGAGGCAAATATTGACTATACCATCGAATTTCTTGAAAAGTACACTCCGAAAATCAAGATGAAAAAACCGCAGGGGACCTATCTGGGCTGGTTGGATCTGCGTGGTTTGGGTTTGGCATCGGACGAAGCGGAGCGATTTTTCATAGAGCGAGCAAAAATTGCTGCGAACAAGGGTTCCGGCTTCGGTGACGCGGGTGCCGGGTTCATGAGAGTAAACTTTGCCTGCCAAAGAAGTACATTGGAAAAGGCTCTGAACCAACTGCGCACAGCATATGTAAAGGAATTCAACTGAACACAGAAAAGGCCGTTGGCATCATGCCAACGGCCTTGAGATTTTAAAGATAATTATTTGCGGATAAACAGAATACCCAGAGTGCTGGGACCGCAGTGAGAGCAGACGGTGCAGCCGGCGCGGTTGTCAATGATTTCGGTGAAAGAGCTGTACTGGTTTACAGCCTCGCGAACAGCGGCAACAACTTCGGGCATATCGGAGGAGTAGGTAATAAAAATGCGGTCATAGATCACGTCTTCGCGATTTTCCAGACGGTCCTTTACATACTCAAGGATAACCTTGGAGAAGGAGCCACGGTATTTTTTGACGACACCCATCTTGCCGTCCTTGACCTCGATGCAGGGCTTCAGTTTCAGCAGGTTGGCACCCAATGCGGTGACTGCGGAGCAGCGGCCGCCCTTGACCATATAGGCCAGCTGGTCCAGCACGAAACTGGCTTCCACTCGGCCGGTCAGGTCGTTCAGAAAATCCACGATTTCGGGGGCGCCCATGCCACGCTGAGCAGCCAGAGCGGCCTCGATAACCACATGGCCGTGGCCGGTGGACAGGTTGCGGGAATCCACGACATAAACGTTGTCGAACTCTTCGGCTGCGATGCAGGCATTCTGATAGCAGCTGGAGAACTCGGCGCTGATATTAATGTGGATTACAGCATCATACTGGGTGGAAAGCACGGCGAACCGATCCATATATTCACCAACGCTGTTGGCAGAGGTGGAGGGCAGGCTTCCGGTGGTTTCCACATGGCGATACAGATCGTCAGCGAAGACATCCACACCGTCTTTCAGAGATTTGTCATTCAGAATAACAGACAGAGGGAACAGTTCGACATCATAGCGTTCCAACAGTTCCGCAGTCAGATCGCAGGTGCTGTCGGCAGTGATCTTGATGGACAAAACAGACACATCCTTTGTTGAAATTTCAATGGAAGAGCACCTCCTTTTGCTGTCGAAAAGACGGAAAAGGAGCATGTTTGAAAAATATTTTATCATATCCGAAAGAAAAATGCACGACTTTTCTGTGCTCGGCATAGGGAAATAAGGGTAAAATATTTTGTAAAAATCTTTTGTCAACCCCTATGCAAACGGTCAAAATTTTTATATAATACATATTTGATAAAAAAGATATAGCGCAAGGGATGTGTTGAATATGGAACAGCCTAAATTTCGTCGCGTATTGCTGAAGATCAGTGGCGAAGCATTGGCCGGCGGCAAGGGATCCGGTCTGGATTTTGAAATGATCGGCAGCGTCTGCGATGTGATCAAAAAATGTTTGGATATGGGCGTTCAGGTGGGCCTTGTAGTCGGCGGCGGCAACTTCTGGCGCGGTGCCAAGAACAGCGGCGGCGGCAAGATGGAGCGCACCCGTGCAGACCATATCGGCATGCTGGCTACTGTAATGAACTGTCTGGCTGTGGCCGATGTCTGTGAGCAGAAGGGAATTCCCGTCCGCGTGCAGACCGCATTGGAAATGAGCGCCATTGCGGAGCCTTACATCCGTTCCCGTGCGATCCGCCATTTGGAGAAGGGACGCGTAGTCATTTTTGGTGCCGGCACCGGAAACCCCTTCTTCTCCACCGATACGGCTGCCGTACTGCGCGCGGCTGAGATCGGTGCCGACGTCATCTTATTGGCAAAGAACATTGACGGCGTCTACTCTGCAGACCCCCGTCTGGATCCCACGGCAGTGAAATACGACACCATTACTTACGGCGATGTGTTGGCTCAGCGTCTGCAGGTTATGGATTCCACCGCAACATCCCTGTCTATGGATAATAAAATTCCCGTGCTGCTGTTTGCGCTGGAGGATCCCGAAAACATCCTGCGCGCGGTCATGGGCGAAAAAATCGGTACGATTGTGAAAGATTAAATCATAGGAGGAAGCCACAATGAAAGAGATCAACAAGGAATTTGACGTCAAGATGGGCAAGACCATTGAGGTCGTCAAGAGCGACTTCGCTTCTGTTCGCGCCGGCCGCGCCAACGCAGGTGTGCTGGATAAGATTACTGTCGATTACTATGGCGCGCCCACCCCTTTGAATCAGGTTGCCGCCATTTCCACCCCCGACCCCCGTGTGCTGCAGATCCAGCCCTGGGATGCCAGCATTCTGAAGGCCATTGAGAAGGCCATTCAGGTTTCTGATTTGGGCATCAATCCTCAGAATGACGGCCGCGTGATTCGTTTGACCTTCCCTCAGCTGACCGAGGAGCGCCGTAAGGAACTGACCAAGCAGGTGCGCAAGTACGGCGAAAACGGCAAGGTTGCCATCCGCAACATTCGCCGCGATGCCATGGATAAGTATAAGGCTCTGGAAAAGAAGGGCGAGCTGACCGAGGATGACCGCAAGGAGCACGAGAAGGAGATCCAGGACATCACCGACAAGCGCTGCAAGGAAATTGATGAGCTGACCGCCAAGAAGGAAGCCGAACTGATGGCTGTCTGATTCGGATATGGCATTATTTCGGAAAAAAGAGAATATACCTGACGTAGACTTCGCCCACCTGCCCCGCCACATCGCCATTATCATGGACGGTAACGGGCGGTGGGCGAAACGCCGGGGTTTGCCACGTACCGCCGGCCATGCTGCGGGTGCGGAGACTTTCCGCGCCATCGCCACCTATTGTAAGGGAATTGGCTTGCAGTATCTGACCGTATATGCCTTTTCCACCGAAAACTGGAAGCGTCCGGAGGATGAAGTGGGTGCCATTATGGGCCTGCTGAAGAAATATCTTCTGGAAGCGGTCGGTCAGATGGAGCGGGATAAGGTAAAAATGAAATTTTTCGGCGACCTGTCTGTGCTCAGTGAGGAACTGCGCACGTTGTGTCAGCGAACCGAGGAAATTTCGACCCATTACGATGGGTGTCAGGTCAATATTTGCTTAAACTATGGTGGTCGGGATGAAATTGTCAGGGCGGCCCGTGCCTTTGCGATGGACTGTGCGGAGGGCAAGGCGGATCCCAACCACCTGACCGAGGAGGCATTTTCCGGCTATCTGTTTTCCGCCGGCGTGCCCGATCCGGATCTGATCATTCGTCCCAGCGGGGAGCTGCGTTTGTCCAACTTCCTGCCCTGGCAGTCGGCCTACGCCGAGTTCTACTTTGCGGATGTACTTTGGCCCGATTTCAGCAAGAATGATTTGCTGAAGGCCATTGCCGATTTCCAGCAGCGTTCCCGCCGATATGGAGGTGTGTGAATATGCTGAAACGAATTATGGTTGCCGTGATCGGCGTGCCTGTTTTACTGTGTGTGATTTTGTTTTTACCCACAGTTTTCTGGGCGATCCTGGTCGCTGCGATTTCGGGCATGGCAGCTTTTGAAATGCTGCGTGCTACGGGAGAAGGGAAGCTCACCGTGCCCATGCGTGTGGTGACCCTGCTTTCGGCGATTTTGATCCCGCTGGGTGTGTGGTACGGATGGGCGGTCACCGTTGCCGCAGTCTGTGTATTTGCAGTACTGGCGGTGTCCTTTTGGTGTGCCATCCGGGCATATAATGAAGGAGACGTTTCCATCGGATTTTATCATGTGATGCTGACCCTGTTTGGCGGCGGCGTCATTCCACTGGGACTGTCCGCACTGGTGCAGCTGCGCGGGATGGAATCCGGCCGTTATCTGGTGCTGCTGGCTGTTTGCGTGAACTTTGTTACCGATGGCGTGGCCTATTTTGGCGGCATTTTTCTGGGCAAGCACCGGGGTATTACCCGCGTCAGTCCCAAGAAAAGCCTGGAAGGTTATATCTGCGGCTTTTTAGGCGGTATTCTGTTTGCCATTCTGTACGGTCTGGTGATCGGTGCCATCGAAGACTGCACTGTGAATCCTTATTCCCTTGCGCTGTGTGGTTTTCTGGGTGCATTGTTTACCGAGTTGGGCGATCTGGTGTTTTCTTTTATCAAGCGCCAGTACAACATTAAGGACTACGGCCACCTGCTGCCCGGTCATGGTGGCATGCTGGACCGTTTTGACAGCATGATCCTCTGCGCTCCCGTGGTGCTTTTTATTGTGACCTATTTACCTGTGTTCTAAGGTATGTGCTGCTTTGTGGCACGGCCATGTGAGGCGATTACTATGAACAAAAAGACAATTTCGATTTTGGGGTCGACCGGCTCCATCGGGCGGCAATCGCTGGAAGTGATCGCCGCCCTTGGTTTCTCTGTGGGTGCGCTGACTGCCCACTCCTCGGTGGACTTGCTGGAGCAGCAGGCCAGACAGTTCAAACCCAAACTGGTTGCGCTGATCGACCCGATCGCTGCCGCCGACCTGAAGGTGCGTCTGGCCGATACCGGCATCCGCATCCTGTCCGGGATGGACGGCGTGGTGGAAGCAGCCACCCTGCCCGAGGCAGGGACGGTAGTTACTGCCGTGGTGGGTGTAGCCGGTCTGGTGCCTACGCTTGCTGCCATTGATTGCGGCAAGCGCATTGCTCTGGCCAACAAGGAGACTTTGGTCTGTGCCGGCGAACTGGTCATGCAGCGCGCAAGAGAAAAGGGTGCCGAGATCATTCCGGTGGACTCGGAACATTCCGCCCTGTTCCAGAGTCTGGAGGGCAACAGCAGGGGAGAGGTCAAACGCCTGATCCTGACCGCCTCTGGTGGGCCCTTCTTTGGAAAGAAGAAGGAAGAACTACTGCACGTGACCCGTGCACAGGCCCTGAAGCATCCCAACTGGTCCATGGGTGCCAAGATCACCATTGATTCGGCAACCATGATGAACAAGGGACTGGAGTTTATCGAGGCTATGCGTCTGTACGATATGCCACCCGAAAAGATTTCGGTTGTGGTACATCGGGAGAGTATCATTCATTCGCTGGTGGAATACTGTGACGGTGCGGTGTTGGCGCAGCTGGGTGCTCCTGATATGCGCCTGCCCATCCAGTATGCACTGACTTGGCCGGAGCGTGTGCCTGGTCCGGCCGAGGCGCTGGATCTGCTGACTTGCGGGCCGCTTCATTTTGCCCAACCCGATCCGGAGGCATTCCCTTGTCTGGCTCTGGCGATTCAGGCGGCAAAGACCGGCGGTACTGCCCCTGCTGCCATGAATGGTGCCAACGAAGCGGCCGTGGCCCGTTTCCTGGCCGATGAGATCGGCTTCTACGACATCCCGCGCCTGGTGGAGGAAACCCTCGCCAAGGTGCCCGTCGTTCCTGCTCCTGGCCTGGAGGATATTCTGGCCGCTGATGCCGCAGGACGTGAGATCGCAAGGAAATAACTTCGTTTTTTCTAAGAGGTGACTCTGTTGCAATATACCCTGTATATCATCATCGCTATCGTTCTGTTCGGTGTGCTCATCGCCGTGCATGAATTCGGACATTTTATCACTGCCAAGCTTTTGGGAGTGAAGGTCAACGAGTTCTCCATCGGCATGGGCCCTCGCATACTGCATAAAACAAAAGGAGAGACTGAGTACAGTCTGCGTATTCTGCCCATTGGCGGCTTTTGTGCCATGGAGGGCGAGGATGAGGCTACCGATGATCCACGCTCCTTTGCATGTCAGGCCGCATGGAAGAAATTTATTATTCTGGTGGCCGGTTCGTTCATGAACTTTGTGGCCGGTTTGCTGATTATTCTGGTGCTTTTTTCGCAGGCGCAGGCCTTTGCCGCACCGGTACTGACCGGATTCATGGAAGGCGCCGAACATCTGGTGGAAAGCGGCCTGCAGGAAGGCGATCGGTTCTATCGTATTGACGGTCATCGTATTTACTTTACAAACAATGTCAGTTTGTACCTGAGCCGTGCAGACGACATCATGGATGTGGAAATTGTACGCGATGGGAAGCACATCCTGCTGGAGGATTTCGATTTTTCCGCAAAGGTACCATATGTGGATGAAAATGGGCAGACCACCTATATGCGCGGCATCTATTTCGGGCATGCGGAGGAGGCTACACCGTGGCTGATTCTGAAAAACTCATGGTATCAGGCTGCAGATTGCGTGCGTATGGTCTGGCTGAGTCTGGGTGATTTGATCACCGGCCGGGCCGGTCTGCGGGATCTGTCCGGTGTGATCGGTATTGTGGACACGGTAGGCGATGTAGGCGCAAGTGCGGAGACTGTGGGTGCCGGTCTGTACAGCGTGTTCAGCTTTATGTCTTTGATCGCCATTAATCTGGCGGTTATGAATCTGTTGCCCATTCCTGCGCTGGACGGCGGACGGATTTTCTTCCTGATCGTGGGAGGACTGTTTGTGCTGTTGACCGGCAAACGATTGAACCCCAAGTATGAAGGATGGGTCAATGCAGCAGGATTTGCGTTGCTGATGGGCTTGATGATTGTGGTTGCTGTTAGTGACGTATTAAAACTGGCGGGGGTGTGACCGTATGAGCAAGCAAATCATGGTGGGTAATGTCCCGGTTGGCGGCGGCGCCCCGGTGACCATTCAGTCCATGTGCAATACCCGGACTGACGATGTGGCGGCGACCGTCAAACAGATCCGCGATCTGGAGGCGGCAGGCTGTGAAATCATCCGTGTGGCGGTGCCCGATATGGCCGCAGCCCACGCCATCGGTGCAATCAAGGAGCAGATCAGTATTCCCTTGGTGGCAGATATTCATTTTGACTATAAGCTGGCGCTGGAAGCCGCTGCTGCCGGCGTGGATAAGATCCGCATCAACCCCGGCAACATCGGCGCGCCCGAGCGGGTCAAGGCAGTGGCCGATGCCTGCCGCAGCAGAAATATCCCCATCCGCATCGGCGTCAATGGTGGATCGCTGGAAAAGCCGATTCTGGCAAAATACGGCGGCGTGACGGCACAGGCGCTGGTGGACTCGGCCTTTGGTCACATCGAGCTGCTGCATAATTTCGATTTTGATGACATCTGTGTTTCGCTGAAATCCTCTTCGGTGCCTTTGACCATGGCGGCTTATCGTCTGATGTCTGAGCAAAGCGATTATCCTTTACACCTTGGAATTACCGAGGCAGGAACGATAGAGATGGGTACATTAAAGTCGGCCATCGGCATCGGTGGCCTGCTGGCGTTGGGCATCGGTGATACCATGCGTGTTTCTCTGTCGGCTAATCCGGTGGAGGAGATTTATGCCGCGAAAAAAATCCTGAAGGCGGCGGGGCTGCGCAAGGATGGCCCCGAACTGGTGTCCTGTCCCACCTGCGGGCGCACGTCCATCGACCTGATCGGTCTTGCCAATCAGGTGGAGGAGCGGCTGAAAAACGTGAACAAACCGATTACGGTGGCTGTTATGGGCTGTGTGGTCAACGGCCCCGGTGAAGCGTCTGCTGCCGATGTGGGTCTGGCCGGCGGAAAGGGCGAAGGCCTCCTGTTCCGCAAGGGTGAGATCGTAAAGAAAGTCCCCGAAGATCAATTGGTGGACGAGCTGTTTGCTCTGATCGAAGAACTGTAATTACCAAAGAAACGGAAGGGAATCCATGGCTGAAAAACTTCCATTTTTGAATTTGTTTACCGCGTTCCGACCCGATGCTGCGCTTGCAGTACAGTTGGGTGATGTGTTGGTGCTTTCGGCGAATATTGATGCCAAGGCACGCACGCTGGATGCAGTACTGGAAGGTCCCCAAACTTTGGGGGCCTTGCTGCCGCGCCTGGAACAGGAGCTGGCGGCAGCCTATCAACTGTCCGGAGCCTGTCTCCGGCTGCAGACTGCGGCAGAAGCGGCACCTCCCATGTGGGAGGACGCACCGCCTCCGCCTGTCTGGGAACAGGAACCGCCACCGGAGGAAAACTGTGAACCTGAGCCGGTCGAGGAGGATGTATTTGCCCGGACCGAGGCTATGCGTGAAGAGGCTTTGAAAGCTGCCATGAAAGCACGTAGCGGTCCAACCGGGTCCCAAAATAAAACCATCTACGGTAAGATCACCAGGAAGAACGTTACCCCCATTTCCAACATTGAGTTGGACATGGGCTCCATTCTGGTGGAAGGACAGGTCACTGCCGTCGATCACCGTGAGATGAAAAAACGTCAGGCCTGGGTGATTTCCTTTGATATCACCGATTTCCAGAATTCCATCCGAATCTCCCGCTTTATGGCGGGGGATACCGGGCTACCCATTGTGGAAAAGATCAAACCCGGCATGCGTGTTCAGGTTCAGGGTACGCCGTCCTTTAACCAGTTTGAAGGGGAAATCGTTCTGGAACCTGCCGGTGTGGTCGAATTGCCTCCGCTGCCTCCACGCAAGGATACTGCGGAGCAAAAACGAGTGGAACTGCATTTACATACCCGTATGTCCAATATGGACGCACTGACCGATGCAAAAGCTGCGGTCAAGCAGGCCGAAAAATGGGGACATAAGGCGGTTGCCATCACCGACCACGATGTCCTGCAGTCCTTCCCGGATGCCTGGCACGCCGCTAAGGATATTAAGATCCTCTACGGTGTGGAAGCCTACTTCCAGAACGACGTGGACGAAAAGGTGGCAGTGCATCGCTGCCGTGAGGAATATTCTCTGGATGGTGAGTTTGTGGCCTTCGATCTGGAGACCACCGGCTTCGACCGGGAAGGGGACATCATCATCGAGATCGGCGCCGCCGTACTGCGCAACGGTCAGCTGACCGACGAGCGGTTCCAGACCTTTGTCAATCCCGGCCGTATGATCCCGCCCAAAATCACCACCCTGACCAGCATTACCGACGATATGGTGCGCGGCGCCCCTACACCCACCGAGGCGGTAAAGCAGTTTCTGAAATTTGCCGCCGGACGTCCTCTGGTGGCTCACAATGCTGCCTTTGACACCTCGTTCATTGCCGCCCAGTGCCGCAGAGACGGGGTAGAGTTCACCAATGCCTCGGTGGATACTGTGGTGCTGGGTCAGTACCTACTGCCGGACCTGAAGGATCACAAGCTGGACACCATTGCGGCTCATCTGAAGCTGCCCGGATTCCACCACCACAGGGCGGACGACGATGCCGCCACCTGTGCGCTGGCTTTTGCTGGCATGATGCCCCTGCTGCGGGGCCGTAAGGTGGATACGTTGGATCAGATCAATCCCCTGCTGAAGACCATGAAGCGTGGCGGGCGTACCCGCCGCACACCCTATCACCTGATTATTCTAGTGAAGAATAAGGTGGGTCTGCGCAACTTGAATAAACTGGTCTCACTGGCTCATCTGGAGCATTTCTCCCGTTTCCCCATCATGCCCAAGTCGGTCATTGAGGAGAACAAAGAAGGCCTGATTTTCGGTTCAGCCTGCGAGGCGGGTGAACTGTTCCGCGCCATGGTAGACGGAGCCGATGATGAGGAGCTGGAACGTATTGCTTCCTGGTACGACTATCTGGAGATCCAGCCTATTTCCAACAATGCCTTCATGTTGCGGCCCGATAAGGAGGGCATTTCGGCCGCCAAGGATGAGGAGCAGCTGCGTAACTGGAACCGGCGTATTGTCAATCTGGGCAAGCGCATGGGTAAGCCCGTCTGCGCTACCGGTGACGTACATTTCATGAACAAGGAAGATGAGATCTTCCGTCACATTCTGCTTGCAACCAAAGGTTTTGAGGATGCCGACTCGCCCAATCCGCTGTATTTCCGCACTACTGACGAAATGCTGGAGGAGTTTGCTTACCTCGGAGAAGAAACGGCTCACGAAGTGGTCGTGACCAATACCAATTTGATAGCTGACTGGTGTGAATCCATTGAGCCGCTGCCTCATGGCCTGTTTACCCCGAAACTGGAAAACTCTGACGGCGAACTGCGCGATCTGGTGTGGGGCAAGGCCAAGCGTCTTTATGGTGAGGAGCCGCCCAAAATCGTAGTGGATCGCCTGAATACCGAGTTGAACGACATTATCGGCTGTAAATACGATGTGATTTATATGTCGGCCCAGAAGCTGGTGCAGGACTCGCTGGCTCACGGCTATCTGGTTGGTTCCCGAGGCAGTGTCGGTTCCTCTTTGGTGGCATTCATGTCGGGTATTACCGAAGTGAACTCACTGCCCGCTCACTACCGCTGCCCCAATTGCAAGCATTCCGACTTTGACTACGGTGCTGATCCAGAGCATTATTACGGCTGTGGCGCCGACATGCCGGACGCAAACTGTCCTATCTGCGGCACCAAGTATGAAAAGGACGGCTTCAACATCCCCTTTGAGACCTTCCTTGGTTTCGGCGGCGATAAGGTGCCCGATATTGACTTGAACTTCTCGGGTGAGTATCAGGGCAATGCCCACCGCTATACCTTTGAGTTGTTCGGTCAGAACCACGTGTTTCGCGCCGGAACCATCGGTACGGTGGCGGAAAAGACGGCCTACGGTTACGTCAAAAAGTACTGCGAAGAGCGCGGACTGAAAATCTCCAAGGCGGAGGAGACCCGTCTGGCTTTGGGTTGTACCGGTGTCAAGCGTACCACCGGTCAGCATCCCGGTGGAATGGTTGTTATCCCGCAGGACAAAGAGGTCTACGACTTTTGTGCAGTTCAGCACCCGGCAGATGACAAGGATTCTGATATCATTACGACCCATTTTGAATATCACTCCATGGAATCCAACCTGCTCAAGCTGGATATTCTGGGTCACGATGACCCGTCCATGATTCGTATGCTGCAGGACCTGACCGGCGTGGATCCCCAGAAGATTCCTCTGGACGACCCGGATACCATGAGCCTGTTTACCCAGTCCAAGGCTCTGGGCTATGAAAACGACCCCATCCTGGGTCCCACAGGTGCCGTGGCTATCCCTGAGTTCAACACCAAATTCACCCGCGGTATGTTAGAGGAGACCCAGCCCCATCAATTCGATATTCTGCTGCGACTGTCCGGTTTCTCCCACGGCACCGATGTGTGGCTGGGAAACGCCCGTGACCTGATTCTGGAGCAGGGCAACCCGGTTGGACAGGCCATCGGCTGTCGTGACGACATTATGATTTACCTGATCCAGTGCGGATTTGAACCCAAGCGGGCCTTTAAGATCATGGAGGCTGTGCGTAAGGGAAGAGGTCTGCCGGAAAAAGCAGAAGAGGAAATGGTGGAACACGGTGTGCCTGACTGGTACATTGAGTCCTGCAAGAAAATCAAGTACCTGTTCCCCAAGGCCCATGCCGTGGCCTATGTCATGATGGCATTCCGCATTGCGTGGTTTAAGGTTCATCATCCGTTGGCATTCTATGCTGCATTTTTCTCCATCCGGGCAAAGGCTTTTGATGCCACAGTTATGTGTCAGGGTATGGACCGATGCCTGGCCAAGATGCGCGAAATTCAGGCCAAAAGCCAGTTTAAGGAAAAGGAAAAGCGCCCTACTGCCGTGGAAGAGGATATGCTTGTGACGTTGGAAGTGGTTTACGAGTTCTATCTGCGCGGATTCCAATTTGAACGTATGGACATTTTCCGCTCTGACGCCATTAATTTTCTTCCCGACATGGAGCGCGGCACTCTGCTGCCGCCCTTTATCGCCATGCCCGGTTTGGGTGAGTCGGCTGCGCTGGATCTGGCCAACGCCAAAGAGCGGGGCGACTTCATCTCGATTGAGGAGATCGCCATGGCCTGCCCCAAGGCATCCAAGACCCACATCGAGCAGCTGAAACAGATGGGCGCCTTCGGCACCCTGCCGGACACCAGTCAGATATCATTGTTTTAATTTGCTGGGCAGGGTGCCGAAAACGCGCCGAGTGGCGCGTAAAATCGACA
>JAZOBG010000137.1:0-10477 GCA_045595865.1 Oscillospiraceae bacterium
TTCATCGGTCAGTTCCCTCTGGTAGTGGTTGACCTGAAGGCAGGAATCCGATTCCTGAAGGCCAATAAGGGCGTGGTCCCCGGCAATCCCGACCGCATCGTCTCTCACGGTTACAGCTCCGGCGGCGCCGTGTCCGCCATGCTGGGCACTTCCGGAAACGCCGGACTGTTTGACAAATATTTGGCCGAAATCGGTGCAGCCGACACCACGGATGATGTTTTTATTGCGCTGTGCTACTGCCCCATCACCAATCTGGATTCCTCCGAAGCCGCCTTCGAGTGGTTCCAGCGTGCCAACAAGGAATATACCCTGTTCAAGGCAATGGGTGGCGGCACCTGGAAACTGGGTGAGAACGCCCTGGGCGGCGCACACGAAGCAAAAATGGTAGACATGATGTACGCCTGGTATGTGGATTATGTGCGTACATTGGGCTTTGATTTGGGTGAAGACGGACGCAGCGGCGAGTACTACACCGGCCTTGTGGAGTGTTACGAAAAAGCCATTGCCGAGTACATGACCCGCTTTGACAGTCTGGATTACACCCAGCACGAAAGCGCCGATGCCTATTTGGAGTACCTGCGTCAGGAGAAGAATGCTGACAGCTGGCTGAAGTGGGACAAAGAAACCAAAACCGCCAAGATCATCGGTTTGGACGAGTGGATCTCCGGCTGTGCTGTCCGTCACAAGATGTGCCCCAGCATGGACTCCTACAATTACAAGAGCAACGAAAACGGTGCCTTTGTCAAGCCCGACGGCACCCGTGTGCACTTCAGCCCCCTGGTGCGTGATATGTTGGGCAAACTGGCTGCCGAGTATCCCTACGCTGCCGAGCTGTACGAGACATATAAGAATGAGGTCACAGAGGAAGCCGAGGCTATGCTGGCCGTTATGAGCCCAGTCAACTACATCATTCGCGATGGCGAGGAGTGGAAGAGCGACCCCGCCCCCTATTTCCGCTTCCGCAACGGCAGCAACGATGCCGACCACGGTTTCCCCGCCGCATGGCTGACCCATCACGCTCTGCAGGCCCACACTAATGTAACCAGCGAGATCGGCATCGTTTGGGAGCGCCCTCACTGCGCGTCAGAATACGACGATCAGGATCTGTACGACTACATCAACAACATTATGCGCAAAGAAAACGCATGATCGGAAAAGGAGTTCTCCCGTGTCAGTTTTGATTCGTGACAAAGCATTTTATAAAAAGGCTCTGAGCATTATGGTTCCGGTCACAGCCCAGCAGATCATTACCATGGGCGTCACCGTAATGGATAACATCATGGTGGGACAGTTGGAGGAAACCGCCATTTCCGGCGTCAGCGCTGCGACACAGATTTTCGAGCTGTTCCATTTTATGATTTTGGGTCTGGCCCTGGGCGGAAATATTCTGACGGCCCGGTTCTGGGGCGCGAAAAACCGGGATGGCATGAACAAGGCCATTACACTGAACTACCGCTTTGGTCTGCTGCTGGCCCTTCTGTTCACACTGGTGTGTGCCATCACCCCGCGGGGTATCGTGTCGCTGTATTCTTCCGAGGCCGATGTCATTGCCGAAGGTGTCCGATACCTGAAGGTCTCCCTCCCCTGTTTCTTCCTGGTGGCCTGCTGCACGGTGACAACAACCACCCTGCGCAACATCAAGCAACTCAAGGTTCCGCTGTATACCTCCATCGGCGCATTCTTCGTCAACATTTTCTTCAACTGGATGTTCATTTTCGGTAAGCTGGGCGCTCCCGCCATGGGTGTGGCCGGTGCGGCGCTGGGTACCGTGATCAGCCGTATTTTTGAATTTGTTGTTATGGTCGGTTTTCTTCTGTTCAAGGACAAGAACCTGCAGTACGACGCACGCAACCTTGTGCGTTTGCCGTGCCGGGACCTGATGCACGAGTACCTGAAGATCTCCATTCCCGTAATGGTCAGCGACACACTGCTTGGCCTTGGCAGCAGCGTGACCGTCAGCATCATCGGCCATATGAACAAAATCTATATGTCGGCCTATTCCATCACCGCCATGGTTCAGCGATTGAGCAACGTTTTCATGGTGGGTATGTCTCAGGCATCCACCCTCATCATCGGACATACGCTGGGAGAAGGCAACCCCGAAAAAGCAAAAAAACAAGGCATTACCATGGCATTACTTGCCGCCTGCATCGGTGCAGTGTGCAGTGTGATTATTCTGGTTGCCGGGCCGTTCATCATCTCCCACTATAATATTACAGACGAGACCAAGGAGATCGCCTGGGGCTTTATGTCAGCTGTGGCAGTATTCTCCGTATTCCTGTACGAGGCGGGCATCCTGACCAAGGGGGTCCTGCGCGGCGGCGGAGATACCCGGTTCCTGATGATAGCCGACGTGCTGTTCCTGTGGGTGCTGTGCGTGCCTCTGGGTTACCTGGCCGCCCATGTGTGGCATTGGCCGCCCTTCTTCCTGTTCATGGCCCTGCGTGTGGACCATATTATGAAAATCGTCCTGTGTCTGCCGCGCCTGCTCAGCGGCAAATGGATGAAGAAAATCAAAGTAAAGTAAGCAAAAAAGTTCTCTTCCGAACCACTCGGAAGAGAACTTTTTGTTACAGAATAAAATGATTCAGCACCAGCATGAATACCGTCAGGATGGCAAGGAAGCCAAAGTTGAAGGCAGAGAACATCCTGACATAGTAGCCGGTCTTGGTGGGGTTGTGGTGGGTGTACTCCCGGAAGGTGATCAGACTGGCCAGCGAGGCGATCAGGGTGCCGGTGCCGCCGATGTTGACGCCCACCAGCAGTTCCCGGTAATTCTCGGTAAACTGACTGAGCAGGATGGCCGAAGGCACGTTGCTGATGACCTGGCAGGACAGGACGCTGAAGATCAGCGTGCTCTTGTCCAGCAGCATGGAAAAGAAGCTGCGTACTACGTCGATGCGGGCCATATTGCCGGAGAAAACGAAGAAAAACACGAAGGTGAACAGCAGAGGATAGTCCACGTTTTTCAAAGCCTTGCGGTCGGCAAAAAGCAGTACCACGGGGATGACGATCAGGCCGATCCAGTAGGGGATACCGCGGAACACGATGGCAATGGACAGAACGAACAGCACCAGATACAGCGCCGTGCGGGCCGGGGGCAGATGGATGGGGTCATTGTGAATGCGCAGCACCTCGGGTTTGACGAAAATGAAGCAGCACACCGTGATCAGGGCCACCGACAGCACAAAGGGAGGCGCCATGATGCCCATGAATTCCAGCGTAGGGATCTCAAAAAAGGTGTACAGGTACAGGTTCTGGGGATTGCCAAAAGGGGTCAGCATACCGCCCAGATTGGCGGCGATGTTCTGCATGATGAAGGTGAAGGCCATGTACTTGGTCTTCTTGGCCGTGGTCAGTACGAAATAGCCCAGAGGCAGGAAGGTCAGCAGGGCCATGTCGTTGGCAATGAGCATGGATCCGATAAAAGTAATGTACACCAGCGCCAGAATACACATACGGGAGTCACGGAAGATAATAACGATCTGCTTGGCCAGAGTATAGAAAAAACCAATGTTCTTCAGGGCGCACACCACCGCCAGCACGCAGAACAGGCAGGTCAGGGTCTTGACATCGAAGTAACCCAGATATGCCTCGTCGGGCGGCACGATAAAACCGGTGATCACAGCGGCCAGCAGAGCCACCGTCATGACCACATTCTTTTTGATAAACCAGAGCAGGTACTCCACAGCTTGTTTCATAGCGTTTCTTCTTTCTCTTCCAAAATCCAGGCCATCATATCACAAAACCGAAAAATCATCAACGAAAAAACGCAGCGAAACGTATTTTCGCTGCGTTTTTGGTCATTTAATGCGTGCGAAATTGCCGTAGGTTTCATTGACCGTTTCCGAGAAGGCAAAGGTATCATCGTAATTCTTCAGTATTTTCTGAAATTCCACGATCTGATGCCGGTTGACCACGCAGAGCAGCACATCGCGGGGATGGTTGCTGAAGGAGCCGGTTCCGGCGATTTTGGTGGAGCTGTGCTTCAGCTTGCGGAAAATCTCCTGATTGATCTCATCGGCATGGGCGGTAACAATGGTAAACTTGACCGCCGTTTTGGTGCCGCGCAGGATGTAGTTTCCCATGAAGCTGGAGATAAAGCAGTACATGACGCACAGGCACACCGGCTTGTAATCATAGGCCATTCTGCCGTCGATGGGCTCAGCATACACAAAAAAGGAGACCGCCGCCACCACGGCATTCAGGATAAAGGTCACCCAGAAGAAGTTCAGCGCCGGATTTTTCTTGCTGATATACTTGGACACAATGTCGGTGCCGCCGGTAGATGCATTCAGGCGGAAGCAGAATCCGTAAACCAGACCGCTGATGATGCCGCTGAGCATGACCGGAAAAACGGTATCATGTCCCTGGGCGTCATACTGAAAGTTTTCCAACCCCAGCTTCTGCAGAAACAGAAAAACAAAGGAGTACACCAGACAGAAACACAGTGACCGCTTGGCAAAGGATTTATGCACCAGAAAATAAGCCAGAATACACAGGGGCACATTGATCAGCAGCGACATATAGGCAATGCTGAACCCTGTTTTGTACTGTACCATGGTGGCAATACCGTTGATGCCGGCGGGAGCAAACCCGTTTTCCACGATAAACAATTGATAATTAAAGGCCAGAAGAACCGCCAGAAGAATAATCTCCCCATAGGCGAGCATCTTTTGCATCGGCTTGGTCTGCATCCAACCACCATCCCTTCAAGCGCATCATACCGCGTGATTGGCCTGCTGTAAAGAGGGTTTGCGACAAATTATTTCTTTTTTTGCTGCAGGTCGCTCCCGTATCGCCACGTTCCAATCAACGAACCGTCACGGAAGATTCCCTTTGGTAACCTCATGCAGCACCCCGGGCTGAGTGATCCGATACTGATGCACCGGGGCCGTCGTATTGCTTCGGTAAGCGGTCAGCGGATAGCCGTAGGTATCATTGCTGATCCCGATGGAGCCGGTCGGACAATTCACATAACACTGCCCGCAGTTCTGGCAGTTTTCCGGATACGCAAGGATGGATTTCCTCGCTTCGGGGTCAAAGTAGAGCACATCCATCGGGCAGACATCAACACAGCGTTTGCAGCCGATGCACCGATCCAAATTGATTCTGACAACACTCATTTCCCGGCCCCGCCTTTCCACGTTTTTTCCTGTGCGGTAAATCCCTTTGCTTCAGGCTCACCGGGAAAATAATAGCGGTAACGCCTGGAATACTCCAATGTCCTGTCCCCCGCCCATTCATCCTTTACGGGCACCTTGCCCACGCGCACACCGCCGTCCGTCTCCTTTTGCAGCGTAATGTAGCAAAGGTAATTTTCGTCATCGCGATAGGGATAGTCTGCGCGGTATGCCGTCCCGCGGCTTTCCTTTCGTTCCATGCCGGCGAGAAGTTTCAACTCGGACGCCAGCACCTTGTGCTTCATCTCAATGCAGAGGCGAAGGTCATGTCCGCTGCGGGCCGACAGCTTGGGCACCACATGGTCCCGCATATAGCGAACCTGCGTCAAGGCCGCCTGCAGCATGGTCTCCTCCTTGACGATGCTGACCCAATACGGGGCCATGATCCCCATCAGGACATCGCGCGCCCAATTGGGGTCAAATCCCCGTTCCAGCCGCCGCGGTGCATTGATCTCTTCCGTTTTCTGCTCGATCAAATGGGCGGGGATCTCTGCCGGAGCGGCACTGCAGGCATAGTCTGCCGCCGCCTTTCCCGCATGGTCTCCGTCAATGCTGCAGAAACAGGATGCAAAACCGACACCGCAGGGATAGGAGGAGCCCGCCGGCGAGGTGGCATGGATCCCGTCACCGGCCACAAACAATCCGGGGATCCCGGTATCGCCGTTTTGATCGTCCAGACCGCAAAATACGCCGGAGGAAAGATGGCTGCACAGGCCGGTTGCGGAGCCAAACAGATCGGGTGCCGGAGTCGGGTCCACTTTTCTTCCGGTACGCACATCCGCAGGGTCGGTCAGGCTGGCAAAAGAGCCGCCGCGGCGGGTGAAAATACCCTTTGAGACATCAAACACATCGGTTCCGTCGCTGGGCCGCACACCGTCAAGCGAGTCATGCACACGCCGCATGACCATGATTTTACCTTTGGACGCGGCATAATTTTCCGCGTTTTCCCGATTGATGTCTCCGCCGCAGAGCCAGATATTTTCCAGGTAAGACCAACTGTTATCCACCAACGCATTGCCGGGAGCAATCGAACAGGTGGCATGAAAATCTTCAAATTCTTTTCCGGAAATGGGAAGGCCAAGCTGGTAGGCAATATACTCGCCGTCGAAGGTATTTCCGCCCACCGGATATCCGGCAGGACGAATGCATCCGCCGCCGGTCGCCAGAACGACGGCTTTTGCGTGAACCGAAATGACCTGTCCGCTGGGCACATGGAACCCCATGACGCCCTTGACCTTGCCTTCATCCACGATCACATCGGTCACCATGGTGTGCTGCAGGAAGGGGATCTCATACCGCTCAAGTACCTTGATCCATTTTTTATGGCGGTCAAATTTGTCAAAGGCTGCACGGTAGCCGGCGTAGTCCTCGTTTTCGAAATGTCCTGACTCCGACGCCTTGGGGAACTGGTCCAAAATCCCCCAATCCCGCAGCCGTTCATACATTCCCCCGGATTCCCGGAGCCATGTATCAAACCAGTTCAGGTTGCTGATATAGTCTCCGCCCAGCATAATTGCCTTACGGTAAGCATCCGCATCGTCGCGCTCCGGATCAAACCAGCGGAAGGTGCCCGCCCAGGGAGCCAATCCGGAATAGCCGGGGCGACCCTTGTCGATCACAAGGACGGTTTCTCCCTTTTCCTTCGCAGATACTGCTGCATTCAGTCCTGCAAAGCCACAGCCGCAAACCACCACATCATAGCGGTACTCCTGCTCATAAGGGCAGGAGATCTCCCCGGGCAGCGGCAATTCCCCGGTCAGGGGAATGTTCATATTGCTTCTTTGCAACTTTTTTCCCTCCGATAACAAGAAAGCGGGGAGAGTTCCCCGCCTTCCTGCAAATCTTAATAGCTGCACTGAAAACGCTGCTCGTAAACCCGAATCAGTTCCGCACGGAAATCGGGATGCGCAATTTCAATCAGCGCACGGGCGCGCTCCTTCAGGGTATGCCCCTTCAGGTGTGCAATACCGAATTCGGTAACGATATAATCCACGTCGTTGCGGCTGGTGGTAACCGCGGCGCCTTCATCCAGGAAGGGTACGATTTTGCTGACCGTCCCCTTTGCAGCGGTAGAGGGCATGGCGATAATGCTCTTGCCGTTTTTGCTCATGGCTGCGCCGCGGACAAAATCCACCTGACCGCCCACACCGGAAATCTGCTTCAGACCCACCGACTCCGAGGCTACCTGACCCATCAGATCCACCTGAACACAGGAGTTGATGGAAACGATGTGATCGTTCTGAGCCACCACCACGGGGTGGTTCACGTAGTCCACAGGACGCAGCTCCACATCAGGGTTATGATCCACGAAGTCGTACAGTTTCTTGGTGCCCATCAGGAAGGCCACCACGAATTTGCCGGGATGCAGACTCTTCTTATTATTGGTGATCACGCCGGCATTGACCAGCTCCACCACACCGTCGGAGAACATCTCGGAATGGATACCCAGATCCTTCTTTTCCTTCAGGAACAGCAGCACCGCATCGGGAATGGCACCGATGCCCAGCTGCAGCGTATCACCGTCTTCAACCAGCGATGCGCAGTACTCACCGATGGCACGCTCCACATCACCGATTTTGGGCGGAGCCAGCTCAATAATCGGTGCAGAATATTCCACAAAACAATCAATATCTTCCACAGACACCAGGCTGTAGGGGCCGGTATAGGGCATCTGATCATTGACCTGAGCAATCACCAGCTTGGCCTGCTTCACCGCTTCCTGCGTATAGTCCACCGACACGCCCAGACTGCACATTCCGTTCTCGTCCGGCGGGGTCACGGAAACAAGGGCCACATCCACGGGCAGAGTTTTGGAAAACAGGCCGGGGATCTGGTAGAAGAAACTGGGGGTAAAATCACCCCGACCGGAAGCCACGGCTTCACGGGTGCCGCCGCCCACAAACAGGGCGTTGTGGCGGAAATGGGCAGCCATTTCAGGCTTGGCATACTCGCACTTGCCCATGGCGACCATGTGGACGATCTCTACATTCTCGTAAGCTTCGGCATTGGCGACCATGGCCTCAATGACGTGGCTGGGCTCACCCACTGCATGCCCGATGACCACCCGGTCACCGGACTTGATTTTTTGAACCGCCTCCTGCGCGGTCATTTTGCGTTGTTCGTAAACGGTTTTCCAATCCATTTTCGGAAACCTCCGTTATCTATTATTTTTCAAAGCCTGAAGCTGCTTCCGGACTGCGTCATAGGTTACGCGCGGGTCCACCACCAGCTTTCCCAGTGTGCCGGTCAAATCGCGGTGCTCTGCGCAGGCCGCCGTGCAGCCGCAAATCACCAGCACAAAATCCAGCGGCTCCCTTGCCGTTCCGGCGTTGACCCATTCAAACCCTTCGCCGCTCAGTTCCTCTTTCAACTGCGCCACAAAGCCGGTGCGGTCATAACGCGGATTGCACCCGCCGCAATACTTTACTCCGATTCGCATGTTTCTCTTTGCTCCCGGCGCGCCTTCAGGATGGATTTTGCCATATTCCAGATCTCGTCACTGACCGAAGTGTCCAGAATGACCTCCTTGACCTCGGGCAGCACCTCCTTGACGCGGGGAGCCACCAGTTCTTCCGCCGTCACTGAGACAGAGGGGCAGTTGGCACATTGCCCCAGCATACGAAACCGCAGCACCCCGTCTTCATAACTGATGACCTGAATATTCCCGTCATGCTGCGCCAGAACCGGACGCACGCTTGCCTCCAGCACCTGTTCGATTTGCTCCAACGTCAATTCAGACATAGGCTTCCTCCAAATACAGTATGGCCGGACTCCCGCCGCCGGATGACGGGTGGGAGTCCGGCCTTATCAAATATCAATTGTTTCCTGTTTCATTCGTGTCCTGCCTGACATACCCCGTCCGGCATAGCCGACCGGGCCTGCGCTAAAAATTTGCCACAGGCAAATTTCCTTAACGCTGCGGCTCCTCGATATGAGCGATGGTCTTGGCCAGTTCCTTCTTCATGGCCATGTTGCTCTGGCGGGAGATCATGATGCGCTGAGCCTGAGGCGAACCGGCGCCGTGCATGGACTCGGTGCGGTAACCGACCGCGGCAGTGCCCAAAGCCAGATTCTCGATCAGGCGCAGGATGCGCAGACGGTTCTCGGTGGAAACGCTGGCTACGCCGCGCAGATACTTGTCCACGATGGGGCCCAGCTTGGGATCGCGCAGATCGGCCTCGGAGGGTGCCGTGACCATGATGCCGCCGGCGATGTCCTCGGCCAGTCGGACGATCTCATAGGGGAAGCGGGTCACGTTCTGCTTGCACACGTTGGCCAGCAGCATGTCGATCAGATAGTTGCCCGACTCGGTCTTGTGACCCTCGGCAGAGCAGGCGATGCCGCAGCAGTACAGAGTCTCGTTCAGGTGGGTCATCTCGATCAGCTTGTCCTTGATGTGGCTTGCCTTGGCTGCGCCGTTGTAATCGGCGGCAACCGCAGCGGCACCGATCAGAACGTCGCCCACGCCGACCTTACAGCCGCCGTAGCTCTGACGGTGATAACCGGCAAAACGCTCCACCATCATGCCGGAGAAATCGTACTCACCGCACATAAAGATACGGTCATTGGGAACGAACACGTCGTCAAACACCACCAGGGCTTCCACACCGCCGAACTCGGCATTGCCCACATCCAGCTCGGTGTTCTCCAGCTTACGGGTATCGCAGCTCTGACGGCCGATGATCATGAAGATGCCCTTGGTGTCGATGGGCACGGCGAAGGACACGGCATAGTCCTTGTCTTCCTCTCGCATGGTCTGAGTGGGCATGATGATGATCTCGTGGGAGTTCAGAGCGCCGGTCTGGTGAGCCTTGGCGCCGCGCACCACGATACCGTCTTCGCGGCGCTCCACAATGTGCAGGAACATATCGGGATCTTCCTGCTGGTGGGGAGCCTTGGAACGATCGCCCTTGGGGTCGGTCATAGCACCGTCGACGGTCAGGTCATTCTCCTGGCAGTAGATCATGAAATTCTTGAAGTTCTCATGATAGTTGGTGCCGTACTTCTTGTCGGTCTCATAGGTGGTGGAGAAAACAGCGTTGAATGCGTCCATACCCACGCAGCGCTGGAAGCAGGCGGCAGTCTTCTGACCCAGCAGACGCTGCATCTTGACCTTCTTGATCAGGTCATCCGTGGACTGATGGATGTGGGTGAAGCGGTTCACACGCTCACCGGTGTAGGGACTGACCACGGTCATCAGATCCTCGTACTCGGGCATCTGAGCCAGATCATAAGTCATACGGACAGAGTTCAGAGAGGGACGCAAAGTCGGAGGCCAAGCGGTCTTAGGAAGA
>JAZOBG010000138.1:0-6355 GCA_045595865.1 Oscillospiraceae bacterium
GGGGCAGGATTTTCAGGTTTCTTCCAACAATGCTTGCGCTGATTGGCCATGATCTGGGGAAATCCGTGCAGGAAATAGAGAATGTAGCACATGGTGGTTTCCGACATGGGTACACCGTGAACACCGGCCATTTTGGTAACCTTCACGTCTTTTGCCTTGTCCAGCGACAACAAACCCTCCATACCGGCGGAAATACCCTGGATCCACTTCAGCTTGTCATTTCCGCTGCAATAGGTATTGGGAACATACTGACCCCAACTAATGAGGATTTCGGCATTAAAATCGGCTGCCAGCAGCTGCTCCTCGGTTTCAAATACACGAACCGCACCGTCGGGATTGTGGTCCCGGAGCATCTGCAGATGCTTCTCCTCAATCACCATGGGCGTTTTATCACAGGTTTTGAACAGAACCGCAATATCAGGCATAAGAGATACCTCCTGCAATCAGATTTGGAACATGGCCGCATCAAAGCCGGCACGGATGGCATCACACACAACACCCGGACGGACGCAGTTTCCAATGGGAATGAAGATGGGCGCACAGTCACGCAGAGCCTCGGACTGCGCGGTAAGCGGGCGCATACCCACCGAGATGATCACATTATCTGCAGAGATCAGAATATCTTTGCCATCCTTGTCCTCCGCTTCCACACCGGCATCGGTAATCGCTTTGCACTTGGTGGAGGTGTAGACGTCGATCTTGTACTCCTCGATCTTCCACTTATAGGTACGGGCATAGCGGAAGTTGGCGTCGTTTGCAATGGAGGGCAGCATCTCCACAATGGAGACCTTCTTTCCCTGCATAGCAAAGTTCAGCGCGGTTTCCACACCCACCAGACCGCCGCCGATGACCACAATATTCTGGCCCAGACCGTCGCTGCTTTCGGCTTCACGGGACATCATGACCTTGGGGTTATCGATACCGGGGAAGGGCGGACGGATGTCCTCCGCGCCCATTGCGCTGATAATCACATCCGGATGCTCCATCTCGGCCAGTTCGGGCGTCAGTTCGGTATTCAGAAGAATACGGACAGGCAGACGCTTCAGTTCGGCCTCCATGGCGCCGATCAGCTTGTAAAGATCGTTCTTAAAGGGAACATACTTGGCAAAGTTCAGCGCGCCGCCCAGCACGTCGGACTTCTCGTACAGGGTCACATCGTGACCGCGCTTGGCTGCGGTAATGGCGGCCTGCATTCCGCCGGGGCCACCGCCGGCAATGATCACCTTGCGACGCTCCTGTGCGGGAGGAACAAACTGCATTTCATACTCACGGCCGATTTCGGGGTTGACGGCGCAGCGGGCTGTGCCGCGGGTAAAGCGGCCGGACTGGCAGGTGGCGCAGCGCTGGCAGGGACGAACCTCTTCGGCACGACCCATTCTGCCCTTCTTAGCCAGATCGGGATCCGCCAAAGACTGACGGCCCAATGCCACCATGTCGGCCTTTCCCTGTGCAATAGCATCTTCCATCATCTGCACGCTGTTGAAACCACCAACCGTGCAGATGGGCTTCTTGATTCCGGCTTCCTTCATGGCGGCAGCCAGATACAGCAAATGACCGTGAGGGGTAAAGATGGGGGACTGCATAAAGTCCTGAAGCGCAGGAATTCCGTGCAAGCTGCCGGAAACATGGAACGAGTCCACATAAGGCTCCAGCAGCTTTGCGATCTGTACCGACTCCTCCAGCTCCAGTGCACCTTCCGGCTCACCGTCCCGGCCGTTGATGCGGAAATCAATGGGGAAACGGGGACCGCAGACCTCGCGGATGCGCTTAAGGGTCATAATGGCAAAGCGGCAGCGGTTCTCGATACTTCCACCGTATTTGTCGGTGCGCTTGTTGTAGTAGGGAGAAAAGAACTGGCTGAACAACCAGCCGTGGGCTCCGTGGACCATGACCATGTCAAACCCGGCCTTCTTGCAGCGCAGGGCAGCCTGTGCATAGGCATCAGCAATCTCGATCATCATTTCCTCGGTCATTTCCTGACTCATGATGTGAACGGGATTGTTGGTCTGGAAGCCGATGGTCACGGGAACCTCGGAGGGGCCGTAGGGACGCTCGCCGTTGATGAACTTGGGGTCACAGACGACGCCGCCGTGGGACAGCTCATAAGACGCAAACGCGCCGTACTTATGAATTTCTTCTGCACAGCGGGTCAGAGAGGGCAGGCAGTCGTCATTATACAAAAGCACCTGGACAGGGTGGTCCTTTCCTGTGGGATGCACGATACCGTCACCCACGGTGACCAGTGCGGCACCACCCTGTGCTTTACGGGCATAATAAGCAATGTTGTGTTTGCCCAGCGTACCGTCGGGCTCAATGTCATTCTGGGACGAAGGGGACGCGATCACACGGTTGCGCAGGGTCAGCGAACCGATCTGAATGGTAGAATACAGGTTGGGATACTGGGGATGCATAATTCAGCCTCCTCGGTTGAAAATTGGCAGTGCAGGGTAAGGGGTCCCGATGGAGCCGTATCCCTGGGACACGGCTCCATCGGGCATGGAAAAGAGAAAAGAGAGGTAGTGATGTAAAATATCAGTTGCCGGCGAAAGCGCGCAGCTTGGCAGCACCCTCGGGATCGGCAGCTTCAACTTCGGCCCAACCAGCGTCATAGGCCAGCTTGGTGAACTCTTCCAGCAGTTCGCCTTCGAACTTCAGGATCTTGGCGCCGTCAGCTTCCAGCTTGGCCAGATACTCCTGATCCAGAGCGGGATAGTGCTCGGCAGCGTCCTTCTCCCAGTCCATGGCGCTGTCCAGCAGAGCCTGCTTCTGAACGTCGTTCAGCTTCTCCCAGACGTGGTTGGCCACGAACATGGAAGTGTCGTCCTGATAGAAACCGGGCTCGATGACATAGCCCAGCTTGTCGGCCAGGCTGTTGTCCACGTAGTCCTTGTAGGTACCGCCGCAGCCGGTGATAACGTTACGGTCCAGAGCGGAGTAGACGTCGCCCCAGCCCATGGTGGTCATTTCTGCGCCCAGAGCGGCGATGACAGGCTTGTGAGCGGCAGTTCCACGGATAACCAGGCCCTGGAAGTCGTCCAGAGTCTTGATCTCCTTGTTAACAGCCATGGTATAGGGAGCGTTCACGTTGGTGTAAGCCAGCCACTGGCAGTTCAGAACACTGTTGGCAATCTCGTTCAGGTAATCGGTGCCGCCGTTGGCGCGCATCTTGTCCACGTTGGTCAGCTTAACGCCGCGCAGGATGGGAGCATGGGTGACCAGATAGGTGCAGGGAGAGATGACCAGTTCCACGACGCCGTTCTGCATGGCCTCAGCCAACTGATCGGTGGGAATGGCTTCGGGGCCGGCGCCCCACTCGATCTTCAGAGTGCCGTTGGAACGCTCGTAAACGGACTCAATGAAGGTGGGCAGGTAGTAGAAAGCGGAAGCGCTTTCGGGGAAGGCACCTTGTACCTTGATGGTGATTACTTCAGCCTTGGATTCGTTCTTCTTGTCGGCGCCGCTGTCGCCACAGGCAACCAGAGCGAACACCATGACCAGAGCCAGGAGCAGTGCAATGATCTTTTTCATTTGTTTTACCTCCAATTTATTGTTGATCGGGCTTTCGCGCCCTTTGATCACACGGAAAAAATAAGTGTTTTTAACCGGCCAGACCGGGAATCGCCGTGACAATGGGTGGGACCAGAATGATGATCAGAACAGCAACAATATCGATGATCAGGAAGGGAATGGCACCCTTGATGATATCGTTCATGGTGACCTCCGGGGGAGAGACACCCTTCATAACGAACAGGGACAAACCCACGGGAGGAGTAAACTGACCGATCTGCAGCAGAAGCAGGAAGAGCACGGCGAACCAGATCTCATTGATACCGTAAGCGCTGACCAGAGGCATGAACAGGGGCAGACAGATCATCATGATGGCAGCCTGTTCCACAAACAGACCCATGATGAAAGCGATCAGCAGCATGACGAACAAAACCAGCGTGGGAGAGCTGACTGCCTGCGTAATGGCAAGAACGGCCTGACGGCTGGCGCCGGTCAGGGACAGCACCTGGCTGAAGCCGGCGGAACCGGCAATGATCAGCATCAGCATGGTGGAGGTCTTCAGGGAACCGACCAGCGTCTTGATCAGCAGCTTGAAGTTGAACTTACCGTAGCAGGCAGCCAGAATGTAAGAAGCCAGAGCGCCCAGCGCAGCAGCCTCGGTAGCGGTACCGAAACCGGAGAAAATGACACCGATCACCACAGCAAAGATGAAAAACAGGGGAACGATATTCACCAGAATGGACTTGGCACGCTCGGCGCGGGTGGTCTCCTCCACCTCATCCAGTTCCTTGGGGGCCAGAGAAGGCTTGCGGATGCAGGAAACGACCACGTAACCGATATACAGAAGCAGCATCAGGATACCGGGGCCGATGGCGCCCAGCAGGATCTTGTTGACCGAGATGGAGGCGATGCCGCCCATCATAACGGCTTGGTTGCTGGGAGGAATGATCATGGCCAGAGCGCCGGAAGCCATAATGGAGCCGGTGACCATAGCCTTGTTGTAGCCGCGGCGGACCATTTCGGGAGCCATCAGGGAGCCGAACATGGCGGTGTTGCCCAGAGAAGAGCCGGACAGAGCAGCAAAGATACCGCCGCCCAGCAGAGTGATCACAGACAGACGACCGGGAACCTTACGCACCAGCTTGGACAGAGCATCCATGGTGCGTGATATGATCCCTGATTGGAAGAATACTTCGCCCATAATGACGAAGAACAAGATGGGCGTAAAGTTGAAGTTGCAAAGCTGCGAGCGCATACCCAGCACCAACTGCTTCAATCCGGGGACGCCCAGCATGGCATAAATGAAAATACCAGACGCAATAATAAAGGAAAACGCGATGGGCATGCCGGTAAACATAATCACCAGCAAAAGGCCGATCAGAAGGGTCAGTACCAACCACCATTCCATATTACCCATTATACCTGCCCCTCCTTTCCTTCTGCCTCTGCAGGTTTCTGAACCAGTCCGCGAATCGCAAGGCGAATGGCCTCAACCGCAGTGAAGAAGCTGCCCATGGGGACGCAGATCATCAGAACCCACTGGGGAGTGCTCAGGAAGTCGGAAATGACCACCCCGTTGACAAAATTGGTTTTGGTGATAATAAAGCTGATCACGGCAACCACAATACAAGTAAAGGCCAGAACGATATCCAAACCCACCTGCCAGTAACGCTGGAGCTTGGGCTTCATCATATTGGTAACCAAGTCAATGTTGATGTGACCGCGCTTACCCAGCAGCCAGGGGGCGCCCAGGAAGGCGATGTACAGCAGGGAGTAAGATGCGTAGTCAATCAGGAAGGCGAAGGGCATGTTGAACAGTTTTCTGGTAACCGTTGAGAAGCAAATCGCCAAAAGCATGAACAGAAGAACTGCTCCTGCGATTGCAGCCAACGCCAGAATGCACCAGTCAATGATCTTATTGATTGTGCGCAAGACGGTTGACCTCCTTTTTTCGTCTTTTCTCGTCATTTTCTCTAAAAATGCAAGTCTCTTTTTGTGCATACTTTGTCAGTTTTGCATTTTCAGATGTATTATACATAGAATATTGACATATGTTAAATATTTATCTATAATCGTCTTATTAGAAATAGTAATAAATCATGCGAGGTGCTTGCCTGTGGACATCACTCCCCTGCGCTATGTCGTTACCTTGGCCCGGATGCGAAGTTTCTCCCGGGCTGCGGAGGCTTTGTTTGTATCCCAATCCAGCCTGTCCCAGCAGATTGCCAAGCTGGAAAAAGAGATCGGCTATCCCCTGTTTCAGCGCACCACAAAATACGTACAAATCACCGAGGAAGGTACCCGCTTCTTAGCTCAGGCAAAAAAGGTTCTGGCCGAGTACGATGCCCTGCACGCACAGGTGGAAGCCACCCGTGCCGCCATGAATCACACCATCAATCTGGGTATGTCGGTCGTCTATCGTCCTGCCGCAGCAGAGGCTGTCGTCCGTTTCATGCAAACCCACCCCGACATCGACGTCAACCTGACCAGTGCCTGGGAATTGGATCTGGTGGAAATGCTGCGTAACGGCCGCATTGACCTTGCCCTGTTCGGTGTGGACTGGGAAAACGATGACCTTTCCGGCATGAGCGTTACACCCCTGCATGACGAGCGCGTTGTCGTGACTTTGAGTCCCCGTCATCCGTTGGCGCAGCGCGAATCGGTCTCTCTGGCCGACCTTGCCAACGAAACCCTGATTTTCACCTCAAACCGCTCCGGTGTGCGCCGCCTTGTTCTGCAGCGGTTCCGCCAGATGGGAGTCCACCTGCGCAATGGCATGGAAATTAACGATACCGAAACCCGCATTCATTACGTCACACAAAATATCGGAATTGCCTTTGCCATGGAC
>JAZOBG010000139.1:0-7274 GCA_045595865.1 Oscillospiraceae bacterium
CAAAGGTATAGCCGGTGGCGGTGGGATCGGCGGGCTTCGTCACCTTCTCGCCGCTGTTGACCGTTGCCGGGTCGATTGCCGTTCCGTGGCCGTTCATGTCGAAAGTCACGGTGCAGGTGGTTGAGAGCATTGTATATCCGATTGCATAGGTGGAGAACTGATTCGTGTAGATATACACTTTATTGTTCTCGCCGTCAACGAAGAACGTACCATCGGTGCGGATTTCTGCATCTGCTGGTTTTGAGTCAAGCATCGTGAACGTATTCACCGCGGAGTCGTGATAGCGGTAGACGGTAACGTTGGATTTGCCATCATCATCAAATGGAACAGCAATTTCAACCACCTTGGACAGTACGCCGGTAATCAGAGCACCGGAGTTCTTATCCTTCAATGTAATGTCGAGGAACTCAACTGTCTTATCCCCAGCCGCCGTATCTATGGCATTATGTTCGACATCTTCGGTGTTTTTCTCTTCTTCCTTAACAGTGAGGACAATGTCCTGATTCTGTTCCTTTGCCAGTTCATCAAGACCTTCTGCCGTGACGCCGCCCAGCACGCCCTCTTCGGTTGAGATATTGCCAGTGCCGGGGATGCTGTTGGTGATGATCACGTCTTCGGTACCCTGATCCGCAAAAGTAACTGTCACGGTGAGGTCGCCGCTGCTGACGTTCAGGCCGGCAGCTTCGTTGAAGGTGATAACCGGCTTGTCGGGGACAGACAGATCAACGGTATAGTCTGTGTCCTCGATCAGCGTAATATTGCCAAGCTTCACAACGAGCTGGTTGCTGTTTGTCAACTCCTCGCTCACTTCAATCGTCACACTGCCGGTGGGCTCGGTCAGACCACCGCCTTGGGCGGCATTTTCGCTGCCTGCACCGCCAATACCGATGAGGACAGAGTAGGTTTTTGTCTCTCTAGCTCCGATGCTGTCATCCCAGTGCCAGGAGGCAGCAGAGTCATCATTCAAAGATTCGCTTTGTGCAACGCCATAGAACGCGGCTACGTTTTTATTGCCGGTCCAATAACAGCCATTTGTCGCATCGCCGGAGCTCCATCCGCCATACCAGAAATCAGTGACGTCGGTGACACCAGCATAGCCCTTGCCAAAGAAGTTGAACTGGGCGTAGTCGCCTTCCGCACCCTGATCATTGTAGTTATCCGAAACCATCTTGTAACCGCTGCCGTCATCAAAAGGTGTGATCAGTGCATCATCGTCAGAACCGATCTTCACATCAGCACCGCTGCCCATAGAAAAGGTGACATCTTCCTCTGTCGTGTTGTTCACGGTGTATTTGATCTGCAAAGTCTGTCCATTGTTGAGGAAAGCAAAGTCAATGGCTACATTCAATCCAAGTTTCGCATCGCCACCACCGGCGGAGGTCACCGTATTCATCTGCTCCACGGTATCTCCGACCTTCAAATAGGTTTCGTAACCTCCGTTTCCATAAGTAGTGCTCCGCCAATTACGGTCGAAATAACCGATGATATCAAAGGTTTTCGTTTTGATGGTATATGCCATAATGCCGTCACTGTTGGTGGTGTAGTTATAATTACTAAACTTAACGTTATAATTCAGAACCAGCGACACTTCTATGCTCAGTTCACCTTCCCACTGGGGCAGACGACCGTACCAAAAATCATAGGTGTCATCATAGTTGGTGGCGGTGGGCGCCGTGAGCGTGCCGACAAAGGTAACGGTATCTCCCAGCTGAGCCGCAGCAAGTTCCTGTCCTTCTTTTACCGTCCAATTGCTTGTAGAAAAGCCGCCAAGAGATGCGCCATTTTCACCGGTCACCGTGATTGACAGTTTGGAAAGAGTAGCCTCAATCAATTCATCCAGAGTGGAGCCGTAGGTTCCGTTCAGTGTCTCGGAGTCTTCAACCTCCGCTCCCGTTGCGGCAAAAGTCCACTTGGCGTAAACTCTGGTGTTCTGCGTTATGGTCTGGTCGAAATCAAACTCGGTGGCATACGTGCCATCCGTATACCATCCGGCAAAGGTATAGCCTTCCCAAGTGGGATCAGCAGGCCGTGTGGCTATGCCGCCGGTGCCATAGGACAGATAAATTCGGTCAATGTCGGTTCCGTCGCCGGTATAAAAACTTACGTAAGGCTTGCTGACCAGCTTCAGCTCACCGTTATCATATATGACCTCTTCGGCAGGGTCTGCCGCTTTAAAATAGCTGCTGAAATTATTAGCATTAATATTACAGAGATTAGCACCTGCGGTGAACCCATAGCCGCTGCGTCCAATAAAACTGTACGGCTCAGAAGGCGCACTCATGGTACCTGTGAAGACCACTTTATAGTTGCTCGTTGAGGGATAATAGAAATCCGCAGTAGTAGCCGAAATGCCAGGAGTTCCGCTCAATGTCACACTGCCATAAGAAGAATAAACACCATAAGCCCTATAAGACGACGAGTTTGTCTGAGCCGAAATGGTACCTTCCGAAATACTTGCATTAGTATAGGAAGTGCTAATGCCGTAGGCGTTGCGGTTGGAACTTTCTGCACTAATGTTACAGTTTTCCACAGTCAGTGTGCCTTGATCGGCATAAATACCATAGACAGAACCGGAGTTTTCGGTATTCCGGGCAGTAATGCTGCTGTTCTTCACGGTCAGAGAGCTGCCTTTTCTGCCGTTAATGCCGTAAACACTGTTGCTGCTGGTCTGCTCGGCATTAATGGTACAGTTTTCCACAGTCAGAGCACCATTGACGAAAAAACCATACCCCGTATTTTTGGTCTCATTGACGGTAATCGTGCCGTTCTTCACAGCCAGGGAACTTCCACTTAATGTGTATATACAATATATACTATCGGATGAGCTGATGGTCTTCTCATTCAAATCCAGTACCATGGATTTGTTGGACCCAAGGCTGAAATATTGGTTGTTTTCAGCGATCACATTCTTATTTAGCTGAACGTATATCGTTGTGTTGTCTTCGTTAGCATTCGCTGCAGTAAAAGCCTCGGTCAGTGTGCCCGTAGCGGCGTCTGTGTAATCCGGCGTGATACCGGAAGCACCAAATACCCAACTGGCCTCAGTTGCACTTGCCTCTACCGCCAGCGCCGTGGTGGGCAGCAGGCCGACGAGCATCACGATACTCAAAACTATGCTCAAAATTCGCTTTTTCATTTTGTGTTCCTCCTATGGTAAAGCAGATTACTATGATTTACGGTTTCTTTTTGCCGGGTAAAGAACAATCGCCACCGGCTATGGCGGCTAATATCGGCCACAATGTTTTTGATATTCCCGCAACGGCTGCACAGTTCCTGATAAGGCAGGTAATAGCAGTCCCGGGTTTTCAGCTGCAGACCATATTGCTCATTGATACATTGTCGGCACATGGAATGAAAGGCTTCCTTTTTCAGTTTCTGATATTTCATCGGGTCTGCACCTCCGGGTATCGGCAGATGCCAACCTCAAGGGCGTTTTTGTTTTCAAGCCCGAAGTAGGCGCATCGGCAAAACCAGCATTTTGGTACAAAGCGTATGGCGCTGCGCCTTTCTGCAAAGGCCGGACACCATTGGCGCGGCCAGACATTTTGTCCTGTGTGCGGTTCGCTGAATTCTTCGCTGTGCTCCAGCCTGCGAATGATCTCGCGTCCGAGCATACGCATCCTCCTCTCGCAGTCTTGATAATAAACAGACTTTTCCTTACAGAAATTATACTCCGAAAATCTCTCCGAACTTTGCAATTCACATATTTCGCCCTTTTTTTCACATATTTTTTATCTGCACAGAGAATTTGAGGCTCTGAACAAAAAATCGGCTCCCTTTCGGGAGCCGAAAAACAATTATTTCTGTATCAGAATACGCAGGGCAAATAGATTGTCCTCGATCTTAAATTCAGCCTGTGCATGATTTCTCTCGCAGAAGGAACGAATGGAACGGATGCCGATACCGTGGCCTTTGGCATCTGTCACGGGGAAGCCTTCCGCATCGAGCCTGACCTCGCCATCGAAGGGATTTCTGATCTGCAGCATAAACTGGGGCTTTTCAATGCAGCGGCAGGAGATCACGCGTTTTTCCTGCGGCAGTTTCTCGCAGGCATGGATCGCATTCTCAAGCGCATTGGCTATGACGATGGACAGCTCCGACGGGTCTGCAGGAAGTTCCTCGGAGATCGACAGCGTGGATTCGATACGAATGTCTTTATCCTGTGCCTGTTTGAAATAGAAACTGAAAACAGCATCCAGAACCGGATTCTTGCAGTAGACAAGCCCTGTCGGAGCCTGCAGTGTTTCATGGGTGGAGCTGATAAATTCTCTCGCTTCTTTTATCTCACCTTTCTGCAGCATAACATCGATGATCTGCAGCCGGTGTCGGATATCATGCCGCTCACAGCTCACCCGCTTATCCGCTTCGGCCATGGACGCGATCTGCTTCTGCATATGCGAGGACTGTATCTGCCACAATTCCTGCTCACGTTCAACGGTATTCAGCCTGTTCTGATGATGGAGTATCTGGAAAATATTCAGATACATCAGTGGCATCAAAATCATAAAGATCATCATAATGGGCATATCGTTGGGACGCTCGGTTATTACCGTCGGGAAAGCAGTCATCACAAGAATCAGAACATAGAATATCACCGACACAAGGGAAAAGGTGCCCCATCCTTTCTTTACACTGTTCTGAATTTCAAAATACGGCTTACGCAGTTTTTTAACGACAAAGTATTCCACCAAAGGAAATCCCAAAATGCGGATAGCAAACATTACGATGTTGCTTTCGGGAGTTATGTACTGATTGAGGAGCATGGAAATGATAATCAACTCTGCGGATATAGTATCCACAAGGCAGAATGTAAACACGAAACGAAAATCCCGGTGCTTTGCAAGGAAGAAGAAAAACGCAAAGCTTGGAATGACCAGCAATAATAAGATCAGCTTTCCGTAGACAGCCCGTTCCAACAGTGCCAGCAGCAATGCGTTGACGATCACAAGCGGCACCATTGTGGCACAGGTAATAATCGTAGTCTTTTTTCTTGAAAACCGCGGCGAGTAAAAGAACATGAACAATATTAAAATATGAAACAGGGACCACGCTGCCGAGGTCAGTCTTAATATCTCACTCATACGTTGTTTCCTCTCTCCATCCAATAATCAAACCATGCAGAGGTCAGAGCACTGCTTGCATTTTTGGGCAAATATAAAGTGTTGGGAACATGGCGAAAGTGTACGGCGTCCTTATCAACAGCCGATATGTAATACAGATTCAGAACAAAGCTCGCTCCGCAGCGGAAAAATCTCTCATCACTGAGAAGCGGCTGCATACTGTCGGCAAAAGAGACGCGCTGCTGCGTAGCGGTAACGATGTCGCCGCTCTTTAAGTGGAAATTGCTGCAACGGTCAACATACTCGACATACACAATGTCATCAAACATGATCCGCAAGGAGCCGCCTTTGCTTTTGACACAGATTGCCTTGTTGACACGCTCTGTCAATATGGCCGCAGCCTTGTCCAGTACCGCAAAAAGACTTTCGCGTTCAACGGGCTTGATCAGATAGTGGAAGGGCTGAACGGCGTAGGCGTCCAGAGCGAAATCCTTTGAGGTAGTAAGGTAGATGATCAAGCCCCGCTTATCTGCCTCGCGAAGCCATGTTCCGACTTGGATCCCGGTCTTTTCCGGCATGACCACATCGAGAATATACAGGTCAAAGTCCTCGTTGTCATCAACATATTCTATGAGATCGTAAGCAGAGAGAAACGTATGTATCTTCATCGGGATACCGGTGCTCTCACTGTATTCTCTTAGTAATTGCTCTGTACTTTCAAGCCATAACAACTCGTCATCGCAAATTGCAATGTTAATCATGAGCCGTGCCTCCCTTCCGCATGATGCGTAGCCAAGGTTTTTTGTTGGTTATTTCATAACCAACAAAGGGATATCCCTTTGTAAAAAAGTTCCTCGCAAAAATGGACATAATCTTACATAATAATTTTACCATATCGAAGCTGGATTTACAATCAGGGTGAGCAAACTCATTTGTAACTTTTTTTGCATTAGGAGCGTGTGTTTCTTGAATAAAGATAAAGCAGTATCCGTGTGTTCTCCTATGGCAAAAAGATTTTGCCTTTCAAAATAGGAGCATATGCTCCTGTTCTGACACGCAGAATTGATGTATGCACATTAGTTTCTCTCTTTCCGAAGCTAACGCCTATCCTGCCTTTTTGATACGGATAATGCTGGTTGTCAGCGTAACAACTTAGCGTAGCCGTAGCGGTGCTGCTGACTTTTGGAAGCCGCTACCGAAATTCAGAATTATCTTAGAATCAGCTCTGTAGCCGATAGAAACTCTCTCAATGATGTGCTGGTCGAAAATGGGTATATTGGACTTTTCGGAATTGTATGACCTTTCGCCGTTCCATGAAAAGGCATGCTATTCCGTATACTGCGTTCCCTGTTCGGAGAAGCACGGAACAGTGAAATGATTTTGTCCTGCAGCGAAGTATTTCACGGATTTCACAATGACCTGTTTGGAATTTGTTTTTTTAGTAAAGGTGTCATCAAATCAGTGACTGCTTTTGAAATAGAACAGCGGCGCATGGATAATTCCATACGCCGCCGACGCGTCAGTTATAGATCAGTTCGTTGAAGATAATTTCCTCCGCCTGCGCTTTCAGATTGTTCATCAGCCCCGTCCATTTCATTGGATCGCTGGCTTTCAAACTCTCCGTCACGCCGTTCTGTTTCATCAGTTCGGACATCAGCTTCTCCAGCCGAGCATTCGCCGCTTCGTCGATCTCCCTCAGATGCGGATACAACTTCTCCGACAGAATCATGCTGTTCCACAGTACCGGCCTGTGCTCCTGCAGATATTTCTTCCGCATCCTGCCGTATTTGCCTAAAGGCTTATTTTCTGTTTCGGATAAGGTCAGGTTCGGGATTTCATAATCGCCGCAGCGGGTGTAAGTAAGATTGTTGTTCATGATAGTACCTCCGTGTATCAGTTGGTGAGATGGAAAAAGCACGATGCAAAGTCTTTCGACTCGACATCGTGCTTTCATGTTGTTTGCGTCCAACCCTGTCAGACAGATGCCGTAAAAATTTCGTTTTTTCGGATTACTGTCTTATCGGCACAGAGGTTTCGTCCTTCCGTTTTTTATTTCAGAAGCGCAGTTCGGAGATCGGCATTGTCGCAAAAGCATTGAGCGACTGATCCGCGACGCTTCCCGCCAGATATTCGTAATAGGCCTGCGCGCCGATCATCGCGGCGTTGTCGCCGCACAGCGAGCGTGGCGGAAGATAGAGCTTCGCGCCGAGCGCC
>JAZOBG010000140.1:0-5489 GCA_045595865.1 Oscillospiraceae bacterium
CGGATGCGGTCCATGACGGGGATGGGACGGGGCCCTACCACGCACCACTGGCCGTCAGCGTGGAGCAGGCAGCCCCACAGATGCGCGTTGGCGCTGATGACCTGACGCAGGGTAGTGCCGTAAACCTTGGCGTTGGGGTACTTGACCATGACTTCGGCGATCATGCCCTTGAAAGACTCGATCTTGGAGGACAGGTCCTTGCCGCCGGCCTCGGGACCCTTGAAGCCCAGGCACAGCTGGAAATCTTCCTCGTTGCCCACCAGAACGTCCGCAACGGATGCGATCTGATGGAATGCCTCGTGCAGTTCCTCTTCGCGGCCCTCCCAGAAGGTGGCGCGGTGGTTCAGGTCGAAGCTGACCAGAGTACCGTACTTCTTGGCAGCTTTGGCGCACTCCAGGCAGAACTTGGTGGTGGACTCGCTCATGGCAGCGATCAGGCCGGAGATGTGCAGCATCATCACGCCTTCCTGACCGAAGATGCGATCCACGTCGAACTCGTCGATGGACAGAGTACGGCCCACCTCGCCGGCGCGGTCATTCCACACACGGGGAGCGCGCAGGCCGAAGCCGGAATCGGCAATGTTGAACTGGTGGCGATAGCCCCAGGGTCCGCCCTGATCCACTTCAACACCCTCATAGTTGATGTTGCGGGAGCGCAGGTCGCTCTTGATAAACTGAGCAATGGGGCTGCCCTTGACAAACTTGGTCATGGCAAGGCACTCCTTGCCCAGAGAGGATGCCACGTTCAGCACGTTGGTCTCAGCGCTGGTGGCCTGCATGTAAAAGTGATTGCTGGTGTGAACAGCCATACGGTTGTCGGGAGTGATGCGGACGCCCATGCTGGTGGGGCAAGCGATGGCATAGCGGCAGTTGGTGCGGAGATTCAGTTCCATGTCAAACATTCCTTTCCGTTTTTAACCGTTTCGTTTATTTGTGATTGTTTTCATTGTATATAAACTTAAATTACAATGGAATTGCATATTATATGAAAAAATATTGCAAATGTGCGCATATAGTGATATGCTGTATCAAAACAGGCAGGAGGTGCTCCATGCCCCACCTTTTTTCTTACCGTGATACGGAATTATACAGCCACCATACCGTAGACCCGCATCCCGATCCGGAGGACTTTTCCATGCACGCCCACGACTGGATGGAGATCTATTATTTCATCTCGGGCAGCGGAACCTATCTGGTGGAAGGAAATCAGTACCCGATCCGTCCCCACGATATTCTTATACTTCGTCCGGCTGAAACACACAGGCTCAGCATCGATCCTTCCGAGCCGTACGAACGCATTGCCATCCACTTCTCTGCCTCACTGCTCTCCGCGCTGGACCCCGAGCAGCGTCTGCTGAAACCCTTTCTGGACCGTCCGCTGGGACAGCACAACTACTACCCCGCTGAGGCCGATCCGGACGGACATCTGCGCACGGCATTTGCCGACTTTACGTTTGACCGTGTACCGGACATTCGCCTGAATCTGCTGGCACGGCTTTTGCTCTTTCTGACCACTCTATGCGGCGTGTATGAGGAAACCGCCCATCATGTGCCGGCACAGGGACTGCAAAGTATGATCGTCGCCTATGTCAACGAGCACCTGTTTGAGCCCATCTCTCTGCAGACAGTAGCCGATCATTTCTATCGCAGCCGCTCCCAGATCAGCCGCATTTTTCAGCAGGCCACCGGTTCCCCTCTTTGGGAATATGTGACCATTAAACGGCTTCTGGCTGCCCGCGCCATGATCCAGCGCGGAGAATCAGCCGGTGCCACCTGCATCGCCTGCGGTTTTTCCGACTACTCGTCCTTTTTCCGGGCCTATCGCGCCCGTTTCGGCCATTCTCCCAGAGAGGATGCGCCCCGATAATTCGTTCATGGCTCCGGGTTTTCCTGCCCGGAGTCATTTTCTGTCTGCGGTTTTTTCTTTGGGAAAAGAGAATTTTCCTGTCGGAAATGCTTGGGTGTTTTTCCGACATATTTTTTGAAAATTTTCGTAAAGTAATTGTCGTCCTGAATGCCGCAGCGCTGACCAACCACGGAAATGGACAGCTTGGTGGTATTCAAAAGGTAAATGGCATACTCGATCCGTTTTCTGTTTACATACTCGGTCAAAGTCGTGCCAAGTTCTTTTTTGAACAGGGTGGACAGATAGCTGGCATTGACATTCAGCGCCTTGGCATTGGCCTTCAGGCTCAAATCACCGGCCAGATCAAATTCCACACGGGAAATAACCTTTTGAATCAGGGGCGAGTATGTTTTCAGGGAGTGCTTTTTCACCAACAGACAATAGCGGTGCGCCATCTCCTGCCAGAAGGCAGTAATATCATCCTGTCGCTTCAATTTCTCAATTCGCGTCGCAAACTCGGAGGACAGACGGTCAATATACAGCGGATGAACTCCTCCCTGCTCAGCCGCTTTGCGAAGCAGCGTATTCAAAATGACGGTATAGTTTTTGGTGTTTCGCATCATTTCCGGGGTGCGCTGCTCCAAACTGCCCTGCGAAGTATGAGCGAGCATCATTTCTGCCTTTCGGCTCTGCCCCTGCACCACCGCTTCGATCAAGCGGTTTTCCGCACCGTAGCGATCTTCGACCGCGCGAATATTTTCCAGCACCTCGTCACTTTGTCTCGGCTCCGGCATAGTCGCCAGCGGAAGCCAGCTTTCCGGAACTCCGGCCACCACCGATTCTGTCGTATATTGGTCCACACCCCAGATCCGGTTTCCGATGGCCGTTACTGCCGCAAACAGCATGGACTCATCCCGCAAAAAGCCGATTTTATGATAATAGGCTTCCAAAATGGGGATCCAATCCCGATGTACTCCGGTGCGCTGACAAAAACGCTCCAGCCATGCATGGTCAATATCATCCACAACATAAGGGCCGATCAGTACAGCCTGGGGATCCGGCTTGGTTCCTTCCAAAAAGAAGGCGATGTATTTGCAGGAAAACTCATCGGTTACGCGAAAGACCACATTTTTTCTCAGAATATCGCGCAGTCTGCGGTTCCAATCCTCAAAGGCGCCCTCCATCACTCCCAACTGCCTGCGCAGGCCCTGATCTGCCTGAAACAGCAGATCACGGTCGGCCGGCGCGACCAGGGCCGGAACCCGCATTTGCCGCACAACATCCAGAAATAGAGACAGCTCCGAATCCAGTATCATGTCCACCCCTCCGCCCAATTCAGTTCCTTTTCCGCCAATGGTTAAAATTATCTTTCAAACCAAAAAATCTTTGTTTCATTTTCTTCAATATTATCGTACAATAATTGCGAAATTACAAGAGCAAGTAAAAATTTTTCTATTATATGTAAATATTTTACTCACAGATTTGTATGAGTTCTTGGTAGAATAGACCCGAAAAGCGTTAATGTGGTTTTATAATGCTTTCTCGAGTAAATTTTTGGAAAGAGGGAATTGTAAAATGGCAAAAAAACCTGTCCAATTGGACGCAAAAGGCTACCGCAAGTTCGGCATGCTCGATAAGGTTGCTTATGCCGCCGGTGACTTTGGCTGCAACATGAGCTTCTCTCTCAAGAGCACCGTTCAGACCTTCTGGCTCGTTTTCATGACGCTGGAAACCGGTCTGCTGTCCACCCTGCTTCTGCTGGTGCAGATCTGGGACGCTATCAATGACCCCATCATCGGCGCAATGATCGATGCCGATACCAGACAGTATAAGAGAGGCAAGTTCAAGACCTACATCCTGATTGGCGCAATCGCCCTGATCATCGGCGGTGCCGCAGTCTTCCTGCCCTTCCCCAATGCCTCTACCGTCGTGAAGGCCATCCTCTTCATCGTCGGCTATGTGATTTGGGATGCTGCCTACACCATGGCTAATGTTCCTTACGGCTCCATGCTGTCTCTGGTGACTGAGGATGCCGGCGAGCGTGCTCAGCTGTCCACTTGGCGTTCCATCGGCTCCATGGTTGGTAACATCCTGCCCTCCATGATCCTCCCCATTCTGATTTGGCACAAGGAAGTTGATGCCAGCGGCAACCCCGTCATCAACCCCGAAACCGGCGTTCAGGTCGAAACCCTGCTGGGCAATCGCGTGTTTATCGCCGCTTTGCTCATGGGCGTTCTGGGCTTCATTGCCTTCCTGTTCATGATCAATAAGATCACCATCCGTGTGAACGAGAACACCGTCAAGACCAGCGAAGGCGGCGAGAAGTTCAATATTGTTAAGGCCTTTGGCAACTTTATCAAGAACCGTCCCGCAGTCGGCGCCACCGTCGCTGCAATGGCAATGTTCCTCGGCATGAACTCCGCTACTACCGCTACCACCATTATGTTTGCCACCTATTTTGGTCAGGCCTCCCTGTCCGGCATTGTTATGATGGTCGGTTTCCTGCCCATGTTCCTGTTCATGGGCTTCATCAAGAAAATTGTCAACAAGTTCGGCAAGCAGGAATCTGCCGCTGCCGGTGCACTCGTTTCCATGATTGGCGGCATTCTGATGTTCGTGTTCCCCATGATCAGCAACAAGGGTCTTGCTTTGCTCGCTTTCATGGCAGCACTCATCATCTTCGGTCTCGGCATGGGCATTTACACCTGCGTGTCCTGGGCCTTCATGGCTGACGCCATCGATTACAACGAGTGGAAGACCGGCAAGCGCGAGGAAGGTACCGTCTACTCCCTGCACTCCTTCTTCCGCAAGCTGGCCCAAGGCGTTGGTCCCTCCATTGTTCTGGCAATCATGGGTGGCCTCGGTTATATTTCTGCTCTGGGCACCGGCGGTCAGAGCGCTTCGACCGCATACAATATGTGCTGGTTGGTTGCCGGTCTGTATTGCTTCAGCGGTATCGTCATGTTTATTGCCATCAAGTTTATCTACAACCTGGACAAGAAGACTTTGGCTCAAATGAACGAAGAGCTGAATGCTCGCCACAACGTTTCCGCCGAGTAATCTTGATTTGTTCATAATTATCCGATAAGATTAAAGCGGCAGGCAGGATCACCTGCCTGCCGCTTTTGTAAAAATCAAGGAGGTAATTCCATTGAGAACTGTTGTGAATTTCAACGCCAAGTGGGCCTTCTCCAAGGAAGCCACCGCTCTCCCCACCGCTATCGACCCCAAGTGGAACTTTGTCAATCTGCCCCATTCCTGGAACGCCATTGACGGCCAGGACGGCGACAACGACTATTTCCGCGGCACCGCTTACTATGCCAAGACCCTGAACAAGGCTGACCTGCCCACGGCCGACCAGTATTATCTGGAGCTGCAGGGCGCCAACTCCTCCGCCGACGTCTATGTCAACGGCAAGAAGCTGGCTCACCACGACGGCGGCTACTCCACCTGGCGCGTCAACATGACCGACGCTCTGGAGATGACCAACCTGATTGTGGTCGCCGTGGATAACTCCGCCAACGAGACGGTCTATCCCCAGATGGCTGACTTCACCTTCTACGGCGGCCTGTACCGTGATGTCAGCAACCTCTGTGCCAACAACTCTCACATTGATCTGGATTACTATGGCGGCCCCGGCCTG
>JAZOBG010000141.1:0-8175 GCA_045595865.1 Oscillospiraceae bacterium
TCGTAGTCCAGACCCTTGGGCTGCTTGTCGGGGCGCTGGGGGAAGTCCTTCTTGGCCTGCTCGGTCTGACGAGCGGGATCGTCCAGGTGAGCGCACTCGATGTGGCCACGGAAGTCAGCGATCTCCTCAACGGGCATCTGCCAGGGAGTGTTCACGATGATGTCGGCGCCCTCGATTGCCTTCTTGACAACGGGGGGATAACGCCACTGATGCTTCAGCTGGGGATCGTCAACCCACAGGATGGAGCAGCGATGGCCGCGGGTAGTGAAAGCGGTGGAAACCCAGTCGACAGCCTCTTCGTCGATCAGGTTGTCGCCACCATACAGACCGTCCTTGTGGACCAGGATCAGGACTTCCTTCTTGTCGCCCTTAACAGCGCGGCCGACGCAGTTGTCAACCATGTCAGACAGGAACTCCCATGCTTGCTCGGGAATACCAACATGAGCCATAATATTTTGCCTCCTTAAAAAAATTAATAACAATACAAAAAATGCAGCGAAAGCAATCAGCCGGACTTATGCCGAAGACGCTACACGCTGCGCTTATATTATAAATTTTTTTCCGTCTTTTGTCAACCGGTTTTTGTCCGCTTTTACCTTGAATTGCAGCGTTTCCATCATTTTCGGCCTTGCTGGAAACGGGCTGCCCGCAGGCAGCCCGTTCTCAACACACAACTATTTTACGGTCTCTTTTTTCTCTTCGACGGTTTCCGCAGGAACTTCCTTGACTTTATCCTTCTTGCGGGCAGCCATGGCGCTCAGGAACAGAATGAGCAGCAGCAGAACGCCCTGCACCGACTGGGAGTAGTGGGCGTCCGACTTGCCCATCAGCGCCAGTCCGGTCACAATGATCTGGATGGAAAAGGAACCCAGCAGCAGCTTGTAAAACTTGGCAGAGGAGCCGCCGGTGACCAGCACGCCGCCCAGATAGATGGCCATGACCACACGAATTTCAAGGAAGGAACCCATCTGGTTGCTGGTGGAACCCACCGTGGCGATGTAGAAAATGGCACCCACGGCGGCCATCAGTCCGGACAGAGCGAAGGCCACGACCTTCATCTTATCCACAGGAATACCCACGAAACGGGCAGTGGTCTCGTTTTCACCGATGGCGCGGCTGTAACGGCCCACTTTGGTATACTCAAACACATACCACATTACGGCCAGAATGATCAGAAACAGCGGAATCTTCACAGCGTTATTCTGCAGAAAACCCAGCGAAGGGTGCAGCGCCTGCACATCGGTAAAGGTCTGCAGATAGTTGACCAGACCGCGCACACCGATCAGCATGGCCAGGGTCAGCATAAAAGAAGACACCTTGAACTTGCTGACGATCAGACCGTTGAACACACCCAGCGCCAGACCCACGATCAGAGTAATGGGGAAGATCAGCCAGGGAATATTCACTGTGTGGGAAATGTACGAACCGATGACACCGGCCAGTGCCAGATTAACACCCACCGACAGGTCGGTGGAACCCTGTGCCACCACAAACATGGTACCCGAGGCAACGACCAATGTAATGATGGTCTGCTCCACGATGGTGGTCAGATTGCGCAGGGTCAGCATGGTAAAGATACCGGAACGAGGATTATAGCTGTTCAGCGAAAAGAACAGGAAGATGGCAAAAAAGGCCACAAAAGGAACCACATCCTGAAAGCGCAGTTTCCTCAGCATATTTTTCAATTTCATCAGATCATCACCTCGATCACGGCCTGTTCGGTAAATTCACCGTCGCGGCGGATGGTGCGGGTCATTTTTCCGTCCTTCATAACGATCAGACGGTCAGCCATGCCGATGACTTCGGTCAGTTCATCGGAAATGAGAATGGTAGCGATCTTGTTCTTCTTCGCTTCCTTCATCAGGGCATAGATGTATGCTTTGACGCCGACGTCAACACCGCGGGTAGGGCAGTCCAGAATCAGAACTTTCAGATCCTTGGCCAGCCAGCGGCCCAGGTTGATTTTCTGTTTGTTGCCGCCGGACAGGGCGCTGCAGCGTTGGTTGATACCGGTACACTTCACGGTCATCTGCTTGACCATTCTCTCCGCCAGCTCGTTCATCTTTCCGGGCGCAACACAGCCCAGAACGCCGGTCATCTCATTCATGGAGGGCAGGGCAAAGTTCTCGCGAATGGTGTCCTCGATCATCATGGCCTCATTGTCACGATCCTTGGGAACATAACCCATATTGTTGGCCAAAGCCTGCTGCGGGTTGGTAATGTCTATATTTTTATAGGCCAGATGGACACTGCCACTTCTCAGCTTGGACAGACCGTAAACCGCCTTGCCCACCGAGTGAATGCCCGAATCGGACAGGCCGGCAAAGCCCAGGATCTCACCGGCATGCAGGTCAAAATTGATATTTTCCAACTCACCGGCCACGCTCAGATCCTTGACGGACAGCACGATCTCATCATCGTAGTCGGCCTGCATATCCGCGCGGTAATAGTCGCCGCTGATCTCACGGCCAACCATCATGCTCTTGACCTCATCGGGCGTGGTTTCGGCAGAAACCACCTCACCCACCACTTCGCCGTCACGCAAAACGGTAATGGTATCGGTAATGGCGATCATCTCTTCCACATCGTGGGTAATGACAATGATAGAGCGACCCATAGACTTGAGTTTTTTCAGCAAATCGTACAGCTTCTGGCGATTGTTCAGGGACAAAGACTGGGTGACTTCATCCAACAGCAAAATCTCAGGTTCCAGCGACAATGCACGGGCCAACTCAACCATCTTTCGCGTCTCGATGAGCATATCTGCAGGACTTGCATTGAGCGGGGGCATGGGAAGATCCCACTTTTCAAAAACCTCGGCAGCCGCCTTGTTCATCGCCTTCAGATTGACCACACCGGCTTTGGTAAACTGGTCGGTACGGCCCAAAAAGACGTTAACGCCCACGGGCAAAGTGGCCACCACGCCCAACTCCTGCAGCACCATGGAGATGCCGTTGGCATAGGCGTCCAGCGGGCCGCGGGGAGAATAGACCTTTCCGTTAACCGTCATTTCCCCGGTATCGGGAGGATAGATGCCGGCGATCTGGGAGATCAGAGTCGACTTGCCTGAGCCGTTCTCACCGATCAGGCCGCGAATCTCGCCCTTCTTCAGAGAAAAGTCGATGTTCACGTTGGCATGGGTGGAACCGAAGCTCTTGCTCAGGCCCTTGATTTCAAGCACAGTCTGGCTCATTTCACAACCTCCTTTACGCCCTTCTGTCCAATGATACCGAAAATGATAACAAAGGCGCCCAGACAAACGTCCTGCAGAGTGCCGGAAGGAATGCCAAAGAAGGTCATAATGTTAAAGATAGCGTAAATGATCACCGAGCAGAAGGGTACCACGATGATGATATTGATCCACTTCTGCAAAATCTGTGCCAACAGAGCGATAGCCAGCGGCTTGAAAATCATCTGAATGCTGGTCAGGCCGGAAGTGGCAAAGGTTTTTCCGTTATAGCTTTGCTGCACGATACACGCAATGCCCATCAGCACACCGCAAATCAGACCAACGCCCAAAATCGTTTTGGCGATGTTAATGCCCATGGCCCGGGCCACATTGTTGTTGCCGCCCAGCGCGCGCACATTCAGACCGATGGTAGTTCGGTTATAAATGAAATAAACCAAAACAAAACCGATAAGCAGCACCACAAAGTTCAACGGCCACTGACCCAGAGCGCGATAATCACGGCTGAGCTCCACATCCACAAACTTCTTGGTCAGTTTAGAGGTGCGCAGCAGGATGGTGATCGCCTCGTAGACCAGCGCCAGGCTGATGCTGGCGATCCAGGAGGGGATCTTTGTGGCGGCAAAAATTCCAAAGTTAATAAAGATCATCAGCGTGCCGGCCAACAGGCCGCCAATGACCACGCCGGGATATCCCATGGCGTTGCCCAGTGCGCAGGCCGCAAAGGAACCCACGACCAAAACGCCGCCCATGGACATATCGGTATATCCGCAGGCAAACAGGAAGCACAGCGCCCATGCGATAAAGGTGGGATAGATGGAGTTGGAGATGATCAACTCCATGTTCTTCAGGGTGAAAAAGCGTCCGTCGGTAAACAGGTTGACCACAAGGCCCAAAAGAACCATGGCCACGATCAGGATGACCAATGCCTTGAGGGAATTGGGGGCTTTATCCGCTTTCTTGGCAGTTAAAGTTTGCAAAAGTATCACACTCCTTGCGTGATAATGGTTAAGGAAAGTCGAAATAGTGCAAACAGCCACTATTTCGACACCAAATCTACGATTTGGCTGCAAATTTTCAAAGAAAATTTGATATTAATCATTGCAATAAATATCAAGCCAATTCAAATCATAAATTATTTGAATTGATAAAAGCCGATTTTATCGGCTTTTCGAAGCGTTTTTTAACACTTCGAAATTTGATAATCATTATAGCAGGCCGTGACAAAGGGACCCGCATTTCATAAAAAAGAACTCACCGCTTGCACTCAGGCGGCAAGCCGGTTTCCGCAGAACAGAAACATTGATATTATTCAGGGGCCGCCGTTTCCGGCGGCCCCCAGGATTTGTTTGTTGTTCGTTGTGAATTATTACAGCTTAGCCCCACATCTCAACGATGGCGTCCAGAGTCAGCTTGTTGTCGACAAAATCCTTGAAGTCAGCATAGGTGACATCGGGATTATAGCGATACATCAGGCTCTGCAGAACTTCATCGGGGAAGGGAACGCCCTTGGTCAGGAAGATCTCCTCGTACTTGTCGACGTTGTCCAGATCGACCACGAAACCGACGCTCTTGAACTCGGGAACCTTGCCGTTCTCGTCCACGATCTTGTGGCCGTCCAGGTAGTTGATCAGCAGTGCGGTAGCAACAGCGCCCACCAGGTCGTTGCCGGTGGTGGCTGCGGCGATCTTGCCGTCACGGATGTAGGGGATGGCATCGGTGTTGGCGTTGGAACAATAGATAGGCATATCGGTGATGCCCAGAGTCTCCATGGCGTTGACGGCGCCGGGAACGTAGTCGCCGACCATGGCGAACAGACAGTCAGCGTCGGGATAAGCGCTCAGCATGGCGTTGGCCTTCTCCTGTCCTTCACCGGGGTTGGCACAGCGGGCTTCGCTGATGATGGTGCCGCCGCCCTCTTCGCAGAATGCCTTAGTGAAACCTTCAATGCGCTGCTCAAAGTGGATGTCGCCCACGTTGCCGCCCAGCAGGACAGCGGTCTTGTGGCCGTCTTCAGCAGCGGCCTTGCCCATCAGATAGCCTTCAGCTTCCATGGTGGCGTTGACCGAACCCAGATAGTACTCGTTGTTGGCAGACAGGTCGGCACGGACTTCATCGGTGCCGGTGAAGGTGGACATAACGAAGGGGATCTTGGCTTCCTTGCAGTCGGCAGCAGCCTCGGGCAGAACAGGGTCGGCAGCGGTCTGCATCACGATGCCGTCCACACCAGCGTTGACAAAGTTCTGGATGTTAGCCAGTTCCTTGTCGGCCTGATGCTCGTCGTTGGCGCGGTTTGCAGTGGAGCCGGAAGCGGCAACAGCCTGATCAATGACGGCAGCCATAAAGTCAAAGGTAGCGGTTCCAGCGCCCCAGGTGTTATAGCCCAGGTTATAGGAAACAAATTCATCGTCACTTCCCGTGTCCTTGGGGCCGCAGGCAACCAGAGCAAAGGACAGTGCAAGAGCCAGTACGATGGCCAGGGTACGCTTCATGGTTTTCTTCATATCATTTTCTCCTTTCTTAGCCCATTGACGGGTGCTTTCTTCAGCATCCCGCCATGGGTCGTTCCGCTGCACCCGCATCCTCTTGACAGGCAGACGGAACTGCCGGTTTCCCCTTCCGGCTATGATACAGCGATTATAAGCCTTTTGCTCAATATATGCAAGTAGTTTTTGAGCGTTTTGGCAAATCGCCTCTTGATTTCTCACTTTGTTTTCAGCATTATGCACATTTTATGTCGCAAAAAATCCACAACTTGTACAAAAGCAAAGCTTCAGCCCCCTCTTCCCTATCCTGCGTGGATTTGCAAACTCTGCCGGTTCACGGCAAAGTCTCTCCACTCAGGGGATTCAGTGGTAAAAAAGCACCCTCCCGACAATTTGTCGGGAGGGTACAAAAGCATTGATGTAATTGTAAATTACACTGCCAGCCACTTGGCCTTGGTCTCTTCGTCGTGGCGCAGATCCTCAGGCTTACCCTGATAGACCACCTGGCCGCGGGAAACAATGTAAACATCGTCAGCCACGGACAGAGCCATGTTGAAGTTCTGCTCGACCAGGAACACGGTCAGCTGACCCTTCAGACGGGTGATAACTTCACCGATCTGCTTGATGATCAGAGGAGCCAGACCTTCGGAGGGCTCGTCCATGATCAGCAGGTCGGGGTTGGTCATCAGTGCACGGCCGACTGCCAGCATCTGCTGCTCGCCGCCGGACAGCAGGTTACCGGGCATGTTGGCACGCTTCTCCAGAATGGGGAAGAAGTCGTACACACGCTCCAGAGTCCATGCGTTGGGCTTATCCTGGCCGCGGGCACCTACGGTCAGGTTTTCCTTGACAGACAGAGAGGCAAAGATGCCGCGGCCCTGAGGCACGTAAGCGATACCGGCCTTGGAGATCTTGTGGGTATCCATCTTGCTGATTTCCTGGCCCTTGAAGGTGATGGAGCCGCTGACGGGAGGAGTCAGGCCCATGATGGAACGGCAGATGGTGGTCTTACCCATGCCGTTACGACCCAGCATGGAGATGATCTTGCCTTCGGGGACTTCCATGGAAAGATCAAACAGAATGTGGCTGTCGCCATAGTAGGTATTGATGCCTTCAACTTTTAACATGTTCTGTTCCTCCCTTTCCTAATCAGTCTTCGGTGCCCAGATAGACCTCCTTGACCTGCGGGTCATTACGGATCTCCTCGGGCTTGCCGATCTTCAGGATCTGGCCGAAGTACAGGACCATGATGCGGTCAGCCAGAGTGAAGACCAGCTCCAGGTCGTGGGCACAGAACAGCAGAGTGGTGTTTTCGCTGATCTTGCGCAGCTTCTCAGCGAAGTTGCCGGCTTCCACGGTGGGCAGACCGGCGGAGGGCTCATCCAGCAGAACCATCTTGGGCTCGCAGGTGAAGGCCAGCATCATTTCCAGCAGACGCTGCTCGCCGTAGGACAGCAGGGTGGGCACCAGATGGCGCTTATCCCACATGTCGATGGTCTTCAGCAGATGCTCAGCCTTGTCCAGGAACTCCTTGCGGGTATCCAGGCGCCTGAACATCTGGAAGTGATTCTTTTCACCGCCGTGCAGAGCCAACAGAACGTTGTCCAGAATGGACATCTTCCAGAACAGGTTGTTGCCCTGGAAAGAACGGGCCATGCCCTTGTGCAGATGCTGGTTGGGGGACATATAGGTGACGTCGTGACCGTCAAACATGACCTGACCGGAGGTAGCAGGACCCTGGCCGCCGATGGCGTTGATCAGGGTGGACTTACCGGCACCGTTGGGGCCGATCAGAGCCAGCTTTTCGCCTTCGTAAACTTCGAAATTGACGCCCTGCAGAACTTTCAGACCGCCAAAGGCCTTATTCAGATCTTTAACTTGCAGCAAGCTCATTATTCTGCCTCCTTTCCAGCGGTTTCACCAGCAGCGCTGACCTTCATGGCACCCTTGCCCTCGGGGAACAGCTTGTAGCCGACCCAGTTGTACAGGCGGACCAGATAGGGAGAAATACCGCCGCGCAGGAACAGCACGCAAACCACGTACAGCAGACCCAGCAGCATAGGCCAGCGGTCGGGCATCCAAATGCCGGCGTAGGTCTCGAAGATGGTGATGATAAATGCGCCGATCGCGGGGCCCCACAGGGTGCCGCCGCCGCCCATAATGACCATCAGCATGGGCTTTGCGGAGGTGGTCAGATCCAGGTTGGAGGGAACCATGATCATGTAGGCATATGCGTACATGATACCGGCAACACCGGCGAAAACAGCTGCAACAATACAGCCCATGTACTTGGTGGCCCAGGTGTTGTAACCCAGAGCCTTCATACGGCCCTCGTTCTCACGGACACCGACAACGCTGCGGCCGTAAGAGGAACTCATGAACAGCTTCAGCAGGACGAAGCAGATCACGAAAATAACCAGGAACAGGTAGAACAGCTTTGTCTGGTTCCACTTGAAGCTCGTAAAGCCCAGATCGGGGCGGCCGGCAGCCAGACCGTCGGTA
>JAZOBG010000142.1:0-2907 GCA_045595865.1 Oscillospiraceae bacterium
AAGCCGAACATGGCTTTCAGGTAGCCGCCCAGCTGGGTCATGTCCTCCACGGCGAAGATGGTCCAGCCCACCATGATCAGCAGCAACCCGTACACATGGCCCACCCAGCGGGGGAGCTTTTTCAGCACGTCGGCAAACCAGAACTTTTCAAAGACCAGCAGCACGAAGTAGAACAGACCCCAGAACAGGAAGTTCCAACTGGCACCGTGCCAGATGCCGGTGGCTGCCCAGACGATGAGCAGGTTGAAAATCAGGCGGGGTTTGCTGACGCGGTTGCCGCCCAGAGGGATATACATATACTCGCGGAACCAGCTGCCCAGCGAGATGTGCCAGCGGCGCCAGAACTCGGTGGCCGAGCGGGACAGGTAGGGGTAGTTGAAGTTGTCCAGAAACTCGAAGCCCAGCATACGGCCGATGCCGATGGCCATGTCGGAGTAGCCCGAGAAGTCGAAGTACAGCTGGAAGGAGAAGGCCAGAATACCCAGCCATGCGCCCAGAGTGGTCAGCTGGGCAGTGGGGGTGGCCAGATAGACATCCCACAGCTGACCGATGGCGTTGGCAAGCAGAACCTTCTTGGCGCAGCCGATGACAAAACGCTGTACGCCCGAGGCGAACCGATCGGCGGTGTGGTCGCGCTGTTCCAGCTGCTCGTCCAAATCCTTGTACTGCAGGATGGGGCCGGCGATCAGCTGGGGGAACAGGGTGACGAAGGAGCCGAAGGTGATGATATTCTTCTGGACACGAGCATCACCGCGGTAGACATCAATGGTGTAGCTCATGGTCTGGAAGGTGTAGAAGGAGATGCCGATGGGCAGCTCAATGCCCAGCTGGGGCATGAAGTCCAGACCGATGGCGGCCAGATTGCCGGCGATGAAGTCCCAGTACTTGAAGAAGAACAGCAGACCCAGATTGAGAATGACCGAAGAGGCCACAGCCCCCTTGGCAAGCCTCATTTTTCCGGTCTTTTTGCCGTGCTGCACCAGCATACCGTGGGTGTAGTCGATGATGATGGAGGCGAACATGATGAGGATATACACCGGCTCGCCCCAGCCGTAAAAGGCCAGACTGACGATGAGCAGTACCAGATTGCGGAATTTCAGCGGTACGATGTAGTACAGCAGCAATACGATGGGCAGATACAGGAACAGAAAGTATGGCGTTGAGAAGACCATAAAGTCACCTCGGTTTGTGATTTGAGATAGTATGCCCAAAAACAGAACATAGGGCGGGGCCTTGGTCCCGCCGTTATGAAATGTTACAGGATCGCGCGGCGGGAAAAGCCCATTTCACATATAGGGCCGACATATAGTCGGCCCTACATAAATAGGCTGAATACCCCCGCCCTACAGAAAGACGGGGGAATTGTTCAATTAAAACTGAGCGTTGAAGCGCTCCACGAAGGTGTCGCAGTCGGCGCCGACAGCCATCATGACGTAGTTGCCGTTGACAACGATGCGGGCGTTGTTGACCCAGCCCTCAACAGCCTCGGGATACCAGGCACCGCCGGCAGCCTGAGCGTCGATGCGGGCCTGCAGGATGGCCTTGAAGGCGTCCAGATCGGAGGTGTTGGTCAGCTCGGCCAGAACCACCTCATAGGCGCTGAAGGACATGCCGGGAATGTAAACGTGCAGCTGCTCGGTCTCAATGGCGGCCAGGCCGGGGTAGTACATCTCCAGCATCATGGCGGCATCCTCGGCGGTCATGCCGGAAGCCTCGGGATCCATCAGGTCGGTGGCATAGGGGCCGGTGACCATTCCGTCAGCGTCCAGAGGGTACAGTTCATTGTAGATGGTATCGTACAGGGGGGCCAGTTCCACGGTGATCTCCCAGTCACACTTGACGGTGCAGGTTGCGGAAACCTCACCGGCGGTGACCGTGATGGTGGCGGTGCCGGGGGCGACGGCGGTGACAACACCGTTGGCGTCCACGGTGGCAACGGCCTCGTCGCTGGAGGTCCAGGCGACGTTGTCGGCCTTCTTGACTTCGGCGGTCAGGGTGACGGTTTCACCGGCGGCGGTGAAGGTGTGCTCGGACTTGTCCAGCTCGACGGAGGTCTTGCCGCAGGCGGTCAGCAGGGAGATGCACAGGGCGGCCATGACGGCCAGAGAGAGAATTTTTTTCATGGTTAAGGTACTCCTTTACAGTATGTTCAATTTTATTTCTGACATGTTTTTGCGGCCCGTTTTGGGCTCACGATGGGGTTAGACGCAGGAGAGGGAAAAAGGTTCCCTGTTTTTCAAAAAAATTTTTTTAAATTTTTTCAAAAAAGTCTCTAACTTATTTAGTCTATCAGAAACGGCGGGAAATGCAAGAAAAACCGGATGGTTTCGGCAACATAATTGTACAACCTACAGACTGTCGGAACTCGTCGGCAAGCACTGTCGGAGCTCGTCGGCAAGCAACTCTTGCGGTTTTGTTGTTTTTATGGTATACTAATTTTCCGGTTGCGACGAAGGAGGTGATCTCGTGGCGGAACAGCAATCCATCAAGGTCGTGTCCAACAACAAAAAGGCCTACCACGACTATTTCGTGGAAGACAAATACGAATGCGGCATTGAGCTGGCCGGTACCGAGGTCAAGTCCATCCGTAAGGGCAATGTCAACCTGAAGGACTCCTACTGCATCGTCAAGGACGGGGAGATCCGCGTCCATGGTATGCACATTTCCCCTTACGAACAGGGAAACATCTTCAACAAGGATCCCATGCGCCCCCGCCGTCTGCTGATGCACAAGCGTGAGATCCTGCGCCTGTACGGCAAGATGAAGCAGGACGGCTACGCCATCGTACCCCTGTCTATGTACTTCAAGGGCCCCCGGGTCAAGCTGGAGATCGGCCTGTGCAAGGGCAAAAAGCTCTACGACAAGCGTGACAGCGCCGCCGCCAAGGACGCCAAGCGCGAGATCGAG
>JAZOBG010000143.1:0-13239 GCA_045595865.1 Oscillospiraceae bacterium
GTCCATGCAGTCGTCGAACTTCTGCGTGACGGTGCGGTAGTCGTAACTGAAAACGAAATCGCGGCCAAAGCGAAGTTCCATCAGATGATATAAATCGTGGTCAATGTTGTTCATAATGCACCTCGCACTTTAAGTGTTGAATGTATGATAACACTTTAAGTGCGAAAGTCAAGGGGGAATTCCGTGTTTCAAAAAGAAATTTTTGCTCAGCGTTTGCGTGATTTGAGAAATGAAGCAAAAGAGGAGCGCAAAGATTTGGCCGAGGTTTTGGGTATATCGGTTTCCCAAGTCAGTGAAATGGAAAACGGCAGAAAAGCCACTACGATGGAAAGACTGGTGCTTTTGTGTGAGCACTACAAGGTCTCGGCGGATTACCTGCTGGGCCTGAAAGACGAACGATAAAAGTGGGCGGATATCATCTGCCCTTACTGTAACACCACACCGGACAGCCGGTGGACTCTGACAGAAACATAGAGGAGAGAATTGTATGAAGATCATCGTTGACGCCATGGGCGGCGACAACGCGCCTGCCTGTAATGTACGGGGTGCGTTGGCTGCGGCCAAGGAGTACAAAGCGGAGATCGTTCTGGTCGGCAAGGGCGAGGAGATCCTGAAGATCCTGGCCGAAGACGGAATCGGCGAACTGCCCGCCGGGGTGGAAATTGCCCACGCCGATCAGGTGGTGACCATGGAGGATAACCCTGCCACTGCCTTTAAGGAGAAGAAGGATTCTTCTCTGACGGTTGGTCTGACCATGCTGCGTGACGGCAAGGGCGATGCCTTTGTTTCGGCCGGCAGCACCGGTGCTTTGCTGGCGGCAGCCACCCTGATCACCAAGCGCATCAAGGGCATCCGCCGTGCTGCCATGGCCCCCTTGCTGCCCCCCTACAATACTGTGCTGATCGACTGCGGTGCCACCGCCGAGTGTACTCCCGAGTATCTGCTGCAGTACGCCTACATGGGTTCTTATTATGCCGGACATATTCTGGGCAAGCCGGAACCCAAGGTGGGTCTGCTGAACATCGGTGCCGAGCCTACCAAGGGCACGGCGCTGCAGGTGGAGACCTACCAGCTGCTGCAAAAAGAAGCGCAGGCCGGCCGCATCAACTTTGTGGGCAACGTGGAAGCACGCGAAGCCATTGAAGGTGCCGTGGACGTCATCGTGGCCGAGGGCTACGCCGGCAACATCCTGCTCAAGACCATGGAAGGCACCGGAAAGGTGCTGGTGGGCGAGCTGAAAAAGGTCTTCCTGAAGAATCTGAAGACCAAAATTGCCGCCCTGCTGGTCAAGGACGGCATCAAGGGCCTGAAAAAGATGATGGACTCCAACGAAGTGGGAGGCACTGCGTTGCTTGGTATCTCCAAGCCTGTGGTCAAGGCCCACGGTTCCTCTAACGATTATGCCATCAAGAACGCCATCCGTCAGGCCATTCAGTTTGCCGGTTCCGGAATCATTGAAAATATCGAAGAAAACATTTCCTACATGCGGCTGCCGCCCAAGAATGCCGCTGCCGGGAACGCCGAAGACTGAGCGCAGACAGAAAAATTTCCCAAAATACTATTGACACAACGCAATTCACACCCTATTATAATATGGAAATACGGCAATGAACCGCAAAGAATAAAAGGAGTGTCTTACATGATTTTTGATAAGCTGAAGGCTATTATTGCTCAGCAGTTTGGCGTGGATGAAGACAGCATTACCACCGAGATGTCCTTTGAGGACGATCTGGGTGCCGATTCCGTCGACATCGTGGAACTGTCCATGGCGCTGGAAGAAGAGTTCGATGTGGAAGAGATGGGCGAGGACGATGTAGCCAACATCCACACTGTCGGTGACCTGCTGAAGTTCCTGCAGGAGCGTCTGGAAGACAACTAATAGGAAACGCTGCGAAGCCCCGCGCATGCGGGGCTTTTTCGCATGGAGGCATACGATGAAGAATCTGGAAGAACGCCTGGGGTACCAGTTCCAGAACCGGACCCTGCTGGAAAACGCTCTGACCCATAGCTCCTATGCAAATGAGCATCGGGATGCCGGTATGCCCAGCAACGAGCGCCTGGAATTTTTGGGTGACTCGGTCCTGGGCATGGTGGTAGCCGACCATCTGTATCGGGAGCATCCCAATATGCCCGAAGGGGAACTGACCCGTACCCGTGCTGCCATGGTGTGCGAGGACAGTCTGGTAGAAGTGGCCCGTACGCTGGAGCTGGGCCGTTATCTGCGTCTGGGCAAGGGTGAGGATGCCGGCGGTGGCCGGGAACGGCCCTCCATTCTGGCCGATGCCACCGAGGCAGTCATTGCCGCCATTTATCTGGACGGCGGTATTGCACAGGCCCGCAGGACCATCCGTGCACTGATCCTGGGCAACGAAGAGGAATTGAGTGCCAGCCGGGACTATAAGACTGCGCTGCAGGAGTTGATCCAGAAGGAGAGCGGTCAGAAGTTGACCTATTGTCTGGTGGCAGAAAAAGGGCCGGACCATGCCAAGTGCTTCTCCATGGAAGTGGAACTGAACGGTACTGCCATCGGTGCAGGCGAAGGCCGCACCAAAAAGGCTGCCGAGCAGGCTGCGGCCAAGGCTGCCATTGCCGCCTTGAAGAAGTGATATACCAAAGGAACCGCGCTGCAAAGCACGGTTCCTTTCGCTGTTTTTGAACGGTTTCCGGCGGAAAAGGTTTGCAATCCGGGCGGTTGATTGGTATAATAAAGTGTTATAATGCGCCGAGTATGGGGTAAAAGACCCTGTATTTGGTATAGTATGCTGTTAAGCAAGAAATGCGGGGTGCATCAATTGTACTTAAAAGCATTAGAGATCCAGGGCTTCAAGTCCTTCCCGGACAAGACGGTCCTGTCCTTTGGTGAGGATATTACCGCCATCGTCGGCCCCAACGGATCGGGCAAATCCAATATTTCGGATGCCATTCGATGGGTCATGGGCGAGCAGTCCACCAAGGCACTGCGCGGCGCCAAGATGGAAGACGTTATTTTCGATGGCACGCAGAAACGAATGGGCCTGGGTTTTGCCGAGGTCAGCCTTGTCATTGACAATACCGAGCACCTGTTTGACCTGGATGAAAGTGAAGTAATGGTTACCCGGCGGTATTACCGCTCCGGTGAAAGCGAATACTATATCAACCGCCGCAGCGTCCGTCTGAAGGACGTGAACGAGCTGTTCATGGACACCGGTCTGGGCCGCGAGGGTTATTCCATTATCGGTCAGGGTAAGATCGACGAGATCCTGTCGGTCAAGTCGGCCGACCGCCGCGAGATTTTTGAAGAGGCCGCCGGTATTTCCCGCTTCCGTCACCGCAAGGAGGAAGCCGAGCGCAAGCTGGGCCGCACCGACGAGAATCTGGTTCGCATCAACGACAAGATCGATGAGCTGGAGCTGCAGGTGGAGCCGCTGCGCGTGCAGTCGGAAAAGGCAAAGAAATATCTCATACTCCGCGATGAGCTGCGCTCACTGGAAGTGTCGGTTTGGATGGAACAGCTGGAAAAGCTGCGCACCACCTCCATCAAGGTCATGGCTGATTACGAGAACGCCGTGCGCCAGAAGGAGGAGGCCCAGCGGGCGCTGGATCGGCTGTATGCCGCTGCCGAGGCCTTTGCCGAGCAAATGCACGACAAGGACATTGAGGCCGAGGCTATTCGCAGTGAGATCTCCCGTGTGGAAAACGACGCCAAGGAATGCGAAAATGCCATTAACCTGATCCGGAACAACATTCAGAACAATCTGGAAAATGCCGACCGCATCCGTCAGGAGATGGAGGCGCAGGAAGGCCGTGCCGGTTCGGTCGCCGCTCAGATCTCGGAGCGCCGGGAGCGTCTGGACAGCATTACTGCTGAAATGGAAAACATCCGGGTGGAGATGGCTCAAAAGGCTGCCGCTGCCGAGGAACTGAGCCGTAACGCCGGTAATTTGGCCGATGAACTGGAAAGCCTGCGTCAGAAGGCCGATTTGGAAAACGCCTCTGCCGCCGAAGCCCGTGCGCTGCTGTCTGCTTTGGCTGCCGCCGCGCAGGAGCTGATGGACCGCGACCAGTCGGTCAGTCAGGAACTGATCGCGCTGGAAGAGCGCGTGAAGGAAGCCTCGGAAGGTGTGAAAGCGGTCACAAAGGAACTGGAAAATGCCCGGGAAGAGCGCGACGGCCTGAGCAATATTATCACCGGTTATGAGATGCGCCTGCAGGGCCGCAAAAAGAAGGCGGCCGATGCCGAGCAGAAGCAGGTCAGCCTGAAGATGCAGGAGAACAACCTGAACTCCCGCATCCATATGCTCTCCGAAATGGAGAAGATGTACGAGGGCTATTCCAAGGCGGTCAAGATCGTCATGTCGGACGCCGAGCGGGGTACCCTCCACGGCGTACACGGCCCGGTGGCCGGACTGCTCCATGTGCCCGACAAATACGCCGTGGCCATTGAGACCGCTTTGGGCGGCGCCATGCAGCACATTGTGGTGGACACCGAGGAAAACGGCAAAGCCGCCATTCAGCATCTGAAACGCCGGGATGCCGGCCGTGCCACATTCCTGCCCCTGTCTGCCATCCGTCCTGCCGACTTCCGTGACGGCAAGGTGGTGGACGAAAAGGGAATCGTGGGCATTGCAGACGAACTGATTCAGTTCGATGCCAAATATGAAAAGATTTTCTCCAATCTGCTGGGCCGTGTGGTCATTGCAGAGGATCTGGACGTGGCCATCGCCATTGCCCGAAAGTACGGTCACCGCTTCAAGCTGGTCACGCTGGACGGTCAGGTGCTTAACCCCGGCGGCTCCATGACAGGCGGCTCGACCAGCAAGAGCGCGGGCATTCTGTCCCGTGCCAACGAGCTGGAGCGCCTGCAGCAGCAGAAGGCGGGACTGGGCGAAGACCTGAAGGCAGCCGAACGCGCACTGGAAGAAGCCCGCCGTGAACTGACTGCTGCCGAGTACGAAATGGAAACCGCCGTGGCTCAGCGCCGCGAGCATGAGAACACCGTGCTCAAGCTGGAGGAGCGAGTTACTGCTGCCAAAGAGCAGGCTGATGAGTTGGAGCAGCGCCGTGAGACCTTGCGTACCGATCTGGAACAGATCCGTGCCCGTGCCGAGCGTACCGAGGCCGATACCGCTCAGGCCAAGCAGCGTATTACCGAACTGGAAGGCGCCGCTGCCGCCCTGCGTGCCGAGGCTGAGGGCAAGGCAAAGGGTCAGACCGACCTGCAGGAGAAGATGTCCGCCATCAGCAGCGACCTTGCTGCCGCTTCCGCCCGCATCGCCGCCCTGGAAGGAGAGAAGGCTGTTTCCGAAAAGGCGCTGTCCGAGCTGGAGAACCTGCGTCAGGACATTGAGGGCGACCGTGCCGACCGCGCCGACATGATGGCCCGTTTTCAGGCCAGCAATGAGACGCTGGAGGCTGAAATTCTGGAAAAGCAGCAGGTGCTGCAGACCCTGCGTGCCGAAAATCAGGAAAAGAGCACTGCCATTCGCCGTCTGACCGAAGAAAAGCTGAAACTGGAAGCCGAACGAAACAAGGCTGACAAGGACAGCCGCGACAAGAACGCCGAATTGCTTGCCATGGAACGCGAAGTTTCGGTTCTGGAGCAGAAAAAGCTCCATGCCGCGCTGGAAGAAAAGCAGATCATTGACAAGCTGTGGGATACCTACGAGTTGTCCCATGAGGCGGCCCGCCAGCAGCGTATCGAGCTGGAAAGCGTACCCAAGGCACAGCGCCGGATCGGTGAGCTGAAGCGTACCATCTCCGGGCTGGGCAACAACAATCTGGATTCCATCGAAGAGTATCAGCGCGTCAACGAGCGTTACACCTATCTGACCGAGCAGCGGGACGATGTGGAGAAGGCCAAGGCTGAACTGGAAAGCATCATCGCAAAGATCACCGAGGAGATGAAGGTTATCTTCACGGTACAGTTCAAGGCCATTCAGGAGTCCTTCTCCCAGACCTTCCTGGAACTCTTCGGCGGCGGCAAGGCCGCACTGGAGCTGGAAGACCCCGACGATATTCTGAACTGCGGCATCGAGATCAAGGCTCAGCCCCCCGGCAAGGCTCTCAAGACCATCTCTCTGCTGTCCGGCGGCGAGCGTGCCTTCGTGGCCATCGCCCTGTATTTCGCCATTCTGAAGGTGCGTCCCACGCCCTTCTGCGTCATGGACGAGATCGAGGCCGCACTGGACGATGCCAACGTGGTTCGTTTTGCTAACTATATGCGCAACATGGCCGACAAGACCCAGTTCATTGTCATCACCCACCGCCGCGGCACCATGGAAGAGGCTGACGTGCTGTACGGTGTGACCATGCAGGAACAAGGCATCAGCCGTATGCTGACCATCAACCTGAATGATGTCGAAAAGGAACTGCGCATCAAGTAAGGACAGGAGCGGTTGAATGGATGCTATGAAACGCTGCGGCAATTGCCGCAACAAACTGAAATTTCTGAAACGGGAAAATGTCCAACTGGGCAAACACAGTTTTCTGTTCGGTGATTGGTCCAACCTGCTGGCCGGCGCGCAGGATCTGGAATTTTGGGTCTGTCCCCACTGCGGAAAGCTGGAGTTTTACGTTCCTGCCGACACAGAAGAATTGGAGAACATGGAGGACAAGGATTTCTCCGATCAAATCATCTACGGGGAAGAGGGGACCATCGCACAGATTACCTGTCCGGTCTGCGGAGCAGAGCATGACATGGACGATCCCAAATGCCCCTGCTGCGGAGCGAAAAATACAACGGTATTTTAATTAAGGGAGTTTCGTGTAAAATGACACGGAACCGAAATTGCCCACTTGCTCGCCGCTTGCGCGGCAACCGCAAGTGATGGCAAAAATCCCCCATTTCGACGGGGGACGTATTCATTTCTGTTTTTGCCGTTTTGCACGGTGAAATGGGGGATTTCTAAGATGGGATTCTTTGATCGAATCAAGAAAATCGGTATCTTTTCCGGTTTTTCTGAGCTGAATGACGATTTTTACGATGAGCTGGAAGAGGCTCTCATTCTGGCCGATGCCGGCATGGATACCGCTTTGGAGGCGGTGGAGCTGCTGCGCAGGCGGGTGAAGGAAGAGAAAATCAAGAGCATGGAGGACGCCCGCGCATGCATGCGCGCTATTCTGGCTGAAATGCTCAATGTGGGCGATATCGGCCTGAACCTGTCCACTAAGCCGTCGGTGGTGCTGTTCATCGGCGTCAACGGTGTGGGCAAGACTACAACCATCGGAAAGATGGCGGCCGCTCTCAAGTCGCAGGGCAAGCGTGTTCTGCTGGCCGCCGGTGACACCTTCCGCGCCGCTGCTGCCGATCAGCTTACCATCTGGTCGGACCGCGCCGGTGTGGATATCATCAAGCAGGGGGAGGGCGCCGATCCCGCCGCTGTGGTCTTTGACGCCATGGCTGCAGCCAAGGCCCGCAATGCCGACGTGGTGCTGGTGGATACTGCAGGCCGTCTGCACAACAAGCAAAACCTGATGAATGAACTGAACAAAATCAGCCGCGTCATCGACCGCGAGAACCCCGACGCGGCCCGTGAGACCCTGCTGGTGTTGGACGCCACCACAGGCCAAAACGGTCTGATTCAGGCCAAGCAGTTCAAGGAGAGTGCCGGTCTGACCGGTATCGTTCTGACCAAGCTGGATGGCAGCGCCAAGGGCGGCATCGTTATTGCCATTGCCCGCGAAATGGGACTGCCTGTCAAATTTGTGGGTCTGGGCGAGGGAATTGAGGATCTGCGCCCCTTTGATGCCCAAAGCTATGTGGAGGCCCTGCTGTGACGACCTTGGTTTTGCTGTTTGGCGTTGGTGCCTTTGGGCTGTTTTGTATTATTCGGCCGGATTACATTTTGAACCGTGCCGGAGAAAAGAGAAAGAAGGAATACGGGAAACGGGATTACAAAGTGATCCGCATCTTCGGTGCGGCGCTGATTCTTGCCTTCCTCGTTGGTATGCTTAGTCTGATCGGAGGCTATTATCATGAGGCCTGACGGAAGTGCAAACAATCAACTACGCCAAGTATAGATCATTGAGGAGCTGTAGAGTATGAAATTAGTACTTGCCAGCAAAAATAAGAAAAAGCTGGCCGAGATGCAGGAGATCCTGTCCGCCCTCGGTGTGGAAGTGGTCCTGCAGTCCGAGGTGGGCGTCGATGTGGATGTGGAGGAGACCGGCACCACCTTTGCCGAAAACTCCGCCCTGAAAGCGCGCGCCGTGTGTCAGGCATCGGGCCTGCCCGCCATTGCCGACGACTCCGGTCTTTGCGTGGATGCTCTGAACGGGGCGCCCGGTGTGTATTCCGCCCGTTACGGCGGCGAGGGACTGGACGATGTGGGCCGTTACAAGCTGCTGCTGGAGAATATGCGCGGTCAGTTGGACCGTCGCTGCGGCTTTGTGTCGGCCATCTGCTGTGCCTTCCCCAACGGCGATGAGGTCACCGCAACGGGCGAGTGCCGCGGAACGCTGGCCTATGCTCCCAAGGGAGACAACGGATTTGGTTACGACCCCATTTTCTTTGTGCCCGAAAAGAAAAAGACCTTTGCACAGCTGACTGCCGAGGAAAAGAATGAGATTTCCCATCGTGGCAAGGCATTGTGCGCATTCAAGGAAGAACTGGAACGCTATCTTACCAAGTGAAAGGAAGAAGAATTATGAACAACTCGAACATTACCTGCATCAAGTGCGGCGGTACTTACGACGTGGTGGGGATGGAAGCTACCAACAAAGCCATGCCCGGCGCCAAGATGACCATGCTTCGCTGTACCTGCACCAAGTGCGGCTTTATGGAGATTCGCATGGCTCAGCCGAACATTACTCAGACCTCGGAGAACGGAAAGAAGAACTGACCCTTTCGAAAAGGAGTATACGGATATGGAACTGACAAGTAAGCAGCGCGCCCAGCTGCGCGGACTGGCAAACAGCATTGACACCATTCTTCATGTGGGCAAGGACGGCATCGGTGATAATCTGGTCAAGCAGGCCGATGATGCACTGGAAGCCCGCGAACTGATCAAAGGCAAGGTGCTGGAAAATTCCATGCTCACCAGCCGTGAGGCTGCCGAGGAGCTGGCCCGATGCACCCGTTCCGACGTGGTGCAGGTCATTGGCACCAAGTTCGTGCTGTACCGCCCCAGTCACAAGAAGGGCAAGACCGACAAGATCGTTTTGGTCAGCGACAAGAAGAAAATCAAGTAAGCAGTTTTTTGCGGTCAAAACTGCGGCTATGTGAGGCAGAAAAGGGGGGAGAAGGCCTTTGAAAATCGGAATTTACGGAGGGACCTTTGACCCGCCTCATCTGGGACACATGGAAGCAGCCCGGGCGGCAATCGCTGTACTGGGACTGGATAAGCTCATTTTTATCCCGGCCAAGCAGCCCCCCCACAAGGCGCTTTCCGTAGAAAGCGCCACCCCCAAACAGCGGCTGGAAATGACCCGTCTGATGGCGGACGGTTTGCTGCTGCCCGGTGTAACCGATGTATCCGATCTGGAACTGAACCGGTCCGGGAAAAGCTATACGGTGGACACCCTTCGTGTACTGAAGCAGCGTTTTCCGCAGGACGAGCTATGGCTGCTGATGGGGACCGATATGTTCCTGACGCTTCAGAGCTGGCACAGGGCGGAAGAAATCATGAAGCTGACCGGGATCGCCGCTTTTGCCCGCACCGAGGCAGACAGCGGTGAAATGATGGAGATTCAGGGACGATATCTCAATGAAAATTACGGTGCCCGCGTATGTATCGTCCAGCTGCCTGAGATCCGTGAGATCTCGTCCACGCAGGTGCGCGCAAACAAGAGCGGGGAAGGCCTTTGGCCGGCAGTGTGGGGTTACATCCTTAGGGAGGGACTTTACGGCACAGGGCGGCCATTAAATGGGCTCAGCGACGATGATTTAAGAGCAGTATCCTATTCCATGATCCGTGCAAAGCGAATTGCTCATGTGCGTGGCTGTGAGGAGGAGGCAGTGCGTTTGGCTCACCGCTGGGGTGCAAACGAAACGTATGCCCGCCGTGCGGCGATCCTTCACGATTGCACCAAGTACCTGAAACTGGACGAGCAACTGGCTATTTGCACGCAATACGCAGTCAAACTGGATGATATGGAGCGAAACGCAGTCAAACTGCTCCACTCCAAAACCGGAGCGGTTTTGGCTCGATATGTGTTTGGAGAGCCGGAGGAAGTGTGCCAAGCGATTTGCTGGCATACCACCGGAAAACCGGATATGACCCTGTTGGAAAAAATTTTGTACATTGCCGATTATATGGAGCCGACCCGTGATTTTGACGGCGTGGAGCGGCTGCGTGAATTGGCATATTCGGATTTGAATGCAGCGGTTCTTTTGGGAACCGAGATGACCGTGGAAGAGATGAATGGATATGGAAGTCCCGTTCACCCCAACACGTTGGAAGCACGGGATTTTCTGAAAGGAATGTGTCCATAATGGAGCAAGGGCGGAAAAAAGGGGGAGAGCGGCTCATGAAAAAGGAGCCTGTATCCCGCACAAAAAAAGAAAAGATCCGCTTGGCAGTTATTTTGACATTGGTGATCCTTCTGGCTGCGGTGGTGACTGTGTTTGCGGTGTATCGCGGTTGGGCTAAGGCACCGGATATTCCGTCGGAAAAACCTCCTGTACAGAACGGGATCAACGACGGGCCCACCGAAGAGGAACCGGAGGAGGAATACGTGATCGAGGGTGTGGAAACCGTCGGTGACCGTAAAAAAGACTTCTATACCTTTTTGGTGGTGGGCCGCGATACCGGCGGCGGCGGAAACACCGATACCATTCTTCTGGCGGCCTACGATATTCCAAACCAGAAACTCAATGTCATGAGTATCCCCCGGGATACCATGGTGAATATCCCGTATGATATTAAACGCATCAATGCTGTATACAATTACTCCGGCGGAGGAGAAAAAGGAATTCAGGCCCTTTACAAAGAGGTCAGCCAGCTGGTTGGTTTTGTTCCCGATTACAAAATTGTAATGGAATGGGAAGCTATTGGGGATCTGGTAGAGGCCATTGACGGGGTGTGGTTCAATGTTCCGCGGGACATGAATTATGATGATCCGCTGCAGGATCTGCACATCCACATCGACGCCGGGTATCAGCTACTGAGCGGTGAGGATGCCATGGGCGTTATCCGCTGGCGTGAAAATAATGACGGAACGGGCTATAAGACCGGAGACATTGGGCGCATTGAGACCCAGCAGGCATTCCTGAAAGCGGTGGTTACCCAGTGCTTGCAGATCGGAAATGTCACCAAGATCCGGGAACTGGCGCAGGTGTTTTCCGATAATGTACAGACCGACCTGTCGCTGGGCAATCTGGTCTGGTTTGCCGAGCAGGCCATTTTCGGCGGTCTGGCCATGGAAAATGTGAATTTCATCACCATGCCCGGAGATTATTTTGCCGAGGCGTGGAGCCGGGTTTATCAGAATATGCAATCCTACGTTCTGCCGGAAGCCGAAATGTTACTGAAGGTTGTAAACGAAAGTTTCAACCCTTATCTGGAAGATCGGAAACCGCAGGGGTTGGATATTATGTCGGTCAACGGGGACGGGAGCCTTTCCTCCACGACCGGTAAAGTGGAGGACGAAAAGGCGGCGCTGCCGCCCGACATCCCGGACCCCGAGCCGATTCCGACTCAGGAACCGCCTCCGGAACCGGAGAGTACCGAACGGCCGGAAACCCCGGAACCGACGCCCGAACCGGAACCGATGCCCGAACCGGAGCCGACACCCGAATCGGAACCGACGCAATCGCCCGAAGGTTCATTGGAACCGGAACCTACGTCGGAAGTGAGTGAACCGAATACGGAAGATGTACCGCTGACCGAAGAGAACCCCGTTCTCCCTCCCATGGGGGCGGCAGGTTAAACAGAAGACAGAAAAGGAGCGAAAAAACGATGATGGATTCTAAGATCATGGCTTTGGAGATTGCCAAAGCTCTGGACAGCAAGAAAGGTCAGGATATTCAGGTGCTGAAGACCGGGGAACTGACCACGCTGGCTGATTATTTTGTGATTTGCACTGCCACCTCTTCCACCCAGATCAAGGCTCTGGCGGATGCCTGCGAAAAGTCCCTGAAGGAGCAGGGGGAGCCCCCCCACCACATTGAGGGTCACCGCGGAGGTACCTGGGTGTTGATGGATTTCTCGGCTGTCGTTGTTCATATTTTCAACGACGAGGCCCGCAAGTTCTATGATCTGGAGCGCCTGTGGCAGGATGCCGAAAAGCTGGATCTCAGCGACGTGTTGACCCCCAACTGAACAGGAAATATTCCGGTAGCCGCGCAAATTGCGCGCCTACCCTTGCAATTCCATGATATTTCCAGTATAATTTTTAGTTAGATTTTAAGTATATTCTGGCGGGGTATGTCCTGCCATGTATGAGGAAGTGCGAAAAAAATGACCTTTGATTTTGCTGCCGTTGAGGCAAAATGGCAAAAGTATTGGGAGGAGAACAATACATTCCATACCGATGTGTGGGATTTCTCCAAACCCAAGTATTATGTGCTGGATATGTTCCCTTACCCCTCCGGTGTCGGCCTGCACGCCGGCCATCCCGAGGGTTATACCGCTACCGATATCATGTCCCGTATGAAGCGTATGCAGGGTTATAACGTGCTGCATCCCATGGGCTACGACTCCTTTGGCCTGCCCGCTGAACAGTACGCTGTGGATACCGGCAACCACCCGAATGGCTTTACTCAGAAGAACATCGAGACCTTCTCCAAGCAGCTGAAGGAACTGGGATTTGACTACGACTGGTCCAAGATGACCGCTACTTCTGACCCTGAGTTCTACAAGTGGACCCAGTGGATCTTCAAGAAGCTGTGGGAAAAGGGTTATGCCAAGCGCATCGAGATGCCGGTCAACTGGTGCGAGGCTCTGGGTACCGTTCTGGCCAATGACGAAGTCATTGACGGCAAGTCCGAGCGCGGCGGTTTTCCTGTTGAGAAGAGAATGATGCTCCAGTGGGTCATCGACCAGCCTGCCTTTGCGGAAAAGCTGCTGGAGGGTCTGGACGAGATCGACTGGCCCGAATCCACCAAGGAAATCCAGCGCAACTGGATCGGAAAGTCCACCGGTGTGGAAGTGGACTTTAAGCTGGTGGGCGGCGGTGAGTTCTCCATCTACACCACTTGTATCGAGACCATCTACGGAATCACCTTCATGGTTCTTGCACCCGACGGCAAGATCACTGCATCTCTTCTGGATCGCGTTCAGAACCGGGAAGAAGTAGACGCTTATATTGCAGAAGCTGCCA
>JAZOBG010000144.1:0-12311 GCA_045595865.1 Oscillospiraceae bacterium
AAGAAGGCATTGCCGCCGCAGTGGTCGGGATGACCGTGGCTGTTCATAACGATCAGAGGCAGATCGGTGATTTCGGCAACCTTTTCCTTCAGGTCGGGGAAACAGCCGAAGCCGGTGTCGGTCAGCAGGGCCTTTTCTTCGCCCAGAAACAGGTAGATGTGAACATCGAACTGATCAAAGTAATAAGTGCGGTCGTGAATCTTATTGACAGCAGTCACGAAATCCATTGGAATTACCTCCTAATATATATTGCAAATATTTTATCATAGGAAAAAGTTCGATGCAATAGAGATTTTATGTACGTCCGCTGAAAGCGGACATATGCTACCAGACTAGGGTGCCGTGCCCATCCTCCAGCAGAAGGAGGATCTGTTCCTCGTTTCCGGTGACGGCATTGATATAGACCAGAACGTGGGTGTTCTGCTCAGTGCTGCATTTGAATTCATGGCAGAGCACTTCATACTGACCGTCGGTGGGAATCAAGGCCATCTGGTGAGACAGGATTTGCAAGTGAGGTGAGACCATGCTTCGGGCGGTTTCAAGACTGATCGTCGGGGCATCAAAATTGCGCTCGGTGTGGTTCATGATCCATCCATGGCATTCAAAGCCGGTCACGGCACCGGTGTCAAGAGCGACAGAAACCTTGATCAGGTCGGGATAGCACAGCACATTGTCCTGCATATACCCAAAATTGACTGTCAGGACATTGCCCTGTTCCATATAGTAGCTTTCTTTCATGGAGTGATAGCCGCGCTGAGAGAGAAAACTCCGGGCAATAAGCAATCCTTCCTGTGTGGTGAGTTCAGCATCCCATGAAATTCGGCTTGTGAACAGGGAAAGTACTTTACCCCCTTGCTTGGTGATTTCCACATACATTTCACCGCCGTCCACCGTTGCGGAAAAACCCCAGACGGGCAAAACACCGTTTCCCTCGCCGGTGGGAGTCAGTACCTGTGGACGCAAACCGAGAAAATCGGCTGCCGCGGCACGGGCCTCATCCCGGCTTACCGGAGTTGCTCCTGCCAAAGCCAGTGGTTCTTTGCTGCTCAGATGTTCTGAGAAGGGACCGTCGTAAATCAAAGTGGGGACCTCGGGGAAATTTGCTTCCATAGTCTGAAAGGAACTGCCGCCCGTGGGTGTGCTGCCGTCACCGGCATCATCGGCCAGAGCCTGTTCCAGAGCCAGAAGCTCCTGAATACTGACGCTGCCGCCCGACAAATCGGATTCCAGATCCAGCAGGGAGGCGGAAAGGGTGGAGGATGTTTTTGCCAGCTCCACAAGGGTGGAATATACCTCCTCGCTGTACTGTCCGTTTATTGCGGTGGATTTGGAAAGAGCGCCGGCATAGTCTCCCACCCGGGCCAGAAAGGCGGAGGTTTGAGGTAGGATGGCGTAGGATTGCGGCAGCTCGCCCAGTGCCATCTGGGCGGCAACGGCCTTTCCGTAAATATCGGTACAGAGAACTTCCAGAAAAACCGGAGTGGACGCATACTGCGCTTTCTGCAGCGCGGAATCCAGTTCGGAAACAGCGGTGGACAGTTCGTAACAGGCATGGGTGTAGTTGTTTTCCAGCAGCTGACGGTAGCGGTTCGCCCGGCTGTGTCCCTGCACGGCAAATCCGCTTGCAACCGCAAAGGCGGCAGTCGCAGCGCTGATGATCCGTATTTTTTTTCGTCTCATTGTGATCGACCTTCTCATTTCGTATTGGTTGTAGTTTTCCTGAAACCACAAAGCAATATGAGCAAGCAAAACAGAAGGCAGATTTTGCTTGTGCATTCCAAAGAGAAGTGCTAACATGAGGGCAGTGAAAGAAAATTGCGGGAGGAATAGATCATGAGTAACGTAAAAAACGAGGCGAAAATCAAAAATCCCCTGATCGTAGCCGTGCGCGAGCAGCTGGAACACCGTGCCCTGTGGATGTACCTGCTCTGTGACGAAGCGAAGAAGAAAGGTCTGAATGCCGAGGACTACGCCCCCGCCGCAATCAAGCGCTGTGGCCTGTACCAGGGCGGCAACCTGCGTGCCAAGGCCGGTGGCGGGGAATCCCTGAAGGGTTTGAAGAAGACCCTGTTCTCCAAAGCTGCCCAGTGGGTGTTTGAAATGGACATCAAGCGCTGCACCGATGACAATCTGGACATCGACTTCCATTACTGCCCTCTGGTGAAGGCATGGCAGAAACAGGGCTGTTCCGACGAAGAGATCGCCTTCCTGTGTGACTGCGCCATGTGCGGTGACCGCGGCATTGCCGAAAGCTTTGGCTGCGAGCTGGACCTGCCTGCCACCATCGCCCGCGGTGACGATGTGTGCCAGATCCGCTTTGTCCGCCGCAAGAAAGAAGTCGAATAATAAAGTAAGGGCATACCGTGAAAAAAATCGCGGTATGCCCAATTCATTTTGTGAGAGATGTTTTAACCCTTGATGCTTCCGTCTGCGTTGAACAGGGGAAGATCCTCCAGATAGATCAGATCCTCGCGCTTCTGGGCGTCGCCTTCGGCCAAAATGGCCATGCGGCCGCAGATGATGCCGCCGGCCTTTTCCACCAGAGCCTCAATGGCGGCCAGAGATTCGCCGGTGGAAATGACATCGTCCACGATCAGCACGCGTTTGCCGCGCATCTTTTCGGCGTCGGCCCCGTCCAGATACAGGTGCTGCTCACCGTCGGTGGTGATGGAGCGCACTGTCACTTCAAACACAGAGCTCATGTACAGCTTGGTCTTTTTGCGGGCCACGAAATACTCGGTGTCACCGTTTTGACGGGCCATTTCGTGGGCCAGAGGGATTCCCTTAGCCTCGGCCGTAATGATGTAATCGTACTTGGGAGCTCGCTTCAACAGTTCGGCGGCGCAGGCCACCGTCAGAGGAGCGTCACCAAAGATGACAAAGGCACCGATGTACAGGTCATCGGTTACACGGCAGAGGGGCAGGTCGCGCTGAAGGCCGGCGATGGTCATAGTGTGATGCATACAAAAGCCTCTTCTCTATAAAAATATTTCTGGTTCAATTATAATGGTTATAGGAAGTTGAAATAGTGCAAACAGCCACTATTTCGACACCAAATCTATGATTTGGTTACAAATTTTCAAAGAAAATTTGCCATGAACCATTGCAATGAATATCGAGCCGCTTCAAATCAAAATTCATTTGAATTGGCAAAAGCCGATTTTATCGGCTTTTCGAAATGTTAAAAACATTTCAAAATTCGATAATCATTATAATACAGTTATAAAAAAAGTCAATCCGCCCAAAAGGGAGTAAGAGAAATAAAAATTTTAGTCAACTATTGCAATTTGGTGCCGAGTTTTGTAAACTATACTACATGGTGAAAATCACCGGCTATTTTTGGTAAAGGAGTGGAAATGTGTATCATGGAAAAAATCTTTAAGCTCAAAGAAAACAACACCACGGTTCGCACTGAGATCATCGCAGGTCTGTCAACCTTTATGACAATGGCCTACATCATCGCCCTGAACCCCAACCTGCTCACCGGCTTTGGCGCCAATGGTCAGGAACTTTGGAACGGCGTGTTCCTGGCAACCTGTATTGCCTCCGGTATCGGCACCATCGTTATGGCTTTCTGGGCCAACAAGCCCTTTGCTATGGCACCCGGTATGGGCCTGAACAGCTTCTTTGCTCTGGTCGTTACCAACATCGTTGGCTTGACCGGCATGAGCTATCTGGCATCTTTCCAGGCTGCTCTGGTCATCATTCTGGTGGAAGGCGTAGTCTTCATTATCCTGTCTATCTTCAACGTACGTGAGAAGATCGTCAAGGCCATCCCCTTGGGAGTTCGTCTTGGCATCGGTCCCGCCATCGGCCTGATGCTGATGAACATCGGTCTGGGCTCCAACGCCGGTATCTACTCCGAGACCGGTGGTCCCTTCTATGTTATGCGTGACTTCTTTGGCGCTCTGACTCCCAGTGCCGCCCAGACTTCCATGGGTTCCGGCTACGGTGCCATGATCCTGACTGTTGTCACCATGTTCATCGGCCTGTTTGCCATCGTCGCTTTGGATCACAAGAAGGTCAAAGGTTCCGTTCTGTGGGGCATGCTGATCGCCTCCGTGGTTTATTGGGCTGGCTCCTTTATCTTCATGGACACCAATCCCTTTGCATCTCTGGCCACTGCTTCTTTCCTGCCTCCCTTTGCTGATATGGCACAGACCACCCTGTTCAAATTCAACTTCGCCGGTTTTGTTGAGATCGGCTGGTTCACCGTGATCACTCTGATCATCACCTTCTGCATCATTGATATGTTCGACACCATCGGCACTCTGGTTGGTACCGCCAGCCGCGCCGGTATGCTGGATGCCGACGGCAACATGCCCAACATGAAGGAAGCTCTGGCTTCTGACGCCGTTGGTACCTGCGTAGGCGCTTTCACCGGCACCTCCACCGTTACCACCTTTGTCGAGTCTGCTGCCGGTGTTGAGGCCGGCGGCCGTACCGGTCTGACCGCTCTGACCACCGGTATCATGTTCCTGCTGTGCATGTTCATCGCCCCCATCGCTGCCATCATTCCTCCCGCTGCTACCTCTGCAGCCTTGATTTACGTTGGTATCCTGATGCTGGGCAACCTGAAGCACATCGACTTTGGTGACATGACTCAGCTGCTGCCCGTGTGCATCATGCTGCTGGCTATGCCTGTTTCCGGCTCCATTGGCCACGGCATCGGTCTGGCTCTGATCACCTTCTCCATCATGAAGGTCGTCACCGGCAAGGCCAAGGAAGTTTCCGTCCTGACTTACATCCTGTCTGCCATCTTCCTGGTGAAGTTCTTCCTGGCAGCTTAATTTCAGAAGCATCACAGAAAGCGGGCCAAACGGCCCGCTTTCTTTCTGCGCAAAACCGCCGGAACTCACACAACGAGTTCCGGCGGTCTTATCATTGGTTCGATTATGCCAGCTGCTCCATGCCGACCTTGATGCGGCGGATGGTTTCTTCCTTGCCCAGAATGTGGCACAGCTCTACGGCGCCGCCGGGAGTGACGGCCTTGCCGGACAGGGCGGTGCGTACCGGCCACAGGATGCGGCCGTTCTTCAGTTCCAGCTGAGCAGCCAGACCCATCAGCACGTCGTGAATGGCGTCGTAGGTCCAGTCGTTGATGGCTTCCAGCGCGGGCAGCACGTGGTTGAGCGCCTCCAGAGAGTTCTCCTCATTGGTTTTCATCTTCTTGTGGCAGTACAGCTCGTTGGAATACTCGGGCAGTGCGTCAAAGAAGTCCACCTGAGGGGCGATATCCAGCAGGGTATCGCAGCGGGGCTGCACCAGAGGAGCGATCAGCTTGCGGTCAATGGCAGGGTTCTTGACGGCCTCATTCAAATAAGGCTCGGCCACCGTCCAGAAAGCATCGGGAGACAGGGCGCGCAGGTAGTTGGCATTGAAGTATTTGAGTTTCTCAATGTCAAAGATGGCGGGGGACTTGGAAATGCCGTTCAGGTCAAAGACCTCGGCCAGCTCGTTCAGGGAGAAGAACTCGCGCTCGGCGTGCTCACCCTTGGGGGACCAGCCCAGCAGGGTGACGTAGTTGACCACGGCCTCACACAGATAACCCTGAGCCAACAGATCCTCGTAGGAGGGGTCGCCGTGACGCTTGGACATCTTGTTGTGGGCGTCGCGCATGACGGCGGAACAGTGGACGTAGGTGGGGATGGCCCAACCGAAGCCTTCGTACAGCAGGTTGTACTTGGGAGCGGAGGACAGATACTCGCTGCCGCGCACTACGTGGGTAATGCCCATCAGGTGGTCGTCAATGACGTTGGCGAAGTTGTAGGTGGGCAGACCGTCGCGCTTCATCAGCACCTGGTCGTCCAGCGTGTCATTGTCCACGGTGATGTCGCCGAAGACCACATCGTGGAAGGTGGTCTGACCCTTGTGGGGGATGCGCTGACGGATGACGTAGGGTTCGCCGGCGGCTACACGGGCCATAGCTTCTTCCAAAGGCAGGTCGCGGCAGGGATCGTCGGAGCGGGTGAATTCACCGGAGTCTTCCTCCGACTCGGTCTTCTCGCAGAAGCAGTAGTAAGCGTGGCCCTTTTCTACCAGAAGCTTGGCGTATTCGCCGTAGAAGGCGCGGCGCTCGGTCTGGATGTAGGGACCCACGGGGCCGCCGATATCGGGACCCTCGTCCCAGGTCAGGCCGCACTCACGCAGGGTCTTGTAGATGACGTCGACAGCGCCCTCCACCAGACGGCCCTGGTCGGTGTCCTCGATGCGAAGCAGGAACTTGCCGCCCTGATTGCGGGCAATCAGCCAGGTGTACAGCGCGGTGCGCAGGTTGCCCACGTGCATATAGCCGGTGGGAGAGGGGGCGAAGCGGGTGCGTACCTCGCCCTTGGGAATGCGCGCTTCCATTTCTTCAAACCATTTCATATCCATTGGGGTTTCCTCCCGTGAGAGCAACTGAAATGAATTCATGTTGCAAAATTTCGTAAATCTTATTTTACCTGTTCTTGCATAAAGTTGTCAAGGGCGGAGGAATACGCTTTATTCATAATTTGTTTTCAGAAAAAGGCTTTCCATCCCCGGCGGAAGTATGGTACACTAAGAAATAATAGAAATTACATACCTCGAGGTGATGAGGTGAAACGCTTGAATCCCAAAATGCAGGAGAAAATGAAGGAAGCGCTGACGGCGGTCATGCCTATTGTGGCCATCGTGCTGGTGCTTTGCTTCAGTCTGGCGCCGGTGTCCCCCAGTATTTTGCTGGCGTTCCTGTTCGGCGCGCTGCTGGTCATGGCGGGTATGATGTTCTTTACGCTGGGTGCGGAGATGGCTATGACCCCCATCGGCGAAAAGGTGGGCGCCGCCATGACCCGTACCAAGAATGTGCCGGTTATCATTATTCTGGCCTTTGTGCTGGGTGTGATCATCACCATTTCGGAGCCTGATCTGCAGGTGCTGGCAGAACTGATCCCCTCCATTCCTAATATGACGCTGATCCTCGCAGTGGCGGTTGGTGTGGGTTTGTTCCTTGTGGTGGCTATTCTGCGTATGCTGCTTGGTATCCCGCTGCCCCGCCTGCTGACTGTATTTTATATCATCGCCTTTGGTCTGATGTTTCTGGTTCCGGCTGATTTCCGGGCCATCGCTTTTGACTCGGGCGGCGTTACCACCGGCCCTATGACGGTACCCTTTATTATGGCTCTGGGCGTCGGTATTGCCGCCACCCGTAACGACCGTCACGCCGCCGACGACAGCTTCGGTCTGGTTGCCCTTTGCTCCATCGGCCCCATTTTGGCCGTGTTGGTGCTGGGCATGATCTACTCGCCCACCGAGAGTGACCTGAGCAACGTAGTCAGCAACATCGTCATCGAAGACACCGTGGAGTTGTGGCAGATGTTTGCCCACGAACTTCCGGCTTATATGGGCGAGATCGCCGTTTCGTTGCTGCCCATTGTAGTGTTCTTTGCTCTGTTCCAGATCATTTCTCTGCGCCTGTCCGGACGCAATCTGGTTAAGATCATCGTCGGTTTGGTTTATACATACATCGGTCTGGTGCTGTTTCTGACCGGCGCGAATGTTGGTTTCATGCCTGCCGGCAGTTATCTGGGCAGCGTCATGGCGGGGGAGAGCTATCGCTATTTGCTCATTCCCATTGGCGCTTTGATCGGTTTCTTCATTGTCAAGGCAGAGCCTGCCGTTTACGTTCTGAACCATCAGGTGGAAGAAATCACAGACGGCGCCATTTCGGCCCGTGCCATGGGTATCAGCCTGTCGGTTGGTGTGGCCGTTTCGGTTGCGTTGGCCATGACCCGTGTGCTGACCGGAATTCCCATCCTGTATTTTCTGATTCCCGGCTATGCCGTGGCCATTGGCCTTTCCTTTGTGGTACCCAAGATTTTCACCGCCATCGCATTCGACTCGGGCGGTGTGGCCTCCGGCCCCATGACGGCAACCTTCCTGCTGCCGCTGGCGCAGGGCGCCTGCGTGGCGGTGGGCGGCAATCTGGTGGCCGATGCCTTCGGTGTGGTGGCCATGGTGGCTATGACTCCGCTGATCACCATTCAGGTACTTGGCCTGATCACCATGATCAAGAACCGCAAGCGCAAGGGTGTGGAGCAGCCCGTCTTTGATCTGGCGGACAATGCCATCATCGAACTGTGAGGTGACATAACTTCATGAGTGAACTGTATATGCTGGTGACCATCACCAGCCGAAAGCAGGCAAAACCGTTCAGTGATTTTTATACCGGGATGGGCCTGCCCGTATCGGTCGTGACGGTTGGCTACGGAACGGCATCCAACGAGATTCTGGATTACTTCGGCCTGGACGGCTCGGAAAAATGCGTCATGTTCCATTTTGTTACCGATGAAACATGGAAGAGCGTGAAAAAGGAACTGCGCACCCGGATGCATATCGATTATCCCGGCTTCGGAATTGCATTTTTGGTGCCTGTGAGCAGCATCGGCGGCCGCAAGGCGCTGAATTATCTGACTGCCGGGCAGCCCTTTGAAAAAGGAGAGGAATCGACCTTGAAAGAGACCAAATATGAATTGCTGGTTGCCATCGCCAACCAGGGATATACCGAACTGATCATGGATGCAGCCCGCAAGGTCAATGCCAGCGGCGGTACCGTAGTCCATGCCAAGGGAACCGGAAGCCAGCTGGCCGAGAAGTTCATGGGTGTGACGCTGGTGCCGGAAAAGGAAATGGTGTTCATCGTGGTTCGGAAGGAGCGTAAGAACGCCGTCATGCAGGCCATTATGGACGAGGCCGGTACCGGCACCAAGGCCGGTGCGGTGGTGTTCTCCCTGCCGGTCACCGACACGGCGGGTATGCGTCTGATGGAAGAGGTTGACGATTAAAACAAGCAATGAAAAAATCGCTGTCCTTGGACCAATGTCATTAACTTAAGCCGCAAATCTCAAAATTTGCGGCTTTTGCCATGCCGCGGAATTCACAATTCCGTTAACCAAAATTCAGAAAATATTTCTTGCATTTTCGGCTCAAATCGCATATAATAGTATCAAGCACAGCGGATAAACTGATTTTTGAGACTGGCGATATAAGAGAGATTTTGAGAGACAAGAGCGACTAACCTACATATTTGAGACATCTATACCCCCATTTTACAGATTTTTTTGAGAGACTAACACAGACATAACAGATCAGAGCGACAAGAGAGATAATTGAGACTGGAGAGACACGAGAGACAAATGCCCGCTATATTCGGGTTTTGTTTCTCTTTTTGTTTTATCTGCCTGTGCTAATCTGTAAAATGAGGTTAGTCAAATGAATGAAGAAAACATTCCGTTATTAGTTAAGAATCAGCTTAATACAGCGATCACAGAAACGATAAAATTCCACAAAGCCGCGTTTGCTCATCAAGCCGCAAATTTCTCCCGCAAGCGCAAGCTGGATATCGAAACCATGATAAAGCTGCTCATTTCCATGCGCGGCGGAAGTATCGACAAGGAATTGCAGAGCGCGTTCCCACACGAAAAGGTCAGCGCGGCGGCGTTTGTGAAACAGCGCGGGAAGCTGTCGCACAAGGATTTCGGGCACATCCTTGATGTGTTCAACACTATGCAGACAGACTATCAGACGTTCAAGGGATATCGCCTGTTCGCCGTTGACGGCACGGCGGTGAACATTGCGCGAAATCCCGAATCAGAAAGCTATATACAGAATGAAGAGGATAAGAAAGGATATAATCAGATTCATGCCAATATCCTTTATGATATCCTCAATAACATCTATGTGTATTGTCATATGCAGCCGCAACCGAAAATGGACGAAATCGGCGCGTTGCGGTTCATGCTGGAGTGGTTGGATTTCTCTCAAAAAACGATTGTTATAGCCGATCGTGGGTACGAGTCATATAACACGTTCGCGCATTTTTTAGAGAATCCAAACATCGACTTTCTCATCCGCGTGAAACAGAGCCAGTCGGCAATGCGCGAGATCAAGAAACTGCCGATGATGGAACTTGATACCGATGTTTCGTTTACGATCACTACAACGCAAACGAACGCTGACAAGGAAAACGGTTACATACTGCTTCAAAAGCACAAGCACACCGACAAGCAGTACAGTGCGAATACGCGAAACAAGCGGTGGGACTTCCCATCGCCGTACCCGATGAGATTCCGTGTGGTGCGGTTTCTGCTCCCATCGGGAGACTATGAAACCATCGCCACAAGTCTGCCGAGGGATATCATATCAGCGGATGATATCAAGGAACTGTACCATATGCGCTGGCAAATCGAAACCGCGTTTCGACATCTCAAATACGATCTCGGACTGTCGCACTTGCACGGGAAGAGTGATGAATTTGCCATGCAGGAGATTCTCGCCGCGCTGATTATGAATAACTTTTGCAGTCGCATCGTGAACGCGGTAACAGTTGAACAGAAATCGCAGAACATACACGAATATAAAGTTAACTTAAAGATGGCGATTGAACTGTGTAAGCAGTTTTACCGCGATGACAGCGCGGACGGTGAACAGCTGATGCACGATATCGCCGCATACCTTGAACCGATTCGACCGAATCGGAGCGATAAGCGGAATCTACGCACGAAATCGTTTGCAGGATTCGTTTACCGCATACCGTCGTAAAAAGACACAGGCGCGGGTTTGCTGTTGAAGCAGACCCACGTTTGTGGTATTTGGGCGTAATTTTCAACTAGTCGGGCGGAAGTAGCAAAAATTCGCATAAATATCATGCCAGTATCAAAATGAACGGATAGACCACATCTTTCGGATTCTCAACTAGTCGACTTGATGTAGTAAGCTATTTTTTCGCGGATAGTTTCAAAAAAGTATCCTGTCAAATTTGTGTTAACTTAAGCGGGTATCCAATGAAAAAGACACGGTACGAAAAATCTCCGCTGATATATGCTTATCAGCTGTAAATTGCCGATTTACCACTAGTCGGTTTAATGCTGAAAAAATATGCTGATTTTTCAGAGAGTGTGTACACGGCGGTTATTTCACATTAACGTGCGCTGTTTCAACTAGTCACGGGAATGTGTAAGAATTGTGGGCAGTTTCAGAATCAATTGAAAATGTGTTAGAGACGGCCTAAGATGATGTGCGTTAACTTAAGAGAGTTTCGGGCGATTCTCTGCGATTTTTGCGAAAAAAACACGGTGTGGGTTCGATTTTCCGCAAAATCAGATGAGGTATTTGTTTGGGATGCTACAGATATTTTCCGAGGGAAGCACATTTTCAACAGTGAAAAACGCGGAAAACTGGCGTACCTGAAATTTTTCGGACTAAATCCCACTAAAAAGTATTAAATACTCTTTGATGCCTACCCGACTTTTTTCGTTAACTTAACACCACGTTGCAGAGCGAGAAAAAAGACAGCTTGCCGTTTTTATACTGGTAATTTTAATTTCAGTATAAAGGCATTATTTTTTCTGAAATGGCTCAAAATCGGGTCAAAAAAGGATTTTTGGAAAAATGTATGTGGCGTGGGCTGGAAAATCTGTATGGTGCAGAAAAGGAATTGTAATTTCTGTAATGATATCGTGCGAATATCAACTAGTCTGCAGAAAGATGGAAAAATTGGCGATATTTTCAGATAAGCAAGAAAGGCAGGGATTTTCAACTAGTCGGCTAAATGAATAAGAAAATAGGACGTTGGTTGGCTTTGACTAATTGGAATTTTGAGTGCTTTGATATTATGAATGGTGTTAACTTAAGAAACTCTAACGAATATAAAGAATCACTTTTCAATCATCGACAGAAACAAGAAAAATTCCGTACCATATTTTTTCAAAAACATATTGACAAGCATCGATGTATATGCTATAATATATTCAAGCTCATCGATGTGTTGTAAGGAGGTATGGTAGATGGCATTCAAGCATAACGAGGGAATAAAGGTGTTCAAGGCTCTTGCCGACGATAACCGTTTGGAGATTATGGAGCTTCTGATGAGTGGCGAGAAGTGCGGTTGCGCTCTGCTCGAAGAACTCAAGATCGGACAGTCAACCCTTTCCCACCATATGCGCATACTGTGTGATGCAGGACTTGTCGATGCCTGCAAGGAAGGTAAATGGATGCACTATTCGCTCTCGGCTGAAGGATCTGCAGCGCTTCGTGCCTTGATCGACCGCTACACACTATCTCCCGAAAAAGCTTGCTCCTACAAGAAATGTGATAGCTGCAAGAAATAAGTTTTACAAGGTCAGTTGTTGGATTTTGGATTTTTGTCGGAAATATTCCGTTTTCACTTGTGAAATGCACTCTTTCAGAGTGCAAGGAATATTTCGTGCGGCGGCAATTTGAATAACAAATTACCGCTTATGAAATCCGCCGCAGGCTGACCTTAAAACAAACCCAACGCATCGATACATATA
>JAZOBG010000145.1:0-19273 GCA_045595865.1 Oscillospiraceae bacterium
TATATGCCCTGGCTGAAGCTGGACGGCGACATCCCCTTCTACGCTGAGGGCGAGGGCTGGCAGCGCCAGCAGCACATTTACAACAGCCCCTTCTACTACATCGACTACTGTCTGGCACAGACGGTGTCCCTGCAGTTCTGGGCCATGAGTCAGAAGGACTTTAAGGACGCCTGGGCGCACTACATGGCCTACACCGTACAGGGCGGCTGCTGCACCTTTGTGGACCTGCTGAAAAACGCCGGTCTGGACACCCCCTTTGACGAGGTCACCCTGAAGGGCGTGTGCGAGACCGCCAACAACTGGTTGGACACCTACGACCTGACCGGCATCCTGTAAATACCCTGACTATTTTCGGAAGACACGGGAGCCATGATCCCGTGTTCCTTCCCTTTACACGGAGGTGAGACCCGTGATATTCGGGAAACACATCAATCGATATTATCTGAAATACTCTCCCATTCTGCTGTTGGGTCTGCTGGCGCTGGTCTGTGTGGACTATTTCCAGCTGATGATCCCCAATCTGTATCAGATGGTCATCAACGGCATCAACGACGGCGTGGTCATCCACAACGGCGCACAACGTATCTTTGATATGCCCTTCCTGCTGCAGGAAATCTGTATGCCCATGGTCGGCATCATCCTCGCGCTGGTCGTGGGGCGCTTCGGTTGGCGCGTATGCTTCTTTGGCTGCGCCATCAAGGTGGAAGCCCACCTGCGCGAGCTTATGTTCGACAATGCCCGCAACCTGTCCCGCCAGTACTACCAGATCAATAAAGTGGGCAACCTGATGAGCCTGTTCACCAACGATCTGGACACCGTACAGGAATGCTTCGGCTGGGGTATCATGATGCTGTGCGACACCGTTCTTATGGGCGGCCTCGCCATCTGGAAAATGTGGCACATGAGCTCGGTCCTGACCATCCTGTCCCTGATCCCCATGCTGTTTCTCCTGTGCGCGGCCACCGTGTTGGGGCGCTACATGATGAAAAAATGGGACATCCGTCAGGCCGCCTTTTCCAACCTGTCCGACTTTGCGCAGGAAAGCTTCACCGGTATCGCCGTCATCAAGGCCTTCGTGAAAGAGGCCAAGGAACTGTGGGCCTTCAAAAAGCTGAACGTAGAAAACGAAAAGGCCAACATGGATCACACCCGCGCTTCGGTGCTGTTCCGCGTTCTGGTCATGCTGTTTGTGGAAAGCGTCATCTGCGTCATTCTGGGCTACGGCGGATATCTGGTCTATCACGAAATTTTCAACGCCGGTCAGCTGGTGGAATTCATCGGTTACTTCAACTCGGTCATCTGGCCCATCATGGCCATCTCCGAACTGATCGACATGGGCTCCCGCGGCAAAGCCTCCCTGCAGCGCATCGGTGAGCTGCTGGATGCCCCTGTAGACGTTCTTGACCGTCCCGGTGTGGCGGATCTGACCGATGTGCGCGGCGACATCGAACTGCGTGACCTGTCCTTCTGCTACCCCGACGGGGAACACGAAGCGCTGGAACACATTTCCTTTACCATCTCCGCCGGCGAGCAGGTGGGTCTGGTGGGCCGTACCGGCTCGGGTAAAACCACGCTGGTGGATCTGCTGCTGCGTACTTATAACGTACCCGACGGCACATTGTTTATCGATGGGCAGGATGTCAATGACCTGAGCATTCGCTCGGTGCGCGCTGCCTGTGCTTATGTGCCGCAGGACAATTTCCTGTTCTCCGACACCATTGCCAACAACATCTCCTTCGGTCAGGATGACCCCGACGGCACGGCCGTGCTTCGCGCCGCCCGTCTGGCCGATGTACATGACAACATTGCCGGTTTCCAGCAAGGCTACGACACCGTTCTGGGTGAGCGCGGCGTCACGGTCTCCGGTGGACAGAAGCAGCGAATCTCCATCGCACGCGCCCTGATGAAGGACGCCGGGATCCTGATCCTGGACGATTCGGTCTCCGCCGTGGATACCAAAACCGAGCGCACCATTCTGGATAATCTGCGCACCGAGCGCGCCGGCAAAACCACCATTCTCATCGCCCACCGCATCTCTACGATCGAGCAGATGGACAAGATCCTGTTCATTGACGAGGGCAAGCTGGCCGGTGCCGGTACCCATCAGGATCTGTATGACACCAACCCCGCCTACCGCAAAATGGTTGATCTGCAAAAGCTGGAAGAGGAAGGGGGTGCGCTCAATGGCTGAGTATCTGCCTGTTTTGATCGTAGGCGCCATCATCGGCGTGTTCGCCCTGATTTTTCTGGTAGCCTATGCCGTGGATCGCCGCCACAAAGTGGATGAAGAGGATCGCGAACGTAATATGCCCGACGGCGAGATCATCCGCCGTCTGCTGCGCTACGCCAAACCCTATCGCGGCAAGTTTGTCCTGGTTTTCTTCATCATGCTTTTCTCCATCGTGTATGAACTGCTCTCCCCTCTGCTTATCGGTCATCTGGCCGAGGTGGTGGCCGGGGAGTTCACTCTGAACTACCTGTTCACTCTGGTGGGCATTTATGCCGGTATTCTGATCGTCTCTTTGATCTGCACCTATGCACAGGCCATGATCCTGCAGAAAATCGGTCAGAAGATCCTCTCTTCTCTGCGCGAGGATGTGTTCACTCACATCGAAAGCCTTTCCCACGAGCAGCTGAACAACATTCCGACAGGCAAGCTTGTCACTCGTGTCAGCAACGACCCCAACGCCATTTCCTACTTGTTCACCAACATTCTGGTCACTCTGGTGAAGAACATTCTGGTCATTTTCGGCGTGCTTGGCGCCATGCTGATGCTCAATTACGCCCTGACTCTGATGGTGCTTTGCTTCGTGCCCTTCCTGCTGCTGTTCACCATCATCTTCCGCAAACTCTCCCGCAAGGCCCACCGCCGGGTCAACAACGCAACCACCGACATCAACACTTATCTGTCGGAAAACCTGTCCGGCATGAAGATCACCCAGATCTTCAACCAGGAAGACCGCAAAATGGAAGAGTTCACCACCCGCAGCCGCACCCTGCAGAAAGCCAAGTTCGGGCGAATGTTCGTCTTTGGTATCTTCCAGCCCATGGTGCACATGCTGTATATTTCCTCGGTCATGTGCCTGCTGTATCTGAGCAGCCGGGGCGCCATTCAGGAAACCGCTTTCCTGGGTCAATTGATCGACAGCAGTATCGTAGTTTCTTTCTATATGTATACCTCCAAGTTCTTCCACCCCATTCAGACTCTGGCCGAGCAGTTTGATATGCTGCAGCGCTCCTTCGCATCGGCGGAAAAGATCTTCACCATCATGGATATGGCACCCGACCTGACCGACGACGACGCCACCATTGAGCTGGAAACCATCCGCGGAGAGATCGAGTTCCGGGACGTCTGGTTCTCCTACGTGCCCGGTGAATGGGTACTCAAGGGTGTGTCGTTCCACGTATACCCCCGACAGACGGTTGCCTTCGTGGGCGCCACCGGCTCGGGCAAGACCACCATCCTCAGCCTGATCTGCCGCAATTACGACATTCAGAAAGGACAGATCCTGATCGACGGCATCGACATCCGCAAGATCAAAATCTCCTCCCTGCGCCGTCATTTCGGCCAGATGCTGCAGGATGTGTTCCTGTTCTCCGGCGATATCCGCAGCAATATTTTGCTGCGAAGTGAGGGAATCTCCGACGAGGAGGTCATGCAGGCCTGCCATTACGTCAATGCCGATTCCTTCATAAACAAACTGGAACACGGTCTGGATGAGGTAGTGCGTGAGGGCGGCAACAATTTCTCGGCCGGTCAGCGCCAGCTGCTGTCCTTCGCCCGCACCATTCTGCACAAACCCTCTGTCATGATCCTGGACGAGGCTACCGCCAACATTGACACCGAGACCGAGGTGCTCATTCAGGACTCTCTGGAGAAGATGAAGAACGTGGGCACCATGCTGATCGTGGCTCACCGCCTGTCCACCATTCAGCACTCCGACAACATCATCGTCCTGGCCCATGGAGAAATTTTGGAACAGGGCAGCCATCAGGAACTGCTGGCCCTGAAGGGTCGCTACCATCAGCTCTACACCCTGCAGCACACCAAGCAGCAGCTGCAGTCGGAACAGGTGTAATGCAGCAAAGCTTAACACCTCTTCCCCCGTACGCACAAAAGGTTGTGCATATAATCCATGTTCATTGACACAGCGCCCGGAGGGTCACACCTCCGGGCGCTGTGTGCGTTTCACTCCTGATGCGCAAAAAAGTTTTTCTCCCCCTTGACAGCGTAACATTGTTATGCTATTATACAGCCATCGTAACAATGTTACGCACGAAAGGAGGCAACAACGTGCCCGACCACATCGAGGAGGGTCTCATCTCCAAAAAGGACCTTCTGCAAAAGTACGACATATCCTACGGCGCCCTTTACCGGTGGAAACGCAAGGGGCTCATTCCCGACGAGTGGTTTATCAAAAAAGCCACTGTCACCGGTCAGGAAACTTACTTCCCGAAACAGCTCATCTGCCCGCGCATGGAGAGCATCCTGCAGCTCAAGGACGAATTTTCTCTGGACGAGCTTTCTGCCAGATTTTCCGGCCAGAGCGGCAGCTGGAGCATCGTCATCTCCACCCAGTACGGCGACAAAACCTTTGCGCTGGAGGACATCAAATCGATCCGTCTGTGCTGCGGCAGCGGCGAATGTATGGACATTTTCCACGTGATCAAAGACCAAATCAAGGAGGACAAGTAAATGGATTATAAATTTTCCGGTGCCGGCACGGTTCCCGCCGGCGAATACGAGGCGGTAAAGGTTTCCGGCTCCGCAAGGCTCGCCGGAGACGTACGCTGCACTTCCCTTTCGGTTTCCGGCTCCTTCGGCGGCAGCGGCAGTATCACCTGCTCCGGCGGCGTACATCTCTCCGGCTCTGCCTCCATTGACGGTCCTATTTCCGCCGGTGAGCTGAAGGCCAGCGGTGCATTCAAGTGCAAGGGACTGCGTGGCGGGGATCTCCGTGTTGCCGGTGCCGCCCGGGTGGACGGGGACATGGAGGGCGACTCCATCCGTGTTTCCGGCAGCATCAACTGCAGCGGACTGGTCAATGCTGACCGCATCGAAATTCACATCGAAGGCACCTGCTCGGCAGGCAGCATGGGCGGCAGCGAGATCGGCATTGAGGCCAAACCCTGTTCCGGCGGCCTGTCCCGCTTTTTCAGCAAAAACCGATGCGGTTCCATGCGCGTGGCCGAAAGCATCGAGGGCGACAACATCTATCTGGAACAGGTGACCTGCCCCTCGGTCATCGGCCGCAATGTTACTATTGGTCCCGGCTGCCGCATCGGCTCGGTGCAGTTCAGCGAAAACGTCGAGATCTCTCCCGACGCCCAAGTGGACGACTGCCGTCAGGTGTAAGCGGACAAACCTCCGCACTCATCAAAACGCGAGAGATTTCTCGCAAAGGTTGATGTAGACTTTCGACCGACATTTCGTATAATATAATAAAATCAAATCTTTCAATCATCAAAGGAGAAGCAGGGTGATGGTAGTCCTTTCCAACAATCTGAAACGCTTTCGAACGGCAAGAAATCTGACGCAGGAGCAGGCCGCCGAAGCCTTGAACGTCAGCGCCCAGACGGTATCCCGCTGGGAGTGCAACACCACCCTGCCCGACGTGGCCATTCTGCCCGGTATTGCCGAACTGTACGGCGTAACCATCGACGATCTGTTTAAGGAAAATAAAAACGCCTACGATAACTACGCTCAGCAGCTGGCCAGCGTCTTTGAGGCCAGCCTGAAGCCGGAGGATTTTCTGCGTGCCGATCTGGAGTACCGTAATCTGCTGAAATCAGGGGAATACACCGCAAAGGATCTGCGGCTGTACGGCATCCTCTACCAGCACATGATGTACCTGTGCATCAAAAAGGCCGAGGAACTGTACGCCCGGGTGATCTCAGCCGGCCCCGACGCGGACCCGGAGACCTACTGGTCGGTGCGGCGGCAAAAAGAATTTTTCCTCTGGGAGATCGGCCGCAACCAGGAGAGCATCGACGAATTTCTCCCTCTTGTAGAAAGCGGCAGCGATGAATTGCAGGAATGGCTTTGCCTGATTCACGCTTATGTTTTTGCCGGAGACACCGATACCGCCCTTGCGTGGGTGGGCAAGGCCAGAGACAATTTCCCCGAGAGCGCCGCGCTGCACACCTGCGCAGGCGATCTGCTGCGCCTGACCAAACAGTATGACCGGGCCTTTGACCACTGGAAACGGGCGGTCGAAATGGAGCCGGACTGGTGCGACGCAGCCTATTCCATGGCCGAGTGCTACGAAGAGTTGGGCGACTACACCAAAGCCTGCGAGACCTACCTGCAGATCGCGGAAAATCTGGATCGCCGCGGGTTTGACATTGAGGCAAATCTGCCCCGCCTGCTGGCCAATCAATGCCGGAGCAAAATTCCGGACTGACCGAAAGCGCGAGCAGTCATGACGCATTTTCACCCTCTGCAATGACGTTAGACCAAAGAGACAGTCGAAAGGCTGTCTCTTTGGTTTTTTGAGCAAACAAATCCCCCTTTCTTCTTGCATTTGTTTTCCAAATGGTGGATAATGACAACAAGAACCTCATTCTGCCCCGCAAGGAAGTGAGAACCTTGGAACTGGAACAAACTCAAAACAAAGCCGATGCTCTGGCCAATGACGTACTGACGCTGGCCCGCAACACCCTTTTGGTCAACCTGCGTTTTCTGGACGCCGCGCTGAGCCGCTTTACCCCCGTCCTGCGTCCCGGCACCACGCTGGCTACCGACGGACAGGCTTTGTATTACGACACCCTCCATGTGCTGCGCACCTACAAAGCCGAGCACGCCGTACCCGCCCGCGACCAGCTGCACCTGCTGCTGCACTGCGTGTTCGGCCACATTTTCCCCCGCGAAGAGAAAAACCGTGCGCTTTGGGATCTGGCCTGCGACATTGCTGTGGAACACGCCGTTTCCGGCTTTGGTCTGCTGGCTGTGACCGCCGAGCGCGAACAGAAGCAGCAGGTCATCACATCCCGCATCCAGCGCGAGATCGGCATGCTGACCGCCGAAAAGGTGTACCGCTATCTGGAGCGCAAGCCCTACTGGCTGGACGAATTCGAGGACATTCCCTCCCTGTTCCGTGCCGACGACCACGACCTGTGGTATCAGGACCGCCCCGCTTACGACGACAGTGAAACCTTCTGGAAGGATGTCTCCCGCCGAATGCAGGTGGACATGGAGACCTTTGCCCGCAAGCAGGGCGACAAAGCGCTGGCCATGATGCAGAACCTGCGCGAGGCCAACCGCGAAAGCTACGACTATGCCGGATTTTTGCAGAAATTCGCCTCCCGCGGCGAAGTTATGAAAAGCAATCCGGAGGAGTTCGATTACATTTTCTATACCTACGGCATGAACCTGTATGACAATATGCCGCTCATCGAACCTGTGGAGTACAAAGAGGTCAAAAAAATCCGGGATTTTGTTCTGGCCGTTGACCTGTGCGGACTGATTTCCACCGCCGAAGCCAAGCGTTTTCTGCGCAAGGCCTTTGAAGTATTCAAGCGCAACGAGCGCTCGGGGCTGAAGATGCAGCTTCACCTTCTGGCCTGCGGCGGAACCGAGCTGATTTATAAACCGGTCAGCACCGAGGAGGAACTGGAGGAATTCCTCGGTGGTCTGCGCCTTTACTACCGCGAAGAATGTGACCTGCGCCCCGCGTTTCTTTGGACCGATGAGATGCTCCACCGGGGTCGGTTCCGCAACCTGAAGGGACTGCTCTGCTTTACCGATTCCACCGGCCCCTTCCCTCCCACCAAACCGGCCTACGATGCCGCCGTGGTATTCGTGAATGACAATTACAGCACCCCCGATGTCCCACCCTGGGCCATTCGGCTGGTTCTGCAAAAGGATGAATTGGATGAACATGAATGATTTTTTGATTGATTATGGTGTTCTGACCAAATACGAGGGTCCGGGCGGCCTTGTTGCCGTTCCGGACGGCGTAACCGCCATCGGCGAGCGCGCCTTTGAGCGCAGCGGCATCACCGGGGTGGTTATTCCGGAGGGAACGACCGAAATTGGCGAGCGTGCCTTTTTCGGCTGCGCCGCACTGAGCGAAATAACCCTGCCCGCAGGCCTCGAATCCATCGGGGCAGAGGCTTTGTCCGGCTGCCGCTCTTTGACGCAGGTGACTCTCCCCCAAAGTTTGAAGCACATTGGCGAGGACGCCTTCTCCGGCTGCTCAAGCCTGACCGAAGTGACCCTTCCGAAGAATCTGACCTCGGTTTCGGTGAACACCTTTCTGAACTGCCGCTCGCTGAGTAAAATCGCCCTGCCCGAAGGGTTGGAGCGCATCGAGCGCAGCGCCTTCTCCGGCTGCCGCGCATTGAAGGCCGTGGCCCTACCGGACAGCCTGACCGACATCGGTGAGTTCGCCTTCCACAACTGCGGCCTGACCGACCTGCCAAAGGGTGCCAGTCTGAAGCGGCTGGAGCGCAGCGCCTTCTCCCAGTGCCACAGCCTGACCTCGGTCACGCTGCCCGAGGGGTTGGAAAAGCTGGAACGCGGCACCTTTTTCGGCTGCGCCAATCTGACCGATGTGTACCTGCCCGAAGGGGTCACCAGCATCAACAAGGGCGCCTTCCTGCAGTGCAACGCTCTGGTGCGTGTCCACGCCGACCCCAACAACCGGCACTACCGCGACATGGACGGTATGCTGTACAGCAAGGACGGCACCTGCCTGATTTTCTGTCCCAACGGCCTGCCCCACGTGACCGTTCCCGAAGGAGTCACCGAGATCGGCACCGAGGCGTTTGCCGACGGCGACCTGCTGGAGCAGGTTGATCTGCCCAAGAGCCTGCGCAAGATCGGCCCCGGCGCTTTCAGCCGCAGCACCAAACTGGCGGCCATTGAACTGCCTGAAAACCTGTCCGTCATAGGGGAAACGGCATTTTCCTACTGCAGCGCACTGACCACCCTGATCATCCCCGACAGCGTGGCCGTCATCGAGGGCGGTGCCTTCCAGAAATGCACCGCCCTGAAATGGATCTACCTGCCCAAAACGGTACCCTTCGACCTGCACTGGTTCGTCAACCCCCACGACCCCACCTGCCGCAGCGCCGACCACACCACGGTACCCTTTGTCACCACACGCCCCATGTCGGATATCATCTCCAATCTGGGCAAGCGCTACGCCGGCATCGGCTTCATTCTGGCCGACCTTGCCGGTATTCGGCCCGAGGCCCATATTGCCCAAGATTATATGACCTACATCCGGGAAAATCTGGAGCTGTTCCACAAGGAATTGCTGACCGACGTGGAGATCCTGCAGTGGATGTTTGACCACGACATGATCCGTCAGCAGGACATTGAAGGTCTGCTGGAAAAGGCCGCTCACGGTGGCCATACCGCCGCCTCGGCCGCACTGCTGGATTACCAGAACAAAACTTTCTCCCCAAAAAATCAGGACGAACTGATGGACCTGCGCTTCGAGCAGCTGTTTGAAGACGCACTTTCGCTTTAACAGGAGGGCAAACCATGAACATCAAAGACGCAAAAGAAGAAATTCGCAACGCGATTTACACTTACTTCACCAAAAACGAGTACGGTGAGTATGAGATCCCCATTGAAAAGCAGCGTACCGTTTTCCTGATGGGCCCTCCGGGCATCGGCAAAACGGCAGTCATGGAGCAGATCGCCCAGGAACTGGGCGTCGGTCTGGTCAGCTACTCCATGAGCCACCACACCCGCCAGAGCGCGCTGGGTCTGCCCTTCATCGTGAAGAAAAACTATGGTGGCGAAGAGTACAGCGTCTCCGAGTACACCATGAGTGAGATCATTGCCTCGGTGTACGACATGATCGAGGACACCGGCCTGAAGGAAGGCATCCTCTTCCTGGACGAGATCAACTGCGTATCCGAAACGCTGGCCCCCGCCATTCTGCAGTTTTTGCAGTATAAGGTTTTCGGCCGCCATCAGGTGCCCTACGGCTGGATCGTGGTCACCGCAGGCAACCCGCCCGAGTACAACAACTCTGTGCGTGAGTTCGACATCGTCACATGGGACCGCCTGAAACGCATCGACATCGACCCTGACTATGACGCCTGGAAGGAATACGCCGTCAACGCCGGCGTCCACCCCGCCATCACCACTTATCTGGACATCAAGAAGACCGACTTCTACAAAATCGAATCCACGCTGGATGGCAAGACCTTTGCCACCGCCCGCGGCTGGACCGACCTGTCGGCCACCATGCGTATCTACGAGCGCCGCGGCTTCCCCATCACCGAGGGTCTGGTGGGCCAGTACATCCAGAACAAGCAGATCGCCAAGGATTTCGCCATCTACTACGACCTGTTCAACAAGTACCGCTCCGACTATCAGGTGGACAAGATTTTGGACGGCGAGGACGATATCGACATCCGCACCCGCGCCAAGAAAGCCAAGTTTGACGAGCGTCTGAGCCTGCTGGGCCTGCTGCTGGACGCCATCTCGGCCAAGCTGAAGAGCGTCTGTCTGGCAGAAGACGTCATCACCGAGCTGATCCCCCTGCTGAAAACGGTGCGTGCCGCGCTGGCCGACCCCAACACCGATGCCGTGACCGAGCTGACCGCCCAGATCGAAAAAATCAACACCACCATCGAGATCGGCAAGCGCGCCTCCACCCTGTCGCTGGATCGCCTGCACACCCTGAACCGCGTTCTGGACGCGCTGAAGGACAATGTGGCCCGCTTCACCGACGGACAGGCCAGAGGCGGCGAGCAGGCCTTTGCCGTCATCAAGGCTGACTTCGACAGCCGTGTGGCCGACCTGAAGAAAATGGCAGTGGACGCCCGCCGGAAGATCACCAACCTGTACGGCTTCTGCGACGGTGTCTTTGGCGAGAGCAAAGAGATGATCATTCTGGCCACCGAGATGACCATCAACCAGTACGCCTCCCGCTTCATCAGCCGCTACGGCTCGGAGGAGTACTTCGCACACAACCAGGACCTGCTGTTCTACGAGCGCCAGTTGGAGATCGTCTCCGAACTGGAAAATATGGAACTGTAACAACACTTCGCATATAAAAACGGAGCTGCCGCGGCAGCTCCGTTTTATATTTGATTCCGTTTCAGAAAAAACTTACAGCTTGTGCTCCTTGACAGGCTTGTTCATAGCCTCGGGCACACGGGCGCTGGTTTTGCCCTCCAGACAGATCTCGCCGGCCTTGATCAGGGCATTCTTGGTCATGACGGGGCCGACCAGCTCGTAGACCAGCACGGCGAACAGTACCACGTTGCGTACCATATCGCCGCCCATCAGTTCCTTGGCGGTCAGAGCCATACCCAGAGCCACACCGGCCTGGGGCAGCAGGGTAATGCCCAGATGCTTGGTGATCTTCTCACCGCAGCGGGTCATTTTACAGCTGATGTAAGAGCCGGAGTACTTGCCCACAGATCGGAACAGAATATAGATCACACCGACCATCAGGATCAGGGGATTCTTCAGAATATTCAGGTCCAGCTCGGCACCGGAAATGACGAAGAACAGGATGTTCAGGGGTACCGACCAGCTTTCCACACGCTCCATCAGCTCTTCCGAGAAATCGCAGATGTTGCAGAACACGGTGCCCGTCATCATACACACCAGCAGCAGAGAGAATCCGCAGTGGATCCCGCCGACCTGAAACTTGATCATGGACAGACCCACAGTCAGCAGCACGAAAGCCGCCGAAATGGACAGACGCTTGCTGCGGGAGTGGAAGAACCGCTCCACCCAGTTCAGCAGCAGTCCCATGACAGCGCCCAGAATCAGGGACAGCACGATCTCAATAATGGGCTCCAGCACAATGCTGGCAATGCTGGCGGATCCCTGCTCCATGGCCTTGGCAATGCCAAAGGAGGCCGAAAACAGCACCAGACCCACGGCGTCGTCAATGGCGACCACCAGCAAAAGCAGCTTGGTCAGGGGGCCGTCTGCCTTGTACTGACGCACCACCATCAGGGTGGCTGCCGGTGCGGTTGCGGCAGCGATGGCGCCCAGTGTGATGGCGACCGGAACAGAGATCAGGTCAGGCTTGATAAAGTGCAGAACGACCAGCGCGATATCCACTACCACAGTGGTGATCACGGCCTGCAGAATGCCGATAACAATGGCCTGCTTGCCCATGCTCTTGAGCTGGGACAGGCGGAACTCATTGCCGATGGTAAAGGCGATAAAGCCCAGCGCGGCCTGCGTGACCAGGCTAAATGCTTCAATTCCTTCCAGACTGGGAAAACCCAGACCGGTAATGCCCAAACGTCCGATGCAGAACGGACCCAGAATCAGGCCGGCCACCAGATAGGCAGTAACAGCGGGCAGGGATACCTTTTTGGCCAGACGGGACATCATCAGTCCGCCGATCATGGCCACAGCCAATGTGATCAAAAATTCCATAGTTATTTCCTCTTCCTTCCGCGTGGCTCAATTCGTATCGCGGCGGTTGAGTCAACTATATTGCGGGTTACATCATAGCACTTTACCATTACTTCCTCAACAGCAAACTTCGCCAAATAATATTGGCGCAGCAAGGTTTATTCCGTCTTTTTTTCATATTTTTGTTTTTTCCCTTATTTTAAGGTTTTGTGCATTTTTATAAATTAACCCAAAGCAAAAAATGACGTTTTTCTATGCAAATTATTCCTTTCCCCCATTGCGTTCCGGCCTGTCAAGGAATATAATTGCTTGCGTGTGTGCTTTTGCACGAAAGATAAAGCAAAATAAAGGTGAAAGAAATGAAAACGTTTTATCCCAGTTTGATTTCTTGTTTGAAATCCTACTCCAAGGGCCAGTTTGTTAAGGACGTGATCTCCGGCATTATCGTCGCCATCATCGCCCTGCCCCTGTCTATCGCACTGGCTATCGCCTCCGGTGTGGGCCCCGCCGTGGGTCTGTATACCGCCATCGTGGCCGGTTTCCTGGTCGCTTTTCTGGGCGGCAGCCGTGTTCAGATCTCCGGTCCTACTGCAGCCTTTGCCACAATCGTAGCCGGCATTGTCGCCACTCAGGGTGTGGACGGTCTGGCCATTGCCACCATCATGGCGGGCATTATCCTGATCCTGATGGGTGTGCTGAAGCTGGGCGGTCTGATCAAGTTCATCCCCTACACCATCACCACCGGTTTTACTTCCGGCATCGCTGTTACCATTCTGATCGGCCAGCTGATGGATTTCTTCGGCCTGACCTTCGAGCATTCCCCGGTTGAGACCATGGAAAAGCTGGAAGAAGTGATCCATTGCTTCGGCACTTTCAACATCTGGGCAGTCGTCATTGGCGCGCTGGCTCTGGCCATCCTGATCGGTCTGCCCAAACTGCTGCCCAAGGTTCCCGCATCCCTGATTGCCGTCATCGTATGCGCTCTGGTAGTCAAGCTGTTTGACATTCCTGTCAACACCATCGGCACTCTGTATCCCGACATCACCTCTGCTCCCCCCCAGCTGACCCTCCCCACCGGCATCACATGGAACAAAATCGTTTCCCTGATTCCCAATGCTTTTACCATTGCCGTTTTAGCCGGCGTGGAGTCCCTGCTGTCCGCCGTGGTGGCCGACGGTATGATCGGCAGCCGGCACAATTCCAACACTGAGTTGATTGCTCAGGGTGTGGGCAACATCGGTTCCGCTCTATTCGGCGGTATCCCCGCCACCGGCGCCATCGCCCGCACCGCCGCCAACATCAAGAACGGTGGCCGCACCCCCATTTCCGGCATGGTCCACGCCGTGCTGCTGTTCGCCATGCTGGTCATCCTGATGCCTTACGCCAAGCTGATCCCCATGCCCGCCATCGCCGCCATCCTGTTCCAGGTGGCCTACAACATGAGCGAGTGGCGCGAATTTATTGCCATTGTTAAAACCTCTCCCAAGAGTGATACTCTGGTTCTGGTTGCTACCTTCCTGCTGACCGTGATTTTCGATCTGGTGGTTGCCATCGTGGTGGGCATCATTCTGGCCACCGTTCTGTTCATGAAGCGCATGAGCGATGAGACCAATGTCCGCGGCTGGACTCCCATTGACGAAAACACCGACCCCGAACGCATCGGCCTGAAAGTCATTCCCGCCGATACCATGGTCTATGAGATTACCGGTCCCATTTTCTTCGGTGCTTCCGATAAGATTGCCGACATCTTCGCCGAAGCCCATAAGAAAGTGGTCATTCTGCGTATGCGCAGTGTTCCCGCTATCGATGCCACCGGTATCCATTCCTTCGAGACCATTATCAAAACCTGTCGTAAGAAGGGCATCACTCTGATCATCTCCCACGCAAACGAGCAGCCCATGAAGGTCTTTGAAAAGGCCGGTATGGTTGATGAGATCGGCAGAGAAAACTTCTGCAACAGCATCGACACTGCTCTGGAGCGCGCCAAGTCCATCACCGAAGGCTGATCCCATTTCCTGCTCATACCCGCTGGATTAAACCAGCGGGTATTTTTTGTTCTGATTGTCAATTCCCAAGAAGTCTGATACAATGTAAACCAACGTAATTCAATTCAGTAAAAAAAGGGGGATTCGCCATTAAAACAAAGCGTCACACCTCACAATATATCATCGGTCTTTTGATCCTGGCGCTGGGTGCAGTACTGCTGAAAAAGGCCGCACTGGGCATGACCCCCATTCTCTCCATTCCCGCCGCTGTCAGCACGGTCACTCCCCTGACGCTGGGAACCACCACCATGCTGTTTCACGCGGTGTGCTGGATAGGAATTCTGCTCATTCAGCGAAAGTTCGATTTCAAGACGCTGCTCATCATTCCTCTTGCCGTGGTCTTTGGGTGGATCGTGGACGGATATATGCTCCTGCTGAATTTTAAGGCGGCCGCCCTGTGGGTGCGGGTGATCCTCAACCTGTGCGGCATCGTCCTCACCGCACTGGGCATCGTGACCATTGTGGGCTGCCGTGGGCTGCTCCCCGCTCCCGATGCCCTGCTGCGCACCATCAGCAGCCGATTCAACATCCCCCTGTCCCGGGTCAAAATGGCAGGCGATGCTATTTGGGTGGTGCTGGCCATCCTGATCGACCTGATTTTCTCCCGTAAGCTGTTCCTGTCGGTGGGCGTAGGTACGATTTTATCGGTGCTGCTGACCGGACGGCTGGTGGGCATATTCGGAACGCATCTCCCTTGGTTGGAGTTCAAACAGAAAGGATGAATTTTCATGGATTTGACCAATCAGATTGCCATTGTAACCGGCGCCGGCTTGGGCATGGGCCGTGCCATCGCCGTCAAGCTGGCCGCCTGCGGCGCCAACCTGCTGGTCAGCGACAAAAACGAAGCCGGCGCACAGGAAACCGCCCGCATCATTGCCGAAGCCGGCGGCAAAGCCGAGGCCGTCAAGGCCGATGTGACCTCGGTTTCCGACATCGTGAATATGTTCGATGTATGCGAAGCGCGTCTGGGCAAAGCCGACATTCTGGTGGCCAACGCCGGTGTTTCCTTCAAATGCCCTATCACCGAGGTCACCGAGGAGTTTTACCACACGGTCTACGACATCAACGCCAAGGGCACCCTGTTCAGCCTGAAGGAGGCCGGTCTGCGTCTGAACGACGGCGGACGAATCGTGGTCATTTCCTCCTGCAGCGCCCGTTTTCCCGAACCGGGTATGGCGGCGTACAGCTCCTCCAAGGCAGCCACCCAGCTGATGGTGGAAGTGGCCGCACTGGAATTTGCGTCCCGTAAAATCACCGTCAACTCCATCCAGCCCGGCCTGACCGGCACCGAGACCATGCTCAAGTACGCTCCCGCTCCCTTTGTCCAAAGCTGCGCCGAGCGCACCCCTCTGGGCCGTCTGGGTATGCCGGAGGACATTGCCGAAGTGGCCGCCTTCCTGTGCAGCAAGGAATCCCAGTGGATCTCCGGTCAGCACATTCTGGCCAGCGGCGGCCTGATGGCCCCCAACTGAACCTCAAACAACAGATAAGGAGCGGATCGTGCGATCCGCTCCTCGTTTCTTCTTATTCGGTTTTCGCTTCGATGACCTGATGGCGGGTCCATTTTCCGCTGAGATAGCGCAGGGAGAAGGTGATGGAGCGCACCGTCCAGTCCACGAAGAATCCGATCCAGATGCCGACCAGACCCACGCCGAGGAAACGGCAGAGGATCGTGGTCAGACCCACACGGCAGATCCAGATGGACACCGTGGACACCACCATACAGAATTTCACGTCGCCCGCCGCACGCAGGCCGTTGACCGGCAGGAAGGACAGGGGCCATAGGAAGGGCTTGATGATGCTGATGACCAGCATGACGTGCACCGTCAGCGCGGCTTCCTCGGCATTCAACCCGGTCAGTCTGGTGACCGGCGCGGTCAGGGCAAAAATGATCCAGTTGACCGCCACAAGGACGCAGGCGCCCCAGAGGGTCAGCTTTTTGATGTTTCGTTTGGCCTCATCCAGCCGTCCCGCTCCGATACAGATACCCACCACGGTCATCATGCCGGTACCGATGGCGGTGGACGGCATGGAGCCCATATACTCCAGCACGGTGACGATGGCGTTGGCGGCAATGGCTGTGGTGCCCAGCGTGGACACGGTACTCTGCACCATCAGCTTGCCGAACTGGAACATGGCATTTTCGATGCCGGTGGGCAGACCGATGCTGAGCACCAGAAAGATCACCTTCCAGTCCACACGCAGATCGGTCAGCTTGCCGATCTCGATGGTCTGACCCGGTTTGCACAGATAAATCAGGATGGCCACGGTGGCCACCACAAAGGAAAGCAGCGTTGCCAGAGCCGCACCGGCCACACCCATATCAAACACAAACATCAAAACGGCGTTGCCGATGACATTGAGTACATTGGAGCACACCGAAATGATCATGGGCAGCCGGGTATTGCCCGAAGAGCGGAAAATGGCCGCCGCCGCGTTGAAGACGGCAATAAAAGGATAGGTAAAGGCCGTGATCATCAGATAGGTCACGGCGGCCTGCATGACGTCGGCCTCCACCGTGCCGAAAATCAGGCGCAGGATACCCTTCCGGAAGAAGAAGCAAAACCCGCCCACAAGGATACCCAGCACCATGGCAGACAGCAGCACCTGCTTTGCCGCGCCGCTGGATTTTTTCTTGTCGCCCCGGCCCAGATACTGGGAACACACGATGGTGCCGCCAGTGGCGAGGGCGGTAAACAGGAACAAAATCAGCTTGTTGATGGAGTCCACCAGAGAGACGCCGGACACCGCCGCCGAGCCCACGTTGGAAACCATCATGGTATCCACTGTGCCCACCAGCGAAGTCAAAAGCTGCTCCAGCATAATGGGAATCAGCAGCCGCCAAAGGGCTTTGTTGCTGAACATCTGGCTTTGATTCACCTGCGTCCCTCCTTTCCTTGACATACGAGTGTTAGTATAGCACCCTTTTTCAGGTAATTCAAGGGAGGACTTTTGCGTTCCCTTTTACCATAATTGTGGCTGAAAAAATCTTTGTAAATTCTGCCCAAATCAATGCAAAACGGCCAGACCTTGAGAGGATACTGCAATTTGGTAGCCAGCATGGTATTATGGGGTAGAAGAATATTTGAAAAAATGTGTGAGATTTTGGTTCAAAAGTTGTGTATATGGGTGAAAGGGTAAATTTGATAGTGAGGTGAACGCTGATGGATGACGCAAAGATAGTCCAGTTATACTGGGATAGGAACGAGCAGGCAATCCCTGCTACCGCCGACAAGTACGGTAACTACTGTACCTCAATTGCCAAGAACATACTGGGTAACCATGAAGACGCAGAGGAATGTGTGAACGATACATACTTGAACGCATGGAACTCCATGCCACCGCATAGGCCGAGCATTCTATCTACATTCCTTGGGAAAATAGTCCGAAACTTATCGTTTAACCGATACAAGCATAACACCGCCGACAAACGAGGCGGCGGAGAGTTACCTGTGGTTTTGGATGAACTCTCTGATCTGGTATCTGGCAAGGATGATGTAGAGCAGGAAATTGACCGCAAGGAACTTGTAAAAAGCATTGATGCCTTTCTGGACACCCTTTCTCCAGAGAAAAGAAGCATCTTTGTCAGCCGATACTGGCACACCGACAGCGTTTCAGAAATTGCTGCCCGGCATGGTATGAAAGATGGTGCCGTATCAATGACCCTTAACCGCCTCCGCCTTAAACTACACAACTACCTTTTAGAAAGGGGCTTTGAACTATGACTAACGAGAAATTGTATGAAGTCCTCGGCGACATCAATGAGAAGCATGTCAAAGAGGCAAGAGAATACCGCAAGGCTAAGAAACCCGTTTGGGTTAAATGGGGTGCGATGGCTGCTTGTCTGTGTCTTGTGGTTGGCATTGCAATCCCTGTTCTCAATCCTAAAGGTGGTCCCGGACAGGATGACCCTCTTCGTCCTCTAAATGTGATTGAGTACAATGGTGCCTACTATGAAGGCATTGATATGACCGAGAAAGAAGTATTGGACACCTATAATCTGCCACACAAAATCACAGCAGACATGATTGGAAGCTCCCTTGGTACAGGATTAGACCATAACGGGGAGCAGTCAAGACAAGTTTTCTATCAGTATGTACCTTACGCCGACATTGTAACTATTACAACTGAACTGGAGCAGGAGCGAGCACAGCGAGCGGTGTATATCGTTGAAGATGGTGGAGCCTACTCCTTTGCACTGTTCTGTAACTTCGTTCCTTTTGATTCCAATACACATACAGAAGCAAGTGAGATGTTCGTGGTTTATGGTGTTGACGAAGCTGAGGATATCGCAAGCATCACCATAGGGAAAAACAAAATAACCGATGCTGACCAGATAAAGGCTCTGTTTGATAATCTGAACATCTCTTATGCCATGGGGAATGATGATTACCAAAACACAGTATTCAAAGGCATGAGTGAGGAAGAACAGCAGTCGTTGAGCATTGAACTTGCTGACAGTATGATTGAAGTGCAGATTGTAACGACAGAAGGTGTTGTGATAAATAACCTGTGCTATTATCCGACCATCAACTATGTTTCTTGGGCGTTGAACTACTACAAGTTGGACACTCCTATTGCGTGAAGTTATCCGCGCCAAAAAGTAAGTTTGCTCTCCAAAACCTGCCCAACTGATTTGAAACGAATGAGGCTCCACGGGATTTCAAAGTCCTGTGGAGCCTTTTCTTATGCTTAGAGTTCCGTCAAATCGACGAAGTATTTGACAGACAGCCTTATCCAACACAAAAGGTAAAAAGACCTTTTCGGCTGTCCATTGACTTTTTTCAACAGAACACATAGAATTGATACATTACCAACATACTAAGAAATACAAAAGAGGTGATCCGCTTGACGGACATTATTATCATCGGCGGTGGGC
>JAZOBG010000146.1:0-13562 GCA_045595865.1 Oscillospiraceae bacterium
TTTGGTGGGAGAGGGTGGATTCGAACCACCGAAGTCAGCGACAACAGATTTACAGTCTGCCCCCTTTGGCCACTCGGGAACTCTCCCATATGAAGTTGGAGCTGGTGGACGGACTCGAACCCCCGACCTGCTGATTACAAATCAGCTGCTCTACCAACTGAGCTACACCAGCGTGTTCAACTCATCCACAGCAAGGGTTAGTATATCAGAAAAAGTATGCCTTGTCAACACAAAGTTTTAAAACTTTTAAAGTTTTTTGCGGGGAGATTTCACCCCCGGAGCAGGTTGGCTGATCCGGGGTATGCGCACAAAAGTCAAATGCCGGATGATGCGGGAGCTTTTTTGCGGCAGGGGATAAAATCCCACACAATAAGTACGATACAGCCCAACAGAATGATAGTCAGAATCAGGATGGCGCAGTTCATAAAGAACGTCTGGGGCAGGATGGTGATGATTTGATCTTCCGTGGGGTCGAACAGCCAGTTGTCCTTGCCCGGAAAGAAGATGGTATGAAAAATTGTAAAGGCCCGGTCGAAGTCGGTGGCAGCCAAAGCGCCGATCATGACAAAAACGGCGGCCAGCCCGGTTCCGGCCCAGAAGGTAGGCCCGCGGCCCAGCAGTCTGCCGGGCTGTCTCCCGGTTAACCGGGAGACAATCAGAAGGGTTGCCAGCAGAACAACCGCAAGAAATAAAGCGTTCAAATCCAGCAAAAACAACGAGCGCACATCGGCAAAATGATTTTCCCCACTTTCCGACCAACGCAGTACGCCGGTGGAAAATTCTGCGTTGCCCACGCAGAAGTCCATCATTTCGTCGAAGGCGGTTTTGATTTCTTCGCGGGTCAGGCCGGTTTCCTCGCATAATTGCAGGGGGTTGATGTGGGCATAGTAGAACGGACGGCACAGGATGGGGACGGCAATGGCTCCGGCCAGCAGAACTGCTGCGGTCAGGACTGCCAGTGCGACGGTCAAGAACTTACTTGTTTTCATTGTGAGTCATCTCCTTTGGCAGTGCAGACAGAGCAATGAGTATTTGGGAGGGCAGGTAGAAAAACCAAATCCCGACCGATATCAGGGGAAACAGGGCAGGTGGGAGTGTAAATGCATGGAGCAGTCCGACGCATATATCACAGCCCACGAACAAGGTCAGACCGAAAGCAAAGATGCGCAAGGCCGGCAGTGTCCATGCCAAAATGGTGTTGGACAGCAACTGGGAGAAATAGAACACAGCCAGAAGGTTCAACGGGGTGAACATGCCCGGAATCAGGGCGAGGGGCAGAGAGAACGCTGCAGCTAAGGGAATGCGAAGCCAAAGCAGTCTGCAGGAACCACCCGCACGATACAGGCGCAGAAAGTACAGTTTCTGAACGCAAAGAAACAGAGCCACACCCAGAAGCAGACGGTTGTTCCGAACCAGTAAAAACCAATCGGCAGCGGAAGTAAACAGCAAAGCGAGAGGAATAAGCCGGTCACCGCCGAAGGGAAGGAGAAGAAGAGAGAAAGTCAGACAAAACAGGATGCCTGCGTATTTCAGCCAGACCGAGAGTTCGGTTTGTCCCAAAAGGTCAAGAGCAAGGAAGGCGAGATAGAGCATACCTTCTGTGGCGAGAAAGCCAATGACTATCGAAGCGGGCGCGGCGTAATATTTGATAAGATCCCTCCCGGTTGGGTCAGGCGAGTGGAATGAGATGTTTTTGTATAGTATACCACAAAAGGAGTCGCGTTACAATCAATGCAGAAAACTGGGGACGGCGGCTGCCGTCCCCATGGGAGCGGATTCAATTTTCAATCCGTCGGATTTCCAGATAGTAGTGCTCCACGGCGGGATCCAGATCCACCGTTTTGATGCCTGCGGCAAGGTCGAAACCGAAGTTCTGGCGGACGATTTCGATCTGTCCGTGGTCCAGAAGGGTGGCCTGCTGCTCCGTGAAGGTCAGGGTGGAACCCAACCGGGTAACCATATCGTAGCCCTTGACCGACCGGTTGTCAGAACCGGAACAGTAGAAATCATAGCTGGCTTCCTTTTCCATGACTGCGCTTACGGATACCGTTTCTCCGGCGGGAATGGTGACCTGCGCTTGCAGCCAGCATACCCGGTTCACATGGCCTACTTCGGACAGGTCTTCCAGCCAGCCGGTATCGTAGCGGTTTCGGCAGTCCTCGGACAGAATTCCGTAGGTGGTCAGGTAATCACAGAACAGGCCGTAGTAGATTTCGAAATCGACGGCGAGACTGTCGCCGTACTGCCAGGAGTTGTTGTTGTAAATACAACCCACGGCCTTGCGCAGAACGGTATCCAGATCGGTCTCATACCGCTGCACGTCCACACCGAATTCGTCCAGTTCCTTCTCAGGATCCCAACCGCCGGTGACATATCCGCGGATCTCCATGTTTTTCACATCGTCACCCAAAACGATCAGATAGTACGGTTCGCCGTAACCGGGCTGGAAGGACTGGGGAATGGAGAACCCCTGGCCCATTTTTCCGTTTTCCGAATCAAAGGAGCCTGCATGAAACCCGTAGGACAGCACAATGGTTTTGTCGTAATCCATATCAAACGTGACCCGGATGGAGGGATTGGGGACCTTGTCGGTCTCTTCCGGTCCCCAGGGGTCGGTAAATTCGTAGACGATGACATCGGTTGCGGTGAAATCGGGATAGTCTTCCATGGCGGCCTGCAGATAAGTTCTGTCGGAAAGCAGAGCTTTGTAGCCCTCCCAGGAGGTCAGCGGTTCCAGATTGGCACTGCCCTCGGGGTCGTCGGCGCCAAGAACGCCCTGGAAGCCGCCGGCGTACAGGCCGAACAGAAGGTCGGTTTCCGACGCTTCTCCGTTTACCGTCATGGAAGGCAGATACTGATCCAAATCCATCAGGGAACTGACAAAGGGATAGAGAAGAGAGAGTACTTTATCCTCGGCTGTGGTATTGGTCAGAGTGTAAGCGTCAGTCACAGTGATGTCCGAGCCATAAATTTTTCCGGTCCGGTCAAAATCCAGCGTGATATCCCGCGCGGCCTCGATGCCGTCGGCCTCCTCCAGCGTGCTCAGGGGGAACACCGGGCCGGCGTAGGACATGAAGGTGCTGCTGCCGTCCACGCCTTCGCCGCTGGCGTTGACGCCGGAATTTCCGGCGGCACCCATGCCGTTAAACAGGCCGAAGTATGCGGCACTGCCGATGCCAACAGCGAGAAACAGGCAGGCGGCCGGAGCGATCCAGCGTTTCCAGTGAATGACCTTACGTTTTTTGGGGGTGTAGGTTCCGGCTTCGTCGATCAGGTCGTCGTCGATCAAGGTGATGGCTTGGTAAAGAAGTTCTGTGTTCATACGTCAAACCCCTCCTGTTCCAGTGCCTGTTTCAGACTGCGGCGCAGCTTGAGCATTCGCTTGGCCATGCGGTTGGATTCCAGTCCCCACTGGGCGGCCAGTCCGTGGACCGGCTCGCCGTACCAGTAACGGCGCACGAACAACACCCGGTCGTCGGTATCCAGGGTGCGCAGCCAGCGGCTGACGGCGGCGGCCAGCTCTTTTGCATCCAGATCCCGGTCCACACAGACGGCGGATGGCAGGCAGTCTTCCAGCTCGGACAGCATAATGTCCAGTCCACCGCCCCGCTTTTGTGCGGTGCGCTCACGCAGACGGCTGATGGACAGGTTTCGCACGATACGGCCCAGATAGGCCCGCAGAGAATCGGGCCGTTGGGGCGGCATGGTGTTCCAGGCTTTGTGCCATGTGTCGTTGACGCATTCCTCGCTGTCTTGCCGGTCGGACAGAATATGGAAAGCCAGAGTGCGGCACATGGGGCCGTATTTTTGGTCAGTCTGGGTCAGGGCATCTTCGTTTCTGGCCCAATATAATTCAATAATGGCGGCATCTTCCATGTGGGAAACCTCCTTTTGTCCATATAGACGCAAACTGTTCCTCTTTATGCCAGAATACCAAAAAATTTTTCAGAATCAAGGGGAAATCAAAGTTGTTTTTTGGGGTGAAACGGATGACAAACGGTGTGCAATATGGTACAATCCCGGAAGAAAAAAGAAACGGGAGGATGTATTCCGTGCGCCAATTTGAAACCCACGTTCAGGAAATTAAAAATGATGTTCTGCGCGAAGTGGCAGAGTTGACCTGGGAGGGGCGGTTCCAGACCGGCATTCTGGATATTCCGGAGAAAATTATTCCCGGGCCCAATCCGACCACCCGATGTTGCATCTACAAAGAGCGCGCCATAATCGGAAGCCGTGTGAAGCTGGCTTTGGGCGGCGACAAATCGGACCCCAATCTGGTGGAAGTACTGCCCATTGCCTGCGATGAATGTCCGGTCACCGAGATGACCGTCAATGACGCCTGCCGCGGCTGTCTGGCGACCCGCTGTGTTCATGCCTGCCCCCGCGATGCCATTACTGTCGTCAATCACAAGGCGCGTATTGACCCCACAAAGTGTATTATGTGCGGCAAATGTATTCCGGTGTGTCCCTATGGCGCGATCGTGAAAAATCTGCGCCCCTGTGAGCGTGGCTGCCCCGCCGGTGCGATTTCCATGGGCGCCGACCGTAAGGCATCCATCAGTCATGAAAAGTGTATTTCCTGCGGCAACTGTGTGTATCAGTGTCCTTTTGGCGCCATTATGGACAAGTCCTTTGTAGTGGATGCCATCCACATGCTGATGGGTGCGCAGAGATGGGGTTATCACGTCTGGGCGGCGGTGGCTCCGTCGGTGGCCGGTCAGTTCCCGGGTACCACCTTTGGCCAGTTGGCAGCCGCCTTGAAGCAGCTTGGGTTCCATGATGTCATGCCGGTTTCCTACGGTGCCGATCTGGTGGCGTTGGAGGAGTCCAAGGAACTGGCGGAAAAGGGAATGCTGGTATCTTCCTGCTGTCCTGCGTTTGTAAATTACGTAGAGAAAAATTACCCGGATCTGGCAGAAACTTTGGTTTCCAAAACTCCGTCCCCCATGGTCATGACCGGTCGCGTGATCAAGGAACAGGACCCCGGAGCCCGCGTGATCTTTATTGGCCCCTGTGTGGGCAAAAAGCAGGAATTCCAGTTGGGCAAGACCATGGGTGCCGTGGATTGCGTGCTGACCTTCGAGGAACTGAACGCCATGTTTGAGGCGAAAAAAGTGGTTCCGGAAGAGCTGGAAGAGGCGGAGCTGATGGAGAGCAGCGGCTATGGCTGGCGCTTTGCGGCCAGCGGCGGCGTGTCCGGTGCCGTGGCGCAGGCCATGAAGGAGCAAGGCGTGGAGTTCCCGCTGAAAGCGGTCCCCTGCAGCGGTGTGGAAGAATGTAAGGTGGCTCTGCTGAAAGCGAGCAAGGGCCTTCTGGACGGGAATTTCATTGAAGGAATGATTTGCGACGGCGGCTGTATTCGCGGGCCGGCCAACCTGATCCGTACCCAGCGCAACAAGGTCGAACTGGAAAAACAGGCCAAACTGACCGACGATGTGGCCATGAAAAAAGATACCTGAACATAAACAGAGCTCCGGCTTCCATGTGAAGTCGGAGCTCTGCGTTTATTCCGCGATCAGATAATTGTTTTCCGCTCCGGTGACGGTCACATTCCGGACTACGTTGTGCAGGCCGGGCTGCTTGAAACGAACCTCCACGTAATTGGGAGCGTGTCCCTTGGAGCAGCCGTCTTCGTCCTGTTCAAACAAAACGGGCAAAGTGCGGCCGATCAGACTGCTGAGATAAGCTTGCTCCATGGCCTTTGCGACTTCGGCGGCACGGTGGGCGCGTTCTTCCTTGATTGAGGGGGGAACCTGTTCTTTCACGGCGGCGGCGGGGGTGCCGGGCCGGGGGGAATAGGGGAAAATGTGCATGGAGGAGAAGGCGCACTTCCGGATGAACGCCAACGTAGCGGCAAATTCTTCTTCGGTTTCGCCGGGAAAGCCAACGATCAGGTCGGTGGTCACGGCAGGGGAATCAAAGTGTTTGTTGAGCAGAGCAACGCTCTCATAATACCGGGTGCTGTCGTATTTGCGATTCATGCGCTTGAGCGTTTCGTCGCAGCCGCTTTGCAGAGACAGATGGAAATGGGGACAAAGATTGGGCAATGCGGCGGCGCGGCGGCAGAACTCTTCGGTGATGGTGCGCGGTTCCAGGCTGCCCAGACGGATGCGCAGATCGGGTGCGGCGGCGCAGATAGCTTCAACCAAATCAATCAATTCCGGCTTGCCCGCCAGATCACGGCCCCAGGAGGAAATCTCAATGCCGGTGATGACCAATTCCAGATAACCTTCCTCTGCCAGACGGACGGTTTCGGCCACGGCATCCGAGAGGGGTAGGGAGCGAATGGGTCCGCGTGCGTAAGGAATGATACAGTAGGAGCAGAAGTTGACGCACCCGTCCTCGACCTTCAGCAGGGCGCGGGTGCGACCTTCCATGCCGCCGGCAGGAAGGGTTTCAAACACGCGGCGCTTCAGAGCGTTGTCCACGTTCACGATGGGGGGCTGGCGCTCGGCCACGATACGCTCCAGTGCGTCCAGAAATCCCATGCGGTCATTGGTGCCCATCAACAGGTCGGCGTTCAGAGTTTTGGCCTCCTCTTCATGGGTCTGCACATAGCAGCCGCACACAGCCACAACAGCATCGGGACAGCGGCGGCGTGCACGGCGAACCACGTTGCGGGACTTTTTATCGCTGACGGCGGTCACCGAACAGGTGTTGATGATATAAGCATCGGCATTGCCCTCAAAGGGGACGAGAATATGACCCCGGCGGACCAATTCGGTCTCCAGAGCCTGGGTTTCGTATTGATTGACCTTGCAGCCCAAGGTGTAAATTGCGACTTCCATGGACGGTTCCTCTTGTATTTCGAAGTTAATTTATATTATAATATTATATTAATCACAAAGCAAATGTATAGAGAAAATATTTTGAAAGAAGCGTTTAGTTTGAAAAGTTCCATGACTCAAGGTGCGGAGTGGAAGCATCTGTTGTTATTTGCACTGCCTTTAATGGGCGGGCAAGTTCTCCAACAACTATATAATACCGTTGACGGTATCATCGTAGGAAATTTTGTGGGCGACATTGCGCTGGGGGCCGTAGGTGTCTGCGCACCGGTGACGCTGCTGTTTGTCTCCATCGCGGTGGGTATGTGCTCCGGCGTTTCGGTGGTGGTTTCTCAGTGTTTTGGGGCAGGGAAGCGGACAGAAATGCGGCAGGCCGCATCCACCTCGATCATTATGCTAATGGTTATGGGCTTGATCTTTTCCGTGGTCGGCGTAGTGTTTGGACGGACCTTTTTAAGCGGGGCGCTGGGAGTTGGCGACTGGTATATTGATGAGGCATCGCTCTATCTGGAAATCTATGCTGTCGGTCTGATTTTTCAGTTTGCGTATAACGTGTTTGCTGCCCTGCTTCGTGCAGTGGGTGACTCCAAATCCTCCCTGTATTTTCTGCTGGTTTCCTCGGTGGTCAATCTGGTGCTGGATCTGGTGTTCGTTATCGTATTCCACTGGGGCGTGGCCGGTGCGGCCATCGCCACGGTGATTTCGCAGGCCGCTTCGGCCATTGTGGCATTTGTATACATGGTTCGCAAGCACGAGGTGTTCCGGTTTGGAAAGAATGATTTTCACTGGAATGCAAGGTCGGCAAAATTGGTCCTGCGTGTGGCGGCACCCAGTACTCTGACACAGGTGGTCATGTCCTGCGGAAACTTGACCTTGCAGCGGGTCGTGAATCATTTCGGCGGCATTTATGCCGGCCTGATGAGCGGTGCTACAGCAGGTCAGCGCGTGGAAAGTTTTGTTTACATTCCGTTGTTTGCGTTTGGTACTGCTATGGCGACATTTACCGGGCAGAACGTGGGAGCCGGAAATCTGGAGCGGGTAAAGAAAGGCCGCAAAGTGGGATTATTGATGGGGCTGGCGGTCAGTTTGGCCGTTTCTGCCGTCGCCATGGTGTTGCGTGTGCCGCTGATTTCGCTGTTTGGCGTCAGTGAAGAAGGCCTTCGTTACGGCATGATGTATTTGAATATTTTCTGTCCCGGACTGTTCCTGTTTGGCCTGTATATTATCAATAACGGCATTCTTCAGGGGGCCGGAGATGTGGGTTATGCTGCATTTATTTTGCTGACCAGCTTTGCGTTCCGTATCGTGGTGGTCTATATTGTGGCGTATAACACCAGTTTGGAGTATTTGACGGTATGGATCATGCAGCCCGTAGGTTGGTTCATCAATGCCGCGTTGAGCTGGGGACGTTATTTCCAGGGCGGTTGGAAGAAAAAAGCGATTGTCCGAAAAGAAGCATAGTTAATACGAAAGAATGTGATTTGTCATAGCTAAATCCAGAAATATGACGCAGGGGGCTGAGTGGAAGCTGATCCTGCTGTTTGCCCTGCCTCTGGTGGCGGGCAATATCCTGCAGCAATTGTATAATGCCGTGGACGGTATGGTGGTGGGCAACTTTGCGGCCAATGGCGAGAATGCGTTGGCTGCGGTAGGCACAAGCGCTCCCGTGACCTATGTGTTCCTTGCCTTTGCTATCGGTATGTCGGGCGGCTGCTCGGTGATGATTTCCCAACTGTACGGTGCCCGCCGCTATGATGAGATGCGCCAGGCGGTGTCTACTTCTTTGATTCTGGTGGGTGGCATCGGGCTGTTTCTTTCGGCGGTGGGCGGTGTGGTCGCCAAGTGGTTTCTGATGCATGTCCTCAGTGTACCGGACAGCTTTTTGGCTGATGCGGTGGCTTATCTGGCGATCTACTGTGTTGGCCTGGTGTTCCAGTTCATCTACAACATCGTGTCCTTTGTGCTGCGCTCTCTGGGAGACTCCTCGGCCACACTGTATTTTTTGCTGATCTCCTCGGTGACCAACATTATACTCGACCTGATTTTTGTGGCGGTGTTCCATTGGGATGTAGTCGGTGTGGCAGTTGCTACCGTGATCGCTCAGGCGGTATCCGCCGTGGTCAGCGTGGTGTATATGTTCCGGAAGCATCCCATTCTGCGGTTCGGGAAGGGGGAGTTCCGCTTTTGCTGCGATAAGGCTGCTCTGGCCTTGCGGCTGGGTATCCCCAATACCCTCCAGCAGTGCGTGGTGTCTTTGGGTAATGTGGCTATTCAGCGCGTGGTCAATGATTTTGGCATTACGGCCGGCTGTGCCGCGGCTCTGCGTGTGGAGAACTTTGTATCCACGCTTCCTATTTCGCTTAATGTGGCCATGTCCACCTTTACCGGACAAAATGTAGGTGCCGGCCAGTTGGACCGGGTCCGGCGCGGTCTGCACGCGACCTGGATCATGGGCGTCGGAATCTGTACCGTCGTGGGTGCTCTGACTTTTGTGTTTGCGGCGCAGCTTGCAGGGCTGTTCGGCGTGGAAGGTGCGGCAATGGAAACCGCCGTGGCTTATATTCGTGTTATTGCCCCCAGCCGTCTGGTATTTGCCGTGTACTTTATTACCACCGGTGTGCTGCACGGTGCGGGCGATGTGTCCTTTGTTGCAGTCAACAGTCTGGTCAGTTTGGCCATTCGCTGCATTGCGGCCTACTCATTGGCCTATCTGACCGCGCTGGGCGGTGCGGCCACCTGGTGGTCTCCGGTAATTGGCTGGTTCTTCTCCACCATTTTGGCATTGGCCCGCTACAAGTGGGGACCCTGGCGTTCCAAGGCGATTACCACAGCGAAAGAAAAAACTGAGGAGGAAAATGCATGAAAGCAATCGTTACTGTACTGGGCAAGGATACCGTGGGTATCATCGCTGCTGTCTGTGCCCTGCTGTCCCAATACAATGTCAATGTTCTGGATATCAGCCAGACCGTTATGCAAGAGTATTTTACCATGATCATGATGGTGGATTTGAGCGGCTGTACCGTTTCCTTTGCCGATCTGGCATCCGCGCTGGAGACTGCCGGTGCCGAGAAGGGCTTGTCCATTCGTGTTCAGCGCGAGGATATTTTTAACGCCATGCACAAGATTTGAACGCGGAGAATAGGCGCATAGGGGAGCCATGGACTGGAGCGAGGACGAAAAACCGAAGTCGTAAGTGGCGACTGTTTTGAGTCCGAGTCGGAGGGAAGGCGACCTGTCCATGCGCCCAATCCGCAGCGTGACACGCCGGCCGACGCGTTTGTTTACTTAACCTACGAACCGAGAGGTACATAATCATGATCAACACCAATGACATTCTGTCCACCATTCAGATGATCGACCAGCAGCATCTGGATATCCGCACCATCACCATGGGCATTTCCTTGCTGGACTGCTGTGACTCCGATCCCCGGAAGGCCTGCCAAAAAATCTATGACAAAATCTGCCGCAAGGCTGCCAATCTGGTCAAAACCGGTGAGAACATCGAGCGGGAGTTCGGTATCCCCATCGTCAACAAACGCATTTCGGTCACCCCCATTGCTTTGGTGGCCGGAGCCAGCGACACCAACGATTACGTTCCTTTTGCCGCGGCGCTGGATCGTGCGGCCCGTGAGACCGGGGTCAACTTTCTGGGCGGTTTCTCTGCCTTGGTACAGAAGGGTGCCACCCCGGCTGACAAGAAGCTGATCGACGCCATTCCCGAAGCGCTGGCGACCACCGAGTTTGTCTGTTCCTCGGTCAATGTAGGCTCCACCAAGGCGGGTATCAACATGGATGCCGTGGCTGCACTGGGCCGTACCATCAAGACGGCGGCCGACCGCACTGCCGACCGGGGCGGCTTTGCCTGCGCCAAGCTGGTGGTGTTTTGCAATGCAGTGGAGGACAACCCCTTTATGGCAGGTGCCTTCCATGGTGTGGGCGAGGGCGACAGTGTTATCAACGTGGGCGTGTCCGGTCCCGGTGTGGTCTATCATGCCTTGCAGTCGGTAAAGGGCCAGCCCTTCGATGTGGTGGCCGAGACGGTCAAGAAGACCGCCTTCCGTATCACCCGTATGGGTCAGCTGGTGGCTAAGGAGGCCTCCGCCCGTTTGGATGTGCCCTTCGGCATCGTGGATCTGAGTCTGGCTCCCACTCCTGCTGTGGGTGACAGCGTGGCACGCATTCTGGAGGAAATGGGTCTGGAGACCTGCGGAACCCATGGAACCACTGCCGCGTTGGCTCTGCTGAACGACGCGGTCAAAAAGGGCGGCGTTATGGCGTCCTCCTCGGTGGGCGGTCTGTCGGGCGCTTTCATTCCCGTGTCCGAGGATGAGGGTATGATCGCCGCCGCTCTGGACGGCACCCTGACCATTGATAAGCTGGAAGCCATGACCTGCGTTTGCTCGGTGGGGCTGGACATGATCGCCGTTCCCGGCGACACCTCCGCCGAGACCATTTCGGCCATCATTGCCGACGAGGCCGCCATCGGCATGGTCAACTCCAAGACCACCGCCGTGCGTATCATCCCGGTTCCCGGCGCCAAGGTGGGCGACATGATGGAAATGGGCGGCCTGCTGGGTAGCGCCCCCGTCATGCCGGTCCACAACGCCTCCAGTGCTGCATTTATTGCAAGAGGCGGCAGAATCCCTGCGCCTATGCAGAGTTTGAAAAACTGAATGAGAATGCGAAACAGCGCCCTCGCACCGATTATATGGTGTGGGGGCGCTGTTTTTCAAAATATGTGCTATCTCAGGAAACTTTTTAGCATTTTTGCAATGGGTTCTTCGCATTCGATGGTATAGACTTTGCCGTTTTCCAAACCTTTTTGGAAAGAAAGCTCATCCGAGTTGACCAGATAGGTGTCGCCGTCGATGATTTCAAGCTTCAAATCAAAAATGCAGTCCTTTTGTTTTGTAGGCTTTGTTTTCTCCATTGTCAACTCAAATATGTCGCAGAGCCAGATCGCTTGGCCTCGCTGGATCATATACGGCTCGCCCTCCGTGCCGTCAGTGTTCAGCGGAATGGCGCGAATGTTGCCCTCTACTTCTTCTGCGTTGGGTAGCGCACTCTGAACCCATGCCACCAGTTCCAACAGTTCATTGGAAAAAGGACCTACCACATAATATTCGTCGCCGTTTTCAAACAGGAAACCGATGGTCATACCTGTCATAGATGTGTGTGCGGCGAGGGTTACTTTACAGAGTTCATCCTCTTTGCCGATGTAAAAGGATTGAGTAAAGGCGGCGCCTTCGGTCTGGGATTCGATTTCGGTATAAGTGGACAGGTCAAAGTTGTGCAGACGTTCCAATGCGTTGGTTTTGGCGGGAAAAAATCCATCCACGGCGGGAACGAGGTTTTGCAGGGTCTCACCATACAATTCAATCGAGCCGTTTTCGTAGTACAACTCTTCCGCCTGCGAAAAAAATACGGTGGCATGTTCCCTAGGCGGAAGTTCCTGCTCAGTCTGTTTGGGGGCTGAGCAGGAGCTCAGACAAAGAAGGAGAATGGAGAGGAACAAACAGAAACTCTTTTTCATAATATTGACTCCTTTCGCTTGTTTGCATTTAATCTGAGAGCGAGTTGAAAAAGAGTAAAACAAAAATACTGCATGCTGATTGGGTGCCTTGCATATGGGCTTGGCTCTTTTTATCGCTCCATCTATTGAAACGATAGAAGAGAGCAAAACCGGACACTGGGAAAATAATAATTTTTATTTTGTAGAACTTGTCAAAATAACGGACTCGGCTATGTGCACCATGACGGATTTTTCGAGGGAGCCGTTGAGGATAAAAACAAGTTCGGTATCTTCGTCGAACCAGAATAGCTTGTTTGCGTCACCGGGATTTACTGCTTGATAAAAATCGGCCTGCATACCGTTAAGAGTGACGGTCTCGTGAACGCAGCCTGCGTCATCGAAATCTACATGGATATACATATCGTTGCGCATGAAGGTGTATTCAAACACAAACTGGCTATCGGTGTCGTTGTCGATTTGATAAAGTGCGGCATATCGCTGCTCGCTGTCGTGAGTCAGCGGTTCCTCGTACCCCTCGGGCAGCCAGGTGATGCGGTAGGCGGGCAGAGTATCCGCCTCCGGTTCCCCGAAGAAACGGTAGACGATGTGCTCCTCGTACACCTCCCGCACCCAGGAAAAGAAGGATTCCCGGGCTTGGGCGTTCACGCCCAGCCAGGTGCTGACGCCGATCAGGGCGGCCAGAGCGAACATGGCCGCCCGCTGCACGGTCTTGCGTACGGTGCGGCGCAAGTTAAATTGCGTGATCAGTTTTTTCATCCTTGCCTGAAAGGCGGGGGAAAACTCGTGCTCACATTCGGCGGGGGTGGGAAGGGAGTCCAGCATAGCCCGCCGCACGGACGCGGCGGCCTGCTTTAGCGCTTCGTCGGAAAGTACGATTTGATTCATACTGTAATGCCCTCCTGTTCCAGATTTTTGCGCAGGGACTCCTTGGCCCGGCTGATCAGCCGCTGCACCGACTCCTGCTTCATGTCAAAAAGCCGGGCGATCTCTTTGGTGGTGTATCCCATGTCAAAACGCAGCATCAGCACCTCGCGATAGCGCGCCGGAAGCTTTGCCATGGCGTCGGCCAGCGGCCCGTCCCCGGGCAGAGGGAATTCCCACCCGTAAATGTTCTCGTCCAGTTCGGCCTCCGGCCGGCGGGAGCGCACGCGCAGAATGTCGATGGATTTCCGTTCAACTATTATAACGACGAGGGCGCGCGTTTCCGGACAGTTCACATCAAAATTTTTTGAAAAGATTTTGGA
>JAZOBG010000147.1:0-6391 GCA_045595865.1 Oscillospiraceae bacterium
CGGGGGAAGGTCTCCCTGCCTCCGTGGATTTTTTGTAAAGGAAGAGGCCCGCATCAGATGATGCGGGCCGTACTGGGAGTTAGTCGGATAAAAGGTCATCAGTTGTCACACCGAACACCTTTGCCAAGGCTTTTAATTCAATGTCGGTCACGAACCGTTTGCCACATTCAATTTGCTGAACGGCATTTTTGTCCAGATCAATGCCCTCCAGCTGAAGCATATCGGAAAGGGCGCGCTGTGAAACCTTTCCCGGCAGAGCGGTGCGCAGTTCGGCAATTCGTTTGCCGGACAAATTCAGTTTTCCGTCAGATGCTTTATTCTTGAACATAAAACGGTTCCTCTTGTCGTTTCCTGTCGAAACTTGCGACATTTAGTGGGTGTCATTTTTGAGTATTTTATGATATATTCGAGACGAAGATGACATTTACTGAATGTCAAAAAGGAGGAACTAATATGGAACAGAAAATTTTACAGGCGTATCAAAAATGTATTCGGTTTGATGAAGGAACTTTGCGAAAAACGGGGGGACACAAAAAGATTGTTGCAGAGAAAGAGCGTTTGAGACTAGTTCTTGTCGATACTTACGGGCCGCATATTGCACCTTTGCTGGAAGAATATACTGCGGTACTCTATGAAGAAATGGAACTGGAGGCGCAGCACTATTTTGAGCAGGGAGTGCAGGTAAAACAATAAAGAAATGGGCAAAAAACGGCCGCTCCGTTTGGTGCGGGCGCTGGTGTTGTATGGACTTAATGTTTTGGATTGATTTCATTCCAAAGAGTAAAGCCGAGAATGAGAATACCGCCGATGACCTGAGTCGGGGTCATGGCCTCGCCCAGAACGGTCACCGAGATGATGACGGCCACCAGAGGATCCACATAACTGAGAATGGCGGCCTCCTGCCCGGGCATATCCTTCAGGGCGGAGAAGTACAGGATGTAGGCCAGTCCGGTGTGCAGCAGGCCCACCACCAGCAGGCAGATCCAGCCTTTACCGCCCATGCCGCCCAGGGTCACCCCGCTTGTGCAGGCTACGTAGGGGATGAGCACTACGATTGCGGCAACGAACTGTAAAAAAGTGCGCTGTAGGCCGGCAACTCCCTTGATGAACTTGTTGAGCAGGATAACGGTGGCATACAGCACTGCTGCACCCAGACCGAACAGGATGCCGGTCAGGTTGGAAGAGCCTTTGCCCAGATCGGTGATTCCGATGACCAGAGCCAGACCTACGGTGGAGAACACAAAGCACAAAATCTGCTTGGCGGTCAGCTTTTCCCGGAACAGGAGAGGGGATGCTACCGTCACAATAACAGGGGCGAAGTAGTAGCTCAAGGTGGCCACGGCCACGGTGGTGTACTTATACGCTTCGAACAAAAGGATCCAGTTGAAACCCATGGCGATGCCGGACAGAAGCAGCAAAGGGACCTCTTTCCGGATGGCCTTGAAGTCAATGCGCTGTCCGGTGACGGCGAAAACGACCAGAATCAGCAATGCGGCCAGAACAGCACGGTATAAGGCCAACTCGCCGGAGGACACCGGGATATTTCGGACAAATGGGGCCAGCGTGCCGAAAATTGCCATGGACAAAATCAGCATCAGCCGGGGATTTTTCAAACGCTGCATGGGGAACCTCCGCTTTTGCGCAGTAGCACGCTAAAATTGTATTTCCACAATTTTACGATGATTTTTCCTTGCTGTCAACCGTGTTATGCCCTGCGGCTCTTGCTTTTTTTCCCGATCGGAGTAAAATACATATAATAAATGTACGAAAAAAGGGGGAGACCGATGGCAGACAAGCGAAACGATTTCTCGGTCGGCAGCATTTCCAAGGCCATTCTCGGACTCGCTCTGCCCATGACGGCGGCTCAGGTGGTCAACATTCTATACAGCGTGGTCGATCGCATCTATCTGGGCCGCATCCCCGATATCGGCCATCTGGCCTTGTCCGGTTTGGGTGTCGCCATGCCTATCATCTCCATTCTGCTGGCCTTTGCCAACCTGTGCGGTATGGGCGGCGCGCCTTTGTGCTCCATTCACCGGGGCAAGGGGGAGAATGAGGAGGCCGAGCGCATCATGGGCAATTCCTTTGCTCTGTTGATGCTGCTGGGCGTGATTGTCATGGTGATTTGCTACATTTTCAAACGCCCCATTTTGTATTTCTTCGGCGCCAGTGATGTGACTTATCCCTATGCCGTGGAGTATCTGGACATTTATCTGGCCGGCACTCTGTTTGTCATGATCGGACTGGGCATGAACCCCTTTATTAATTCGCAGGGGTTCGGTCGGGTAGGTATGCTGACTGTGGTGGTGGGTGCCGCCATCAACATTGTGCTGGATCCCATCTTCATCTTCGCGTTGGATATGGGCGTCAAGGGAGCGGCTCTGGCCACGGTGATTGCTCAGTTTTGCTCAGCCGCGTGGGTCATGCTCTTTCTGACCGGGAAAAAGTCCATCCTGCGTCTGCGGCCAGAAAATCTGCGTCTGCAGGCAAGAAGGGTGGGCCGCATCCTGTCCCTCGGCTTGTCCGGCTTTATCATGGGTCTGACCAACAGTCTGGTGCAGATCGCCTGCAACAAGACCCTGAGTGTCTACGGCGGCGATTTGTATGTGGGCATCATGACGGTGCTGAACTCCCTGAAAGAGATCTTCTTCATGGCTGCACAGGGGTTGACCGGTGGTTCTCAGCCGGTTATTGGGTACAATTACGGAGCAGGAAAGTACCAACGTGTGCGAAAGGCCATCCGATTTACTGCCATTGCCGCCATAGGCTATTCGGTGCTGGCATGGGTGTTCCTGCAGACTTTGCCGGGACCGCTGATGGGTCTGTTCAGCACAGATGAGGCCACAATTTCTTATGGCATCCCTGCCATGCGCATCTATTTCAGTCTGATTCCCTTCCAGGCCATGCAGCTGGCTGCCCAGTCCACCTTTGTGGGCCTCGGCAAGTCTAAACAGGCCATCTTTTTCTCCCTGCTGCGTAAGGCCTTTGTGTGCGCACCTTTGGTGGTTATTCTGCCTGCTCTTGGCATGGGTACCAGCGGCGTTTTCGCCGGTGAGGCCCTGTCCCAGCTGATCGGCGGAGTTGCCTGCTTCACCACCATGTATTTTATCGTTTACCGGCCCATGAACAAGCCGGACACCCTCTGACCGCGAAGGAGCGATCGCCATGGAACAGACCCGGAAAACGGAATACGGTCAGGCCGAAAGAGCGGCCTGGTACGATGAAAATGGGCAGATCCGTCCGCTTCTGGACCCCGGCCAGGGTTCCGCTGAGCTGGGTTTCACCCTGGAGGGCTATGCTGACAGCCCCATGGGGGAGTGGTACGCCGCCCAGTATCAAAAAAAGCACCTGCTCGGCGGCGGGGACGAGATGGCGCCTGCGGTGCTGGACCACTGGCGCAGCCTCGGCATGAAAAAGGAACTGTTTACGGATCAGGTGAAATTTTCGGTGTTCACCCCCCTGCAACGGCCGGAAGGGAAGACCTTCCCGGTCGTATTCCTAATGCACATGGGGGGCGGCGAGCCCTATGACGCCGAGTGGTACGGCTTTGTGGAAGAGGCCGCCCGCCGGGGGTGCATGGTGGTCTGCCCCGCCTGGATGACCCAGCCCGCCGGCCCGCTGGGGGAGACCCTGGCCGCCAGCGGCCTGACCCGCGAGGCTTTCGTGTTCATCACCGTTTTGCAGGAACTGCGCGCCAAGGGGTACCCCATGGACGAGACCCGGATGTACACCGCCGGGATCTCGGGGGGCGGCAACGCCGCCGCCTTTGCAGCCACGGCCTTTCCTGATTTGATCGCTGCCACCGCCCCTGCCACCGGCGCCGCCATTCAGGGGGCCGGTGTGACCGGCGGCGGGCAGGCAAGCGACGACCCGCTGGGCCGGGTGAAGGAGCTGGGCATGGGTCTTCTGATGCCCTACGGCCTGTGGGACGTGGAGCGCCGCTGGCCCATCAGCGAGCACCTGAAGGAGATGGGCCCCGCCAGAAAACTGACCCTACAGGAGCGGTTGGACAACGTCGATGCTTGGCTGGATGCCTGTGGCACGGCCACGCTGACCACCCTGGCCCAAGTGGAGGCCCTTGCCGCCTCCGACGGGGAAACCGCGAGTACCCTCTTTGGCCTGAACTTCGACGCGGAGTACAAAAAGGAACTGGAAGTGCCCTATTACTTCGGCGAAAGCCGCAATGCCGCCGGCCAGATGGTGGTACGCTTCATGGGTGTCGCAAAATGCCCCCACTATATGTCCCCATCCTGGGCGGCCGAGACCCTTGATTTCTTTGAACATTTCCGCCGCGATCCGATCACCCGCAAGCTGATCGTGGGCAAATGAGTTGTTCACAGCCAGAAAATTTGCTATACTAATTTTTTAAGAACTACCAAGGGAGGCTTCCTCTATGAAGCTGATGGTCATCGACGGCAACTCCATCGTCAACCGCGCCTTTTACGGCGTACGGATGCTGAATACCCGGGATGGGCGGCCCACCAATGCCGTGTTCGGGTTTGTCAACATTCTGCTCAAACTGCTGGAGCAGGAAAAGCCCGACGGCGTGTGCTGCACCTTTGACCTGCGCGCGCCCACCTTCCGTCATCTGGCCTATGACGGTTACAAGGCCACCCGTAAGGGAATGCCCGAAGAACTGGCGGAGCAGATGCCGGTGCTCAAGCAGGTACTGGATGCCATGAACATTCCCCGCTACGAGCTGGAGGGGTGGGAGGCCGACGACCTGATCGGCACCATCGCCCGTGTCAGCGCCGAAAAGGGCTGGAATACCGTCGCCGTTACAGGAGATAAGGACTCCTTGCAGCTGGTCAGCGATACCGTGACGGTTGCTCTGGTGACCACCCGTATGGGACAGACCACCACCCGTGCCATGACCCCCGCCACTTTCCGGGAGGAGTACGGCTTTGATCCCATTCACATGATTGACTTGAAGGCTTTGATGGGGGACACCAGCGATAATATTCCCGGTGTCAAAGGTGTGGGCGAAAAGACCGCCATGGACCTGATCCAGCGCTATCAGAGCATTGAAACCATATATGCCGATTTGGGTGCCGTGGAGGCTAAACCTGCCGTGCTGAAAAAGCTGGCCGAGGACGCCGATATGGCCAAGCTGTCCTACGAACTGGCTACCATTCACACCGATGCGCCCATCAACTTTGATCCTGAACACACCTGCCGGAAAGAGGTCAACAACGCTGTCCTGTACGAATTGTTTCTTGATTTGGAATTCTCCAAACTCATCGACAAAATGGGCCTGACTGCCCCGCAGGGAGCTGCTCCTGCCGAAGAAATGGTGGAGGGTACCTGCGAAAGCGAAATCGTCACCGATCGCGCACGCATGGGGGAACTGCTTTCCCTTTTTGTCCAGCGCGACTATGTGACTTTCCTGACCCTGCCCAACCTGAACGGAGTTTGTGTGGAGTGGGGAGAGGGCAACTGCGGTCGTGCCGCACTGTTCTTTGCCGATAAGCTGGAGTGCTACAACGAATTTCTGCGCCGCTTTTTCTCGGCGGAAATCAAAAAGGTATCTCACGATGTCAAACCGCTTATGGCACAGCTGGTGCAGGAAGGCCTGTCCACCGACGGGTTTGTGTTTGACACCGCTCTGGCCGCCTATTTGCTGGCTCCCACCGACGGCAGCTACGATTTGGAAAAGCTGTCGGTGACCTATTTCAATTTTGAAACAGCCAAGGCCAAGGACTATCTGGATGAGGATGCCTTTGGCCCCCTGTCAGACCCCACCGCCCCCATGGCCGCATGGCTCAGCCATACCGCTTTGGTGGAGGCTTTGCATGAGGCTCTGGCTCCCCGACTGAAGGAATTGGAATTGGAGCAAGTTTTCTATGAGTTGGAACTGCCCCTGTGCCCCGTGCTGGCCCGCATGGAGGTAGAGGGATTCCTGGTGGACCGCAAAACTCTGCACGAATTTGGCGTGCGTCTGGACAAACGTATTCACGAGGACGAACAGGCCATTTACGCTATGGCTGGGGAGGAGTTCAACATCAACTCCCCCAAGCAGTTGGGTGTTATCCTCTTTGAAAAGCTTGGTCTTCCTCCGGTGAAGAAGACCAAGACTGGCTATTCCACCAATGCTGAGGTGCTGGAAAAGCTGCGCTGGCAGCATCCCATCGTGGACTCTATTCTGGAATACCGCCAGTACGCCAAGCTGAAATCCACCTACGTGGACGGCTTGATTAAGGTGATTGGAGCGGACGGGCGTATCCGTACTACCTTCCAGAACACAGTCACTGCCACCGGCCGTCTGTCCTCCACCGAACCCAATCTGCAGAATATCCCTGTGCGCACCGAATTGGGCGCCGAGATGCGCTATATGTTCCACGCCCGGCCCGGCTGGGTATTGGTGGATGCCGACTATTCTCAGATCGAACTG
>JAZOBG010000148.1:0-3425 GCA_045595865.1 Oscillospiraceae bacterium
ACAGGTGATCTCCATGTTCATATCGCTTTGAGCAGCACCTGCAGCCCAAGCCATCTTCACACCGTCACCCACAATACCGGGTACGCGATGAGGGAAAATATCCACATCCAGAGTGTACCCCAGCAGTTCCTTCACCATTTCGGGGTTATTGCCGTAGCCGCCGCAGGCAATCACAACTGCCTTGCTGTTGACCACAAGCTCTTCGCCTTCGGCAGTCGTTGCCCTCACACCAACAACACGGCCGTCTTCCTTCAGGATCTCTTTGGCTGCCGTGGAGAATTCAAACTGAACGCCCAGTTCATCCGCACGCTCGGTCATCCGCTTGATCATGGTGGAAGCGGAACGGGGCCCGGGGAAACCGACCTCAGGCTTGACCACATGCCAACTGGCCTCGGAGCCGGGAAAATACTTCATAGCTCCAGCAAATTCCACGCCCATATCCTGCAGCCACTCGATGGTATCTGCCGACTTATCGATGTATGCTCGCACCAGGCGGGCATCAGTTCGATAGTGGGTGTAATCCATAAAGATTTTGTAGGCTCGATCCGGAGTCAGGCTAATCATGTTCTTGCGCTGAATGCGTGTACCGGCTGCAAAGGGGCCCATACCCATATTGGCCGCACCGCCGGTGGCACTGCTCTTCTCCAACACGATAACATTCACGCCGGCCTCTGCCGCACTGATGGCAGCAGCAAGACCGGAGGGGCCGCTGCCTACAATGACCAGATCACATTTCATATTTGCCATTTGATTTTTCCTTTCTATTAAAGACCATCACCGGGAAGCCACTCATCGGTCATGAGGGGCCTTGCATTACCCAACATATTCTTTACCATGGGGCTGGCATCGCGGCCCAGAACGTACTCGCCATTCTCAATCTCACCTTCAGCAGACAGATCGGTCCCCATGACAGTATAGTTAATTGCAAAGTTGCTCTCTGCATCGTTTGCAGAAATCGTAACGGGCACGGTGTCCCCGAACAGGGTCACCATGACCACCTGATGCTTGGTGTAGAGAGATGCCTTTTGTGTGGTTGCCTGCACCTCAACTACAGTACCCTTGGGCGGCCAGCGCTTTTTATACTTAAAGAACACAACCAGCGTTGTAATGACCAGAATGGCAACCAAAAGGACAAGGGTAACGATCAGAGTGGGGATGCGGGAAGCCTCAATGCGGGCAACCAGTTCGGGATCCACATTGGATGCGGTGTAAGCAGCATAAGCGTCGTTGCTCCAGTCAAAGCCCAGATAGATCGACTTGATCTGATAGCCCAGTTCGGTCAGATTGAACGTATCGGTGGCATCGAAATTATTCATGGTTGGATTCAAAACCTGAGTGGTCACGAACTCGCCATCCACAAAGTTGCCGCTGGCAACCAAATTTACGATATTGCCAAAAACGAAATTGCTGAACGAGTAAGTATAGCTGCCGCCGGCACTCAGATCCAGAGTAGCTGCTCCGTAATCATTGTTACCGGTGTATGTGCCGGAAACGATCTCGGCCAGAGGCTCCAGAATAGAGGGATCCATAGGCTCCACATCGCCGGAGACAACAGGTGCTTCAGGCTCTGCAGGCGCAGGATCAACAGCGGGCACTTCCACGATCTCTCCGGTATAAAGAGTCAGTATCTCACCTGCAATTTCAGCATGATCCCAAACAGAGGTACAGTCGAAGTTATCCATCGAGGGGTTGGTAATGGAAGTAATGTTCACAGCACCGTCAACCATGGTGCCGACCGCCAACAGAGTCACAGGGTTGCCCATGGCTTCGCGGCCAAATGTATAAGAAAACGAACCGTCATCGGCCACAGTCAAAGAGGTCTCACCGAAGTCATTGCTGCCGGTAAAGTCAGCGGCATAGCAGGGAACCACCAGGCAAACGACCAACAAAAGGGCAAAAAGCGTATTAAAAATCTTTTTCATAATACAAAGCACCCCTTTCTCAATATGCAATCAATGCAATGGCAAGGCCAAGCAGCGTGTAGCACACTGTAAAGACAATGGTGGTCATAAAGCAATACTTGTAGCCTTCCTTCAGGGACATTCTCATGCACTGCAGATTGATCAGAACCGAAGACGCGTGGGGCAGAGAATCGAAGGTGGTGGAAGTCATGGTGGTCAGGCGGTGAACCGCATCGGCACTGACACTGGGCATAGCCATAATATTGCCGCCCAGCATGGCCAGGAAAATACCCATACCGCCGTAGCCGTTGACGCAGATACCGCAAATCAAAGCGCAGGCAATAACGGTCAGGGCATAGGGATGGATGTTCAAACCGGTCAGCCAGCCCAGCATGGCATCATAGGCAGCGGTGTTGGTAACCACGGAGGCATAACCGACGACCAGACCGATACCGACCACGAAGCCGGCATTGCTCATGATGCCCTTCTCGACGACCTTGCTGAACTTCTCATTGGTGTTCTTGCGGAAGAAAACGATCACATACACACAGGCAATGATTTGGGCAATGATAACGGCAGTAAAGCTGTTTGCAATCCAGCCGGTCATGGTCAAGCCAAGGGCCAGCACCACAACGATAACAACACACATAATGGACTTGAAAAAACCGGGCAGCGGTGCGCCGGAGGTATTTGCGGTGCGGGGTTCGGGGCCGTCATAGCCCAAACCGCGGCGGCGCGCATCATAAGTAAGGAACCAGGTGTAAACAGCCACCAGAATTAGGGCAAACACAAAGCAAATCGCACCCATCAGAGGGGCAGCCAGAATGGTGGTTCCCAGATAAGAAGTGGGCAGCACATTGGTGGTAGCTGCCACGCCGGGCAGACAGACCAGCATGGGTTGCATGGTGCCAAACATAACCACCAGACCGATATGACGGGGCAGATTGGCTTCCTTGAACACAGAGAAAATCACGGGTGCCACAATAAAGGGAACGGTAGGCATACCGGACAGATTGAGAATAATAGTCAACACTGCGATGATCATGGTTGCCTTACCCTTACCCAGCTTGCGAATCAGCGTTGTTCCGATAGATGCACTGGCACCGGATGCGGTCATCAATTCACCCAACGCACCGGCAGAGAAGAACACAAAGATGATCTGCTTCATAAAAGAGGTAGACTCTTCTGCAAAAAGCGAGAAGAATCCATCAATTACGCCTTCATAGCAGACAAAAGAAACCAAAAACGCACAAATCAGGGATACAGGAATCAGTCCCATTCCCTTATAGGTCAAAACTGCAAACAGGATAATCGAGAGGATTACTACTATCGTAGATACAGGTAAACTTTGTAAAAATTCCATACTTCGTTCTCCTTCTAAACATAGTAACATCGCTTTTCATATGTACGAAAGCCAGTTGCAATTCAACAAAGGAACCACAACTGGCTTTCAGTGTATCACAGCTTCACTGTATTATAAATACAACAGCAAAAAATAACAGAGAAAAGCGCTCGGGATTCCAA
>JAZOBG010000149.1:0-34616 GCA_045595865.1 Oscillospiraceae bacterium
CAACCCGTTGGAAGTGGATGACCAAAATAACTGTTTAATTGAGTGTGTTATCGGTCCGGCAGGTAGTTACGAGCAGTACAACACCTACCGGTTTGACGAGCAGGGCAAACTTGTTTTGCAGCCTGCATTTATGGTAGAAAACCATGTTCCCACGGAATATCTTGTGTCGGAGGAATGGTCGCCCTTGACTGCGGGGCAAAAGGATCTGCTTACCCGCCTCCCGGCAGGCGAGCTGCCCAAGGAGGCCGCGTGGGGAAGTGACGTTGCACGCAAGAATATCTGGGAGGACACGCTGGTCCCGTTGGTTTACAATGAAGAATACGACGTAACGCTGTACGGCGTGGTCGGGGCGGAGGAACTGTGGGGAAGAACCAATCTTATGAATCAGGAACTTCGCTCCGACGGTTTGGTTCTGCGCGTGGGCGACCGGGCGCAGTATTACCCCTTTGGCTGGGCAGGAGACCACTGGTACGGCGGAGAACCGACATTGGAGCTGTTGGACACCGACGGTGACGGGCGGAAGGATTCCGCTGCGGTGATACCTTGGTCCGGGCGCGGCGTGGGTGTCCACACTGAGGTGTTGTATCAGATCGATCTGGATGATTTGGGTTATCAGACGGTGGATTTTTCGCAGCTGAACGTTCAGGTACAGTACGATCCGACAGCGAAAACGGCCACCCTGACCTGCGGTGACTCCGGCGTTACGGTGGATACCTCTGCGAAGGAAGATGTGACGCGCTGTACGGCTATCGGTCAGGTCCATTTCCGTGTGGAAGAGGGGCAAATTCTCTGCTCTGTCGGTCTGGACTTCGGCGGCGCGGTCTGCTACTGGGCCTGGGCCAACGGAGTGATCCGGTTTACGGACACAGGGCCCTGTTTCACGGATATTGTGCTGAGTGATACGGCAGCAGTTCAAAACGGATAGATAAAATGAAACGAGGGAGAAGGCCGCGGCCTTCTCCCTCAAATTTTAGATTGGATCATTCCACAACGACGGTGCCGTCTTCCTTGATGGTAACCGTCATGCCTTCCTTGACGTAGTCCAAAAACTCGTCGCCCAGATTATCAACGACGGGCATCTTGATGTCGGGGCACCAGACAGAGGCCAGGATGGATCCGGCTGCCGCCAGCGAGTCAATGGGCTTGCTGAACAGCATGCAGGCGGGCTGACGACCCATGGCGCAGGCGCAGTAGATGACCAGACCGCCGGTGGTGGAGCCAATGGTCTGGGGCAGGCACAGGGCCTTTCCTGCCAACTCCTTGCCGTGCAGGTCGGGGTTGTTCTGGTCGCCGCAGGTGGCCTTCTTGTCGCCAAACTGCAGAGCACCCTGCAGGGATGCCAGAGTATTGAACCCACCGTGAGTAACAACCGCTTCGGCTGTCACGGTGCCGGGGGCAATGATACGTCCTTTGAATTCCTTCATCTCAGTTGCCTCCCTTCGTAATCTTGGCCAGAATCTCGGCTTCGGTGTAATAGCGGGCGGTGGTGTAGGTGCGCAGCTTATTGGAAGAAGTCATGACGGGCATGGACTTGCACAGGGGGTTGTTCATGTACATCAAGGGGCAGATATAGCTGAGAATGACACCGGTGGCTTTCAGACGTGCGGCGTACTCGGTCTGCTCAAACTCCTTCTTGACGGCGGGCGCGGTGGTGAACACGGTGGGGATGAGCACCTTCTTGTTGCCGACGGCCTTCAGCCCCTCTTCCACGGCAACCGTCCAGTCCTTCAGCTGCTGCAGGCTCATGTGGGGGCAGCCCACGAAGCACAGCTTGGGCTGGGCGTCGGGATTCTTCCACATGATGGGGTAATCGGCCTTGGTCTGTGCCAGCACCTCGTCAGTGACCACGAAGGTCTGCACGTTGTCACAAAGCAGCGCACCGCCCTGCTCTTTGGCTTCGGGGGTCAGGTTTTCGATGTGGTACAGACCGACAGCGCCATTGGAGGCGGTGGCGGCACCAAAGTCCTTCAGATAAGCGCAGGTTTCATCGGTCAGCTCGGTGCCCAGCCATTTGTCCAGACCCATGATGTAGGGCACATCTTCCATGACCTTCATGCCGATGGCGCTGCCCAGTAGTTGTGCTTCGGGCTTTTCGGTGGTTCCCACCTTCACGACCCAGGTGGCCTTGCGGCCTTCGTCGGTCAACAGACCGAAGTAAGGCACAAAGCCAGCGATGGAACCCATAATGTCCATGATGCCGGAGTTGCGGTTGCAGCGGGCACCCAGCACCGAGTTGGCATACACCACGGCGGAGGACTCGGCCCAGCTGAGTACCTCGCCCTTTTCGGGCTTGTTGCCCACCTGATCCAGATAACAGGCGCAGGTGAAGGCATTGTCATCCATCAGGCCCAGCTGTTTCAGCTGCTCCTCATAGGACACCTGAGTGGAGAACATGAACTTGTTGAACACCAGCTTCTGCAGGAAGTTGGCAGGTACGTTGGGATCCACGGGGCGGGGGTCCACAGAGAACTGCTGGCCGGACATTGCGCCAGCGTCGATCAGCTGCTGCATCAGCTCAAACACGGGGGTCATCATCTTCAGACCGAAGGATGTGACCAGATGATTGTACTTGCTGGTAACGGGCACCATTTTCTCGGCACCGAAAGCTTCGCCGTACATGACCAGAGTCTTCATGACCTTGGCCATCACGTCACCCTTGCTGCCGTTCAGGATCTCCTGTTGTTCAGGAGTCAGATACATTGCCATGATGATGCGTCCTCCTTAGATTTTCATACAGATGTCCCATGCGCCCCAGATGACGGTTCGCAGGTTGCCCACTTTTGCGGCATCGCCCACGATGTGGACTTTCTTGCTCTTTTCGGCAAGAGGCTTGCTCTTGTAGCCCACAGACAGGATGACGCTGTCGGTGGGAATGTCGAAAGTGTTGCCGTCCTTGCCGGCCACGGTGACTGCACCGTCCTTGATCTCCTTCAGGCCGGTCTCCAGATGGACGGGAACCTTGTTGGCTTCGAAGAAATCACGCAGGAAACTGGTGTTGGCAAGGCACACGCCCTTGGTCACGATCAGGTCATCCATCATCTCTACGATGGTGGGCTTTTTGCCTTGCAGGTACAGTTCGTAGGCGATCTCGCAGCCGGTCAGGCCGCCGCCGATGATGGTGACGTTTTCGCCCACTTCCTCCTTGCCCAGCAGGAAGTCCACCGCCTGAATGCCCTTCTCGATTCCGGGCACGGGGATGCGATTGGGAGTGGAGCCGGTGGCGATGACCACCTCGTCGGCGCCCAGAGCATTGATGTCAGTGACTTCGGTGTTCAGCTTGACTTCGATGGGGTACTTGGTCAGCTCGCGCTTGTACCATGCGATCAGGTCACGGTCCTTTTCCTTGAAGGAGGGAGCAGCCGCAGCGATGAACACGCCACCCAGCTCGCCGGACTTCTCGTACAGGGTGACTTTATGGCCGCGCTTGGCCAGCACCAACGCGGATTCCATGCCGCCGATGCCGCCGCCGATGACGGCTACATTCTTGGTGTTCTTGGCAGGCTTGAGATTATACTTCTTGCTCTGCATGGTCACGGGGTTCAGGGCGCAGCGGGCCAGACCCATGGTGTCGGTCAGATCCTGGGTGTTGGCATGGCCCTTGGACTTGGAGAAGTTGAAGCAGCCGGCGTGACAGCAGATACAGGGCTTGATGTCCTCCAGACGGTCCTCGATCAGCTTGGTGATCCACTCGGGGTCAGTCAGGAACTGACGGGCGATGCCCACGCCGTCAATGCGGCCCTCGGCCACCGCTTGAGCACCCACGTCGGGCTCCATACGTCCGGCGCAGACCACGGGAATGTCCACAAACTGCTTGATGTGAGCCACGTCCTCCAGATTGCAGTTCTGGGGCATGTACATGGGGGGATGAGCCCAGTACCAGGAGTCGTAAGTACCGTTGTCAGCGTTGAGCATGTCGTAGCCGGCGTCCTGCAGGTACTTGGCGGCACGCTCGGACTCTTCCATGCTGCGTCCCATCTCGGGTGCGACATCGCCGGGAACGATGCCCTTGGCAAAGCCCTTCAGCTTGGATTCCACGCTGTAGCGCAGGGAAACGGGGAAGTCCTGACCGCAGGATTCCTTAATGGCCTTGACCACTTCAGCGGCAAAGCGGTAGCGATTCTCAAAGGAGCCGCCGTACTCGTCGGTGCGCTTGTTGAAGAATTCAATGGCGAACTGATCCAGCAGATAACCTTCGTGGACCGCATGGACTTCCACGCCGTCCACACCGGCATCCTTGCACAGCTTGGCGGTTTTGGCGAAGGCCTCGATGATCTCGTGGATCTGCTCCTTGGTGATCTCGGGACAGATGATGTCCCCGGCCCAGCGGGAGGGCTGGGGACTGGGGCTGGCCAGCTCGTGGCTGGTATCGAGGATGGGCTTGAGTATGGCGCGGGTGAACTTGTTCTTGTGCAGGGGGGCCACCAGTTCGGTAATGGCCCAGCTGCGGCCCATGCCGGCGGTCAGCTGAACGAACAGCTTGGCTCCGGTTTTATGGATCTCGTCCATGAACACTTTCAATTCCTCAAACATCTTAGGGTTCTGCCACAGCCACTTGCCCCAGAAGGTGTCGCGCAGAGGGGCGATGCCGGGGATGATCAGGCCCACGTTGTTGTTGGCCCGCTCCAGAAAGAGCTTGGCGGCCTCCTTATCAAATTTGCAGCCGGTCAGCTCAAACCAGCCGAACAGGGACGTGCCGCCCATGGGGCACATGACAATGCGGTTTTTGATCTCCACATTGCCGATTTTCCACGGGGTAAAGAGGGCTTCGTACTTTGCATCCATACCTGAAATACTCCCTTTCCAATCTTTGTTGTCAAACATTTGGCAATTTAGTTTCAAGTTCAAAATATCTAACGGATATTATACTCCTTACAATATGGGAAATCAACCTTATGAAATGAAAAAGGCCGTCAATCTGTACGAAAAAGATTAACGGCCTTTGAAAAGCAGGGACAAGCTCACAATTCGGATCGATTTTTTCGCCACGACCGACCGAAAATCAAAATCTCAGCCAGTATACACACCGGAATGGCAGCGACAAAGTCCAGAACAGAGTGTTGTTTGATGAAGGTCGTGGACATACAGATCAGGATCACAAGGATCACGATCGCGGTTTTGAACCATTTGGACACATCTTTTTCCCGCAGCCAGACCGAAGCGATGCCGATGGAATAGGCGCAGTGCAGGGAGGGAAGCACACCGGTGTTGGTGTCGGCAGAATAGAGAAAGCCCACCATCCAGGTAAAGACATTTTCGTTTGTAAAGGTTTCCGGGCGCAGGTTTTGACAGCTGGGGTAGACGATATAGATGATTACTGCCACTACCTGTGTGATAATGAAATATTTTTGTAGGTTTTTAAAGCTTTCCACATTGTAGAGCAGAAAGTACAGCAGTGATCCGATCACCAAAAGGTACCAGAACACATAGGGGACCACAAAATATTCGCAAAAGGGGATCACGTCGTCCAGTGCGCAATGAATCACATGGCAGCGTTCCACGGGGATCAGTGCCTCGGTCAGAAAATAGGCCGCAAAATAGAATACCCATCCAAGCAGCCATTTCAGATGGGAAAAGCGCGGATCGTTCAGTTTGGAAAGCCGAAACTCCCGATAGTCTACGACGGGTCGTTTCATGGTTCTCGCCTTCTTTTCAGGGAATATTGGATGGGTATTCCTTTTTGGGAATGTTATTGTAGGGTACCACGGTGTGGCGGGGCAGGCGCTCGGCCAGACGGGTAATCTCGCCCATCAGGTGGTCGCAGACGCGCCGCCGCTCCTGCTCCTTGTGGTTGTCGGGGCAGAAGGTGATCGGAGCGCCAAAATAAACTTTTTTCAGACTGGGTGCCACATACATAGGAACAAAGGGGAGGGGATTTCCGGTTCGGCGGGCGTAGAGCCGGGCAATGTCCACAAACCCGTCCTGAAACTGATTGACAATGCGGTTGTAGGGTTCATCCCGTTCGGGAAAGACCACAACGCTGGCTCCGTCGGCCAGCGCATTGACCGTCTGCCGGAAGGTGGACAGAATGCGGGAGTTTTTGTAAACGGGGATAATGTGAGGCTGGTTGAAGATTCCAACGGCTATGGGGGCGATAACGTAAGAAAGCAGTTTGTAAAGCCAGCGGATCCCTTTGGGCTTGCTGCTCCAGAAATCCCGATAGGCGTAGGCAGGGACATCCTTCAGACGGGTCATTTCACCGGCACACCAGATGGAGCGTTTTTCCGGAATATACAGGTCACCGATAATAGGGCCGTTCATTTGGGCGTGGTTGCCCACCAGCAGGCAGGGTTCGCTGGGGATGTTCTCTGTGCCGACCAGCGTAATTTTAGGGTAAAACAGGCGCACAAACCAGCGCACTATGGAATAAAAAAGATGGGGAAACGGATTTCGCTTGGGGTTCTGTTCCATTGGTCAGCACCTCTTCAATGTGGTTTGAATCAGAGTGAAGTCGAAAACGGTACAACTCTGCCATTTTATCCACATTGTACAGGACATTTCTAAACTGAAACGAAACTTAAGGAGAAACACGGCCCGCAAACAGCGGGCCGTATTTGTTTTATTGTGGGATGGCTTTCTCGCAGTCGGTCCAGAACTGTTTGGTTTCCTGTTCGTACCCCGGGCGGTCCACAAAATAACTCATGCCGTGTCCGGCACCCGGAACGACAAAAAGCCGCTTCGGGGCACTGCAGGCTTGGTAATTTTCAAAGGTCATTTCCACGGGAACAAACCGGTCTTCGGTGCCGTGGACAAACAAAACGGGGGTATGGCTGAGCTTCAGCGCCTCGGTGGTTGAATAGTCTTTGGTCCCGGTGTGAATCTTCTTTTTGCAAAGCCGATCGGCATAGGAAGCGTGCAGACCGTAGAACAGGTGGAGGTTGCGCTGCGCCACATGTTTCCAGATGGCATGGACCGAGGTGTAGCCGCAGTCGGCCAGAATACCGCAGACATTTTCGGGCAGATCCAGAGCGGAGGCCATCAGAACGGTGGAGGCGCCCATGGATACACCGGCCAGATAGACCGGAAGGCTGTCGCCGGTTTGCAGGTTGATCCAGTTGAGCCAGTCCAGACAGTCGTGGCGCTCGATCAAACCGAACCCGATATAATCGCCGCCGCTGGCGCCTTGACCGCGCTGCTCGGCGTAGAGAACGCTGCAGTTTTGCTGATTCCAGAAGTCTGAGATGATGCCGAAGTCGGCCGACCAGGAGGAGCGCCAACCGTGCATGGCCAGAATGACACGCCGGGGCGTTTCGCATGGGAACCAATGGCCGGCCAATGGGGTTCCGTCCCGGGCAGTGATTTGGATCGTTTGAAGGGGCTGTTGCTCCAATGCGGCTTTTGCCGCCGCAGCATCTTCCAGAGCGGTGGCACGGATGCCGGAGCCGGTAAACCGGCTTCGATCCCGGGCCAGATCCGGGGGAGTTTCCCGATCCATGGCGCTGCGAACCAGTTTTTTGGTAACAGCGGCAGATGCGACACCGCAGGCGGCAAGGCCTGCAGCGGCGATTCCGCCGGTAAGAACGGTTTTGGACTTATTTGTCAATCAGGTCATCGGTCCTTTCTGACGATGGAGGGATCGTGGGCGGTTGTTTCTTGGTGAGTTTGAAGCCGGTGTATTCTTTCAGAAGAGTGACCAGCACGGCGGTCAGGGGAATGAAGAAGATCATGCCGAACAGACCCAGCAGCTTGCCGCCCACCAGCACGGCGATCAGAGTCCACAGGGGACTTAGACCCACCGAGGTACCCACAACATGGGGATAGATCAGCTGGTTTTCCACAAACTGGACCACCAGATAGGCAATCAGGCAGATCAGAACCTTGGACGGTGCGGCCAACAGGACCAGGAACATACCCAGAACGCAGGCGAAGAAGGCACCGACGTAGGGAAGGAAGGCCAGCACGGCGGTCAGTACGCCGATCAGTGCGGCATAGGGGATACCAAGGATGCTGAACACAATGAAAATCAGGCTGCCCAGAATGCAGGCCTCCAGACACTGGCCGGTCAGAAACTTGGTGAAGGTGGTGTTGAGAAGCTGTCCGAAATGGAAAAGGAATGCACCGATTTTGTCGCTGCAGTGTGCCTGAATCAGTTTTTTGCCCTGACGGCACAGCTCCTGTTTGCTCAGCAGGGTGTAAATGGCTATGATCACGGCAATGGCGGTGTTGCCGACGATCGAAACGGTGGAGGAGACGACACCCACGGCCGAAGAAATCAGGGAACCGGCGCCGGACAGCACCTGCTCGATCAGTTGGCTGATGTTCAGCTTTTCAAACCATTCCGTGATCCAGGTAATGTCGATGTTGTGCTCGCGGAAGAAGGCGACCCAATCCGGCCAGGATTCCACCACCAGTTCATACAGGCTGACAGCAGATTCGATCAGTTCGGGGATCAGCATGATGCAGACCAGCGCCACCACAAGCAGAACCGAAATAATGGCCAGAAAAAGACTGATGCCGTTGATGAGTTTGGGTTTCGGTGGGCGCTTTGCGTTTTTGGTTGCCCGCAGGAGCAGATTTTCATAGCCGCGCATGGGAACATTCATGATGAACGCCAGAATAAATCCCAGAATGGCGGGCAGAGCCAGATCACCGATATTTTTTACGAAACCGATGACCGCGCCCAGATTCATCAGTGCGGCGTATAGAATGACGCCAAACGCGACCAGTCTATAAGAATGATTTGCTTTTTTCTCCATTCATATTCCTCCCAGGTTTACGGCGATACATTTTTTCGGTGTAAGGTGATGGGACGGGGATTCGCCCCGGTTGGATTCAGCGTTTTGGCAGTTCGGTGACAAAGGTGGTCGCGCCGTTGCTGCTTACGGCAGAAACGGTGCCTTTGTGCAGATTTACGATGTACTTGACCACGGCAAGACCGATGCCGTTTCCCTGGAACGCATGGGATTCATCGGCCTGATAGAATTTGTTCCAGATTTTATCCATTTTATCCGCGGGGATCTCGCTTCCAAAATTGGTGATGGATACCCGGATGGATTTACAGGTTTCAAATATTTCAATGCGGATCTCGCCGGTGGGGGGAGAAAACTTAATGGCGTTGTCCAAAAGGTTGATCCAGACCTGCTTCAGCATTTCTTCGTTGGCAGAAATATCGTACTCGTCAAATTCCAGGTCCAATGTCAGTTTTTTCTTGCTCCAATGCTCTTCCAGCAGCAGGACACAGGAGCGGAGTTGCTCGGACAGATTATAATTGGAAACATCGGTCAGAATGGTCTGGTTTTCCAGCTTGGTCAGGTTCAGTACGTTGGTGGCCATGGTGGACAGGCGCAGAGACTCCTCCTCAATAATGGCCAGATATTCCTGTTTCTGCACGTCGGTCAGGTTGCCTTTGCGCAACAGTTTGGCAAATCCGGCGATGGAAACGATGGGGGTTTTGAATTCGTGGGAAAAATTGTTGATAAAATCGCTGCGGAGCATTTCGGTGCTTTCCAGTTCCTGCGCCATGGTATTAAAGCTGTCGCTCAGTTCGGCAAATGCGGAGAGAGAGCCAACCCGTTTTCCGTAGGACAGTCTGACCTTGAAATCTCCGGTGGCCAGACGGTTCATATGGTTGATCAGCGTGTTGAACGGATTGAGAGGGATTTTTCTGGTCAGCAGTGTGATCACAATACCCACAATGGCGCTGACCAGAACCATGAAAAGAAGGGCGGAAGCTATGCTGTCGTCGGTCATTCCGAGAAAAGCCAGCAATTCAAACTGTGTGAACAGATAGGATAAGGCAGCGGCGATCAGAACAGATAAAAGCAGAACGCAGAAGGATACTATGGAGTACAGAAGTGTCAGGGAAATGCGTTCTTTTCGCTCTTCCTTTTTCAAACCTTCTTCACCGCCTTATATCCCAACCCGCGCACCGATTCGATCTCAAATTCCGGCCATTCCTGAAAACGCTTGCGCAGGCGGCCCACATGGACGGTGACGGTTTCCCAGCCGGTGTCGGAACCGGCACCCCAGATTTCATCCATCAGTTGAATGCGGGTAAAAATCTTTCCCGGATAACTCAGAAGTTTGTAGAGCAGCATGAATTCTTTCTGAGGCAGTTCCTGCACTTCACTTCCGCGCTTTGCGGTCAGGGAATCATAATCCAGTACCACATTTCCGATGACGATTTGGCGCTCACTGGCGATTTTGGCCCGACGAAGCAGGGCTTTGATGCGCCAGAGCATTTCTTCTTCGTCGATGGGTTTTGTCATGTAGTCATCGGTGCCGACAAGAAAACCCTGTTTTTTATCCGAGGGAAGCTGTTTTGCGGAAATCATAAGGATGGGAAGGTTATTGTTGGAGTCCCGAATCGTTTTCGTGAATTCATAGCCGTCCATTTTTGGCATCATAATGTCTAAGACCACAAGGTCAATGTGCTGATCATCAAGCACATTCAGGGCATTTTCCCCGTTTTCGGCAGTAAAAACCCGATACCCGCTGTGTTCCAATACGGCCTGCAGCAGTCTGCGTGTATTTTTATCATCATCTACAACGAGAATTTGAAACATCAGAAATCACCTCACGATCAGTGTATCCAAATATTCTAAACTGAATCGAAACAGGGGGGGAGGACTGACCGGAGAACAGATTGGATGTGGCTATCTACATTTTAACGCGCTGTGTTTCCCGCGTCAAGACGTTGGAAGCAGGGCAACACATCATTGAAATGCTACAAAATATTCTTTCGGAAAGTAAAACCTTTTGTTGCGCTTTTGGCGCATCTAAAGTATAATAACATAAAATGACCTTGGAAGGGACAGGCCCCCGGAGGTCGCAGGAAGGATATGAACGTGCATTGCGGGACAGGCGAAATAAACAACTGATGTTCCTGCTGTGGCTGCTGGAAGGGGTCGTCGTTGGTTTTGGTGCGATTCTGCCGGGAATCAGCGGCGGAACGCTGTGTGTGGCTTTTGGTATGTATCGGCCCATCATCGATACCCTGGCCCATGTTCGAAGCGGGATTCGTAAGCATGGAATGATGCTGCTGGCCTTTTTTGCGGGAGTGCTGGTCGGGTTTGTGGCTCTGTCCGGCCTTGCGGCGTGGCTGCTGGAGCGAAATACAGTCCTTGTCACCTGCGTATTTATCGGTTTCATCTTCGGCACCTTTCCTGAATTGTGGCGGGAGGCCGGGACACAGGGACGAACCGGACGCGGTGTCGTTGCAATGATTTTCGGATTTGCGGCCATGGCAGTTCTTCTTGGGGTGCTGAAAACTTCTGTATCCATCAAAGTGACACCCGGGATAGCCGGGTTTCTTCTTTGCGGAGTTCTGTGGGGATTGAGTTTCATTGTTCCGGGACTCAGTTCGTCGTCTCTGCTGTTGTTCTTTGGACTGTATCAGCCGATGCTGGCCGGAATCGCGTCCTTTGACATGGCGGTACTCCTTCCGTTGGGGATCGGGACGGTGCTGTGTGTGCTTCTGCTGTCGCGAATGGTGGAGCGCACGTACCAAAAGCATTTTTCCATCGTGTCTCACGGCATTTTGGGTATTGTCGCTGCCACGGCGCTGATGATTTTGCCCCGGTGGGATGGATCGGCACAAAAATTGATCGTTAATCTGTTGGCGATTTTTTCTGGATGCGTCTTGTCCTATGGCTTTTCAAGGGTGTGCAGAAATGTTCATAAACCAAAATAAAGATATCTGAGGTTTTGTTATGAGTATGATCGAATTTTTTCACCAAATGTTGGGGAACCCCATGCTGACGGTCTCTACGATACTGACCCTCGGCGTCATACTGGTGAACGGCTGGACCGATGCCCCCAATGCCATTGCCACCTGTGTTTCCACCAAAGCAATTGAGGTGCGCAAGGCCATTATTATGGCGGCGGTTTTCAACTTCCTTGGCGTTTTTGTTATGACATCTGTAAACGCATCGGTTGCGTTCACGATTTATAAAATGGTGGACTTCGGCGGAGATTCCCGTCTCGCCCTGATCGCCCTTTGTGCCGCCATGGCAGCCATTGTTATCTGGGCCACGGCTGCATGGTACTTCGGCATTCCTACCAGCGAAAGTCACGCACTGATCGCAGGTATTTCCGGCGCCGCCGTTGCCATTCAGAACAGCTTTTCCGGTATCAACGGTGCTGAGTGGGTCAAGGTTCTCTACGGTATCGTCCTGTCCACCATACTGGGCTTTGGTCTGGGTTTTGTAAGTTCAAAGCTGACCGTGCTGCTTTTCCGGAATCAGAACCGACTGAAAACCGAGCGCTTTTTCTCCGGTGCGCAGGTGGCCGGCGGTGCGGCCATGGCATTTATGCACGGTGCACAGGACGGGCAGAAGTTTATGGCCATCTTCCTTCTGGGTGCTGCCTTTGCCGATGGTCAATCCGGCGCATCCAACTTTTCAGTACCCATCTGGCTGATGGTACTTTGTTCCGTGGTTATGGGTCTGGGCACCTCCATCGGCGGATACCGCATCATCAAATCGGTGGGCATGGACATGGTAAAGCTCAAACCTTATCAGGGCTTTGCGGCGGATTTTTCCGCTACTCTCTGCCTGCTGCTGTCCTCTCTGACCGGTATTCCTGTCAGTACTACACATACCAAGACTACCGCTATCATGGGCGTAGGTGCTGCCCGCAGAATGAGCAATGTCAACTGGAGTGTGGTCAAGGAACTGGTTCTTACGTGGGTATGTACTTTCCCCGGCTGTGGACTGCTGGGTTTTGGTGTGGCGAAACTGTTTTTAATGATTTTTGCATAAGGAGAAACAACGATGGCTAAGAAAAATAATGATTACTTCAAGATGATCGAGCAGCAGACTTCCTATTGTGTGGAGGCATCCAATCTGTTGGAAGAAATCTTCTGCAAGTTTAATGCAGACAATGTCAACGAGTATCACGCTCAGATGCACGAGATCGAACATGCTGCAGACAAGATCCATCACGAGATTCTGAACAAGCTTTCCACCGAGTTTATTACTCCCATCGATCAGGAGGACATTCTTCTTCTGGTTCAAATCATTGATGATATCACCGACGCTCTGGATGAAGTGGTGCTGGAGTTCTATATGTATCATATCGACCACGTTCCTGAGAAGGCAGCCGAACTGTCCAAGATCGTGAACCGCTGCGTGTGCGCCCTTCACGAAGCTGCCGGCGAGCTGAAGAACTTTAAAAAGCCGGATGCACTGCGAGCTTTGGTGGTCAAGGTCAATGATATTGAGACTGAAGCTGACGTAGCTTACACCGAAGCCATCCACGGCCTGTTTGAGAAAGATATCAGCGTGAAGACTCTGCTGGGTATCAAGGCAGTTTTTGAGAGTCTGGAGCACTGCTGCGATCTGTGTGAACACGCAACCGACGTGATCGAGCAGGTCATCATCAAGAATACCTGATTATTTCATCCCTAACGCGGCGGCATATGCTTTCCGCAAGGCGGTAGAAATACAGGGGTTTCGCCGTTTTATTCGGACACCCACAGTTCCAATGAGCCTCGGAGATATCCATGGCGGTTATTGTGGTCATAAATCGAGCCTCGTTGGAATTGACACACTCCAACGAGGCTCGTCTGCTATTTGCTACATAAATGTACCGTATTTCGTATAAAATGGTGATAAAATATACCCGTGTATAGCGATGCGGTGAAAAATTCCGATAAGAATATGCCGGGTTCGATGTTGCTTGTTTCCCCATACAGACAGGAGATGTTCATGATGAAAATAGTTATTATCGGTCTTGGTACGATTGGGCGAACCATATTGAAGAGCCTTTCGGGCAAAGCGCATACCATTACGATCATAGACGAAAGCAAAGATCTGGTTGAGACTCTGATCGAACAATACGATGTCTTTGGTGTGGTTGGAAACGGCGCGTGTATGGACATTCAGAATGAGGCGAATGTCGGAAATGCCGACCTGGTCATTGCGCTGACAAGAAATGATGAGTTGAATGTGTTTGCCTGCCTTGTTGCGAAACGACTTGGCGTAAAAAACACGGTTGCCCGCGTCAGAAATCCTGCATACAGAAAGCAGATTGCCGAGATGAAGGATGATCTGGGTATTTCCATGGTTGTCAACCCGGAACGCGAAACGGCAAATGAAATATTCAACATGATCGACCTTCCATCGGTTGCACGAATTGAGCATTTTGCGGAAGGCAAAGTGCTTCTGGTTGAAGTGGTTGCCGCCAAAGACTGCGCCCTGATCGGGGAAAGTCTCATCTCTCTGGGCAGAAAACTGAAGTCCAGAGTCCTGATTTGTGCCGTGCAGAGAGGGGATACCGTGACCATCCCTTCCGGTAACTTTACCATTGAGGAAGGCGATAAGATCCATTTTACCGCCGATGTGAAGAACCTTGGTGATTTTCTGGCGGAGACCAACCTTGTGAAGTCGCCGTTCCGAAACATTATGGTCGTTGGCGGCGGCAGGGTCGGGTTTTATCTGGCTGATGCGCTGTCAAAGAAGAAGTACAGGGTCAAATTGATTGAGAAGAATCCCGACAGAGCGGAAGAATTAGCGGAAGCCTTACCTCGTGTGACGGTGGCTTGCGGAAACGGGACGCAGCATGATCTGCTTCTGGAAGAAGGAATCGAGGCGATGGACGCTTTCGTCGCGCTTACCGATAACGATGAGGAAAACATCATCGTGTCCATGTTTGCAAACAAAAAGAACGTCAAGAAAACCGTAACACAGATCCACATTGATGATTTCTATGGCATGCTGGACGAACTGGGGATCGACAACGGTGTGGCTGTCAAGGACGTTGTGGCCGACCGCATTATCAGCTACGTTCGCGCACTGGCCAACACACAGGGCAGTAACCTGCTGACGCTGTACCGTTTGGTCAGCAGTCAGGTGGAGGCGCGGGAATTTGCGGCCAAAAAGCAGGAATGGTTTTACGGCACTCCGCTGCGGGAGCTGAGAACCAAGAAAGACTGCCTGATCGCTTGCATTATCCGTAAAAACGAAGTAATAATCCCCAACGGTAACTCTGTGATCGAATTGGGTGACAATGTCGTGGTGGTTACCACCCATAAGAATTTCGGCGATTTGAACGATATTTTTGAGTAAGGTGGAGCTATGAACTATAAGAAACTCGGGGCAATCCTGGGTAAGATCATGGTTTTGGAGGGAATTTTAATGCTCGCCCCCCTTGCAGTAAGCCTGATTTACCGGGAACCCTTTGTGAATGTCCTCGCGTTTTTGGCACCGATCATTGGCCTGGTCGTTTTTGGGATGCTGCTGCAGCTGCCCAAACCGGAGCGGAATACTCTTTATCAAAAAGAGGGTTTTGCGCTGACAGCGCTGGTGTGGATCGTTATGGCTCTGTTCGGCGCCATTCCCTTTGTGGTTAACGGGGATATTCCAAACTACATTGACGCCTGCTTTGAGATTCTGTCTGGGTTTACCACCACGGGAGCCAGTGTGGTCACAGATATTACTGTCCTCTCCCGGTCCACCTTGTTCTGGCGCAGTTTCTCCCATTGGATCGGCGGTATGGGCATCCTTGTGTTTGTGCTGATCTTTATTCCGGAAAGTGATGACGGTTCCTCTATGCATCTGCTGCGCGCTGAAAGCCCCGGGCCGCAGGTGGGCAAACTGGTTTCCAAAATGAAGGTGACGACACGAATCCTGTACCTGATTTATTTGGGAATGACCGTTCTGGAAGTAATTGTCCTCATGCTGGATAAGCCCATCCCGGGCTACGAAAACGATCAGTTTTTCTTCAGCCTGCTGACCGCCTTCGGTTGCGCCGGCACGGGTGGTTTTGGCTTTATTCCCGGCAGCATGGAGTTGTTCCACCCCTTTTCTCAGTATGTCATCGCAATTTTCCTAATTCTGTTTGGTTGCAATTTTAGTCTGTATTATCTCCTGCTGATTGGAAAACTTCGGGATGTGCTGCGCAGTGAGGAAATTAAAACCTATTTCCTGACCGTTACCGCTTCGGTCGGTGTGGTATTCTTCGCTCTCATGCGCTACGGTGCGGCCTTTCCTCAGACCTATTCCGCCGAAGAAGCCTTCCGCCATGCACTGTTTCAGGTGGCCTCACTGATGACAACGGCGGGTTTTACCACAACAGACTATCACGTCTGGCCCATGCTGGCGACCACGAGCTTAATCCTTGTGATGTTTGTTGGCGCCATGGCCGGCTCCACTGCGGGCGGCATCAAGGTGTCCCGCATTGTGATTGCGCTGAAGGGAGCCTATGTCAACGTGCGGAAACTGATCAACCCGCGCTATGTACCCAAGGCAAAGTTTGAAGGGAAGGCGCTGGAGACCAAGACCATCAACGACGTTTTTGCGTTTATCACACTGTATTTTTTTCTTTTCCTGGCGGCGCTGCTTCTGTTGGCGTTTGATCCGGTCAACGGGCAGACAGTGACTATCGTATCCGATGCCGGCACATACGATGTGAAGCACGGATTTTTCAGTAACTTTTCCGCTGTTCTTGCCTGTATTTCCAATGTGGGGCCGGCTTTTGAGGCGGTGGGACCCTATGCAAGCTACGCCGGGTACAGCGGTTTCTCAAAAATCATTCTGACCTTTACCATGCTGCTCGGCAGACTGGAGATCCTTCCGGTGCTCATTCTGTTCAGCAAGCGGACGTGGAAACGGATTTAATAGAAAAAGGAACACCGGCGGATCGTGATCCGCCGGTGTAGTTTTTGGGGGACAAATTCAGTTGTTGGTTTTTTTCTTGCCGTTGCCGATCTTGAGCAGCACAAGAACGGCCAGATAAATGACGATGAGGACCACAAAGATGGCCAGCATACCCAGACCCATGATCAGCAGGGAATTCATAATATTTTCCATGTTCATAGTCGTTCACCTCAACCAAGCAGGCCCGGAGCGAGGGCCAGGATAACACCGCCCGCGACCACCGAAGCGATCTGGCCGGAGACATTGGCGCCAACAGCGTGCATCAGCAGATGATTCTGAGGATCGGCCTCCAGGCCCATCTTCTGGATCACGCGGGAGGACATGGGGAATGCGGAAATGCCGGCAGCGCCGACCATGGGGTTGACCTTATTCTTGGTGAACAGGTTCAGGAACTTGGCGAACAGGCAGCCGGCCATGGTGTCGAACACGAAGCCCAGCAGACCCAGGACCATGATCAGCAGAGTCTCCCACCGCACGAAGTTCTCAGCCTGCATGCTGCAGGCGATTGTGATGCCCAACAGCAGGGTGATCAGGTTGGCCAGAGCGTTCTGAGCGGTCTCAGACAGGTTGTTGAGCACGCCGCACTCGCGGATCAGGTTGCCGAACATCAGGAAGCCAACCAGAGACACCGAAGCGGGAGCCACCAGACCGGCGATGATGGTGACCACGATGGGGAACAGGATGCGGGCGGTCTTGGTCACGCTCTTGGGGTTGTAAGGCATGCGGATGGCACGGTCCTTCTTGGTGGTGACCATCTTGATGGCAATGGGCTGGATAATGGGGACCAGAGCCATGTAGGAGTAAGCGGCCACGGCGATAGCGCCCACATATTTGCTCTTCAGGATCTGAGAGACCAAGATGGAGGTGGGGCCGTCGGCGGCAGCGATGATGCCGATGGAGCAGGCGTCCAGGAAATCAAAGCCCAGAGCGCTGGCGATCAGGATAGCGGCGAAAATGCCGAACTGAGCGGCGGCACCGAACAGCAGCAGCTTGGGGTTGGACAGCAGGGGGCCAAAGTCGATCATGGCGCCGATGCCGATGAACAGCAGCAGGGGCATGGCTTCGGAAGACTCAATGAAGAGTTCAAACAGCCAGGAAATGATGCCCTGCACTTCGCCGATGCCTTCCATGGTCTGGGTCAGAGCGCCGGAATCGGGCAGGTTGACCAGAATGGCACCAAAGCCCATGGGCAGCAGCAGAGCGGGCTCCATGCCCTTCTTGATGGCCAGGTAGATCAGCAGTGCACCAACCACCCACATGACCAGCATCTGCCAGGTGATTCCGAGAATACCTTCAATCAAAAATCCCACGGATGCACCCTCCCGATCAGTCGATCTGGAGCATGGGGTCACCGGAGTTGACGGTGTCACCCTTGCCGACAAAAATGGCGGAAACGGTACCGGTGGAGGCGGCGAAGATCTCGTTTTCCATCTTCATGGCTTCCAGAACCAGAACCACGTCACCGGCATTGACAGCCTGACCCACACTGACGGACACGGAGGCGATGGTACCGGGCATGGGAGCGGTCATCACACCTGCGGTGCCGGGAGCGGGAGCGGCGGCCTTGGGAGCGGCGGGAGCAGCAGGAGCACTCTCAGCGGCGGCAGGAGCGGGAGCAGTAACGGGAGCAGTAACGGGAGCAGGGGCAGCAACGGGAGCGACAGAGGGAGCGCCAACTTCTTCGGCGGCGACCTGGTAGACCTTGCCGTTCACAGTGATGTTATAGTACTTCAAGGTGTTTTCCTCCTCAAATATTATTTCATTAAATTCTTGCGGCCTGCGGCGGACCAGGGGGTTCCCTCGGTGCCGACGTGGGTAATGCCACGCAGGATCAGCTGGGTGCCGGTACGGGCGGATTCCATAGCCAGAACGGTGGCAGCGATGACAGCCACGATCTCATCCTCGTCGGCGCTCTGGGGTGCGGCGGAGGGGGCCACGGCAGGAGCGGCAGCCTTCGGGGTGCGGGTACGGCCGATCAGCAGACCGATCAGCAGACCCACCACGATGGCGATCACGGCGATGGCCGCGGCAATCAGGATCAGGGTGGCCACGGGAGACTGAATCAGCACTACACCGTCAATGGGACCGTAAACGGCAAACAAAGAAGCGTTTTCCATGTTGCCCCTCCTTACAGCGGAATGTTTCCGTGCTTTTTGGCGGGACGGTCCTCGCGCTTGCCGGAGAGCATATCGAAGGCGCTGATCAGGCGCTGACGGGTCTGGTTGGGTTCGATGACATCGTCGATATAACCGAAACCGGCGGCCACATAGGGGTTGGCAGCCATGTCGCAGTACTCGGCGGTCTTCTGCTTCTTCATGGCCACGGGATCCTCGGCTTCCTGAATGTCCTTGCGGAAGATGATGTTGGCGGCGCCGTCGGGGCCCATAACAGCGATCTCGGCGGTGGGCCACGCCAGCACGGTGTCGGCGTGCAGGTGGCTGGAGGACATGGCAATGTAAGCGCCGCCGTAAGCCTTACGGGTGATCAGAGTGACCTTGGGCACGGTGGCTTCGCTGTAGGCGTACAGCATCTTGGCGCCGTGGCGGATGATGCCGCCGAATTCCTGAGCGGTACCGGGCAGGAAACCGGGTACGTCAACCAGAGTCAGCATGGGCACATTGTAGCAGTCGCAGGTGCGGATAAACCGGGAGGCCTTGTCCGAGGCATTGATGTCCAGGCAGCCGGCCTGAACCTTGGGCTGGTTGGCGATGACGCCCACGCTGCGCCCGTTCAGGCGCATAAAGCCGCAGATCATATTGGGGGCGAAGTAGGGCTGATACTCCAGGAATTTGCCGCCGTCGGCCAGAGCAGTGATGAGGGTCATCATGTCGTAGGCGCGGTTGGCGCTTTCGGGAATCAGCTCGTCCAGCTCGAGAAGCAGGGTGTTGGGATCCATCAGCGCGGGAGCGGGAGCGGGTTCCTCCAGATTGTTCTGGGGCAGGTAGCTCAGCAGATCGCGCACGCGGTCGAAGCAAGCCTGCTCGGACTCGTCATAGAAGTGTGCCACGCCGGAGGTCTTGTTGTGAGCCATGGCGCCGCCCAGTTCCTCGGCGGAGACCTTTTCGCCGGTAACCGTGGCAATGACCTGAGGGCCGGTGATGAACATCTGACTGACACCCTGCACCATAAAGATGAAGTCGGTCAGTGCGGGAGAGTAGGTCGCGCCGCCGGCGCAGGGGCCGACAATGATGGAGATCTGGGGGATGACACCGGAAGCGATGGAGTTGTGGTAGAAGATCTCACCATAACCGGCCAGTGCGTCCACGCCCTCCTGAATACGGGCACCGCCGGAATCATTGATGCCGATGATGGGTGCGCCTACCTTCAGGGCGGCCTGCTGGCAGCGGATGATCTTCTGCGCATGGGTCAGCCCCAGACTGCCGCCAATGACTGTGAAATCCTGAGAGAAGATATAGACCAGACGGCCGTTGACGGTGCCGTAGCCGGTTACCACGCCGTCGCCGTCCACCTTCTTCTTTTCCATTCCGAAATTGGTGCAGCGGTGCTGAGCAAAGGGATCCAGTTCCACAAAGCTGTTGGGGTCCAGCAACGCTTCAATGCGTTCCCGGGCGGTGAGCTTACCCTGACTATGCTGCTTGTCAATAGCCTTTTGACCACCACCCAGCAGCAGCGCTTCTTTTCGCTGCCGCAGATTTTCTAATTTCTCGTTGGACAAGTTGCCACCTCCGATGTTAAAAATCGAATTTGCCAGAGATAACCCTTCCGCAGCCGTCTGCCGGAAATCAATTCCGAAAAACGAGGTAAAGAAAGGGGGATAGCAGTACATTGAATTAGAAATGTACATACGTCTCCAAATTACAAAATATTTTACAATATGTTTTTTAGTTCGTCAAGGAATAATCCGGTTGTTTCGTACTGTAAATATATCTGAATTCAGCAGGGATTTTGCGGCGGAATCAAAAAAGAAAGACACGAGATTATCGTGTCTTTTTTGGTGGACCTGAACGGGATCGAACCGTCGACCTCTCGGATGCGAACCGAACGCTCTCCCAGCTGAGCTACAGGCCCATATGATGTTTTGCAACGGGATTATTATACACCTGTTGTTTGCCAGTTGTAAAGTCTTTTTCTCGATGAGAAGAGGGGGAACTGAATTAGTTCCCCCTCTTAGTACAGTTTATTCGCGGCCCATACGGCGAGCCATTTCCTTGACTGCGTAGGTGATCACGTCGTCGGCGTAGGTGCCGGCGCCGAAACCGGCATCATAGCCCAACTCCTTGGCCAGAGCGTGGGTTACACGGGCGCCGCCGCAGCAGATGAGCATTTTCTCGCGGATGCCTTCGGCCTCGCACAACTCGATCAGCTCGGTCAGGTTCTGGATGTGGACATCTTTCTGGGTGACAGTCTGGGAGACCAACAACACGTCGGCGTTCAGCTCGCGGGCCTTGCGAATGAATTCATCGTTGGGAACCTGAGCGCCCAGATTGTGAGCATCCACCATGGTATAGCGCTCCAAACCGTAGTGACCGGCAAAACCCTTCTGGTTCATGATAGCGTCAATACCAACGGTGTGGGCATCGGTGCCGGTGGAAGCACCCACCACGACCACTTTGCGGCCGATATGCTCGCGGATGTAGTCGTTGGTCTCTTCCATCTCCATGGCGTGGTCGCCCACAGTCATGACTTCGATTTCTTCATAGTTGACGCTGTGGGTCAGGGAGCCGTAGACCACGTAAAAGGTAAACTCCTCGTCCAACTTCTGGCGCAGAGCCACGTTGGGGTCGTTCAGGCCCATCTTCTGGGCCAGTTGGGCGGCAGCCGCCGCGCCGCGGTCATCGTCCTTGACAGGCAGGGTAAAAGAAAGCTGCACTTTGCCGTCGTTCATGGTATCGCCGTAGGGACGCAGCTTGGTCAGATCCAGAGTGGTATCCAGGCTGCCGTCGCGAATTTGATACAGGCCGCTGCTCATACTGCTGCGCCTCCTTTCTGCATGGGCTCCAGGAAGGGGTTGATGTAACCGGGAGCCTTCTGGAACACGCCGTCCAGACCCTTGCCGCCGTCGCGGGGACGCTTGATATCAGCAAAGATGCCGCGCTCCAGGGTCTCAAACAGGCCCAAACGCTCGATTTCGGCCAACAGCTCGGTGGCCTTGGTCAGAACCTCGTTGGCTCGGGTCTGCATGATGCCGCCGTCCTTGAAGACCAGCTCACTGCCCAGATCCTTCATGGTGGTGAAGATGTACTGAGCGTTCTGGATGGCCAGGAAACGGTCGGACAGGAAGGGGGTGTGGATGGCTTCGGTCATCATGCCCAACAGGTGGATCTTCTGGCCGGTCAGGATGGTGACCATGTTGAACAGGGCATCCTGCACGTGACCGCGGAAGACGTTGCCGGTCATGAACTTGGTGGGGGGCATGTATTTCAGGGGTGCCTCGGGGAAGATCTCACGGGCCATTTCAGCCTGAGCCAGCTCATACAGGAAGCCGTTTTCCACAGCAGGATCGATCTCAAAGGCGTGGCCCAGACCCATCTGATTCTTGGGCAGGCCGGCGCGCAGAGCGAACTGTTCGTTCAGGAACTGGGAGGCCAGCACGGTGTGGGCCTCTTCCACGGCATCGGCGGTGGTCAGGTAGTTGTCCTCACCGGTGTTGATGACGACGCCGGCATAGGCGTTGATGGCGCGGGAGAAGTTCTGGTCCACCAGAGTGCGCTGCATGTTGATGTCACGGAACAGAATGCCGTACAGAGCATCGTTCAGCATGACATCCAGACCCTCGAAAGCACCCATGGCGGCGATTTCGGGCATGCATAGGCCGGAACAGTAGTTGCACAGGCGGATGTAGCGGCCCAGTTCCTGTCCCACTTCGTCCAGAGCGGCACGCATCAGACGGAAGTTCTCCTGGGTGGCGTAGGTGCCGCCGAAGCCTTCGGTGGTAGCACCGTAGGGAACATAGTCCAGCAGGGATTGACCGGTGGTGCGGATGACGGCGATGACATCGGCACCCTGACGGGCAGCAGCAGTAGCCTGCACGATATCCTCGTAGATGTTGCCGGTGGCAACGATCAGATAGACCCAGGGACCCTGCTTGTCGCCGTGCTCGGCCAGGAAACTCTCGCGGTTCTGGCGGCGCTTGGCGATCTTCTCCATGGTGTCCTTGACTACGGGAGCCAGAACAGTCTGAATTTCCTCGTCAGCATGAATGGTCAGGGTGGTCAGATCCAGACCGGCAGCCACTTCCTCGGCGATGGACTGAGGAGCCTTTCCGGTCTCCGCCATGGCATTGCCGATCCAGAAAGCGACACCCTGAGCCAGTGAGCCCTTATCCACCAGATGGTCAACGACCACATTGGGAAGAGGGACTTCAAATTCGTTGACACCGTCAATGCCCAACAGACGGCAGACGGTACGCTCGACGGCCACGGTGGTGTGGCGGTCGATAAACAGCTGGGTGTCGTCGGCTACCTTGGATGCGTGGGTGCGGGCCTTTTCCACCAGCTCAAAATTCAAATTCAGTTTGGATTCCAACGAGTTCACCTCTTAAGGCAGCGGGTTCAAACCCGTGCTGATTTTTCGGGCGGTTTTCCGCCCGTACTTCGGGAGTACCGCAGGGAACACGGTTGTGTTCCCTGCGGTTGGTTGCTTTTCTTAGCGCTTGTGGCGCTCCAGGTTGGCGGGTTCCATGGACAGAGCTCTGCCCTGCTGCAGGGCAGCGACGCCCATGATGTTGACCTCGCGCTTGCCGGTGCAGACATCGCACTGGCAGGTCTCTTCGTAATGATCGGGCCCGGTGTAGGTGGTGATAACGCCCCCATAGTTGCGCAGGATGACCTTCTTGGGAGTTTGAGAGATGATGTAGTTGGGCATAACGGGGGTCTTGCCGCCGCCGCCGGGAGCGTCGACCACGAAGGTGGGCACGCAGTAGCCGGAGGTATGGCCGCGCAGGCCTTCGATAATTTCGATGCCCTTGGAAACGGGAGTGCGGAAGTGCTCCAGACCCAGAGACAGGTCACACTGATAGATGTAGTAGGGACGGACGCGGTTCTTGACCAGCTCATGAACCAGCTTCTTCATGACATGGACGCAGTCATTGATGCCGGCCAACAGCACCGACTGGTTGCCCAGAGGCACACCGGCGTCGGCCAGCATGGCGCAGGCTTTGGCGGCCTCGGCGGTGATCTCGTTGGGATGGTTGTAGTGGGTGTTCAGCCACACGGGATGATGCTTCTTCAGAACTTCGCACAGTTCGGGGGTAATGCGCTGGGGCATAACCACGGGGGTGCGGGAACCCAGACGGACGATCTCCACATGGGGAATAGCGCGCAGCTTGGTGAAGATATAATCCAGACGCTCATCGGACAGCATAAGAACGTCGCCGCCGGACAGCAGGACGTCACGGACTTCGGGGTGGGCCGCCACGTATTCGATACACTTGTCGATTTTGTCCACGGGCACGGCTGCATCGGTTTGACCGGCGAAGCGGCGACGGGTGCAGTGACGGCAGTACATGGAGCACTGGTCGGTGGTCAGGATCAGAACGCGGTCGGGATAGCGGTGGGTCAGACCGGGAACGGGGGAGTCGGTGTCTTCGTGCAGGGGATCTTCCAGATCAGCGGCAGAGCGGTACAGTTCCTTAACGGTGGGGATAGCCTGCTTGCGGACGGGATCGTTGGGATCCTCAGGGTCGATCAGGGACAGATAGTAGGGGGTGATCGCCATGCGCAGAGTGCCCAGACAGGCCTTGACACCCTCTTCCTCTTCGGGGGTCAAAGCAATGTGTGCCTTCAGATCTTCCAGCGTTTCGATGCGGTTACGAACCTGCCAGTGCCAGTCGTTCCACTGCTCATCGGGAATATTGGGGAAGAGAATTTCTCTACGGGAAACGTTCATGGTAAATACCTCCAAAAATTATTTTTTGAGATAGAGCATAACGTTTTGTGTTACAGATATTTAGCTTCGAAGTAAGCCCTGAGCTTGGGGTTCTCGCGCAGCTCGGAAAGGGTAATTTCGGCGTGGCCCTTGGTATAGCCGTTGCCAACGATCATGTTGACATCTTTGCCGACACCTTCGGCCCCCAAGGCGGCCCGGGTGAAGGAGGTGGCCATAGAGAAGAAATAAACCGTGCCGCCGTCGCGAACGGGGAGGATGCAGCTCATTTCACAGTTCTTCACGTTGACCACACAGATGGATACATCGTATTCCTGACCGCCGTTGGCTGCCAGAGCTTTTTCCAGCACCTCCACCGGTTCGGTGGCGCTGCATACGATGGCTTCGTGGCATAGGCGCATACGCCGCAGCAGGCGGGCATCCTCTTCGCTGATGACCAACGCCACCACGCGGCCGGTCAGGCCACAGCGCTTCATGGCTTCATAACAGCAGAGCATGCCGGATTTTCCTGCACCGCCCAGGATAAGTACGCTGGAACCGTCGGTGACCAGCTTGGCGGTCTGGGCGGGAGCACCGGCCACATCCAGTGCGGCCAGTGCCAGTTCTTCGCTCATGTCGTCGGGAAGCTTGGCATACAGGCCGGATTCAAAGAGAATGGCCTGTGCGTCCACATCGACACGGTCAATGTGCTTGTGGACGGCCAGAATTTTATTGATTTTCAGAGGGGTCATGGACAGGGAAACCAGACTTGCGACCTTGTCGCCTTCTTCCAGATCAATCTTGCCTTTCAGGTCATCGCCGATCTGAGCGACTGTGCCAATGAACATGCCGCCGGAGCCGGTAACAGGATTCTGCTGCTTGCCGCGTTCAGCGACAATACTCATAATGCGTTGGGCAATTTTCTCTTCATCGTGCCCGACGTCGTTGGCGATCTGAGTGAAAGAAGCAGAGTCGATGTTCAGAGCAGAAACGTTGATCAGAATCTCATTGGAATAAATCTCGTCCATGTTGTTGTCAATGCGATATGCGGCTTGAGTCAGGACACCTTTGGGTTCGATGACACGATGGGAACCGTATTTGTTACCCTTTTTCTGCATAAGACTGACACCTCTTAAAAATGATATTAAATTTTATCAGACGTATTTTTCCTCAAAGAGCTTGCGAAGCTTTGCATTTTCGCGCAGAACATTCAGGGTTATTTCGGCGTGATCCTTGGTGTAGCCGTTGCCCACGATCATGGTGACATCCTTGCCGATACCCTCGGCGCCCAGAGCTGCCTTGGTGAAGGAAGTAGCCATGGAGAAGAAGTAAACCAGACCATCGTCCTTAACGGGCAGAATGGCGGCCATTTCGCAGTTTTCAATGTTGACGCAGCAGATGGAGATGTCGTACTCGTTGCCGCCGTTGACCGCCAGTGCAGCTTCCATAACCTCCACGGGCTTGGTGCAGTCGGCAACGACTACATCGGTATACACACCCAACTCCAACAGATCGGGTACTTGCTTGGGGTTGCGGACTACGCCGACCACCTTACCCTTGGGACCGACCTTCTTGATGGCTTCGTAGCCGCACAGAACGCCGGACTTGCCGTTGGCACCCAGAATCAGAACGCTGTCACCTTCCTTGGGCAGCTTGCGGGCCTGGGCAGGAGCGCCGGCCACATCCAAAGCGGCCAGAGCCAGAGGCTCGGGCATATCGTCGGGCATCTTGGCGTAAATGCCGCTTTCAAACAGAATAGCCTGAGCTTCCACATCCACGCGGTCGATTTCGGGGTGAATGGCCAGAATTTTGTTGATCTTCAGGGGGGTCAGGGACAGGGATACCAGCGAGACCACCTTGTCACCTTCCTGCAGGTTGATTTTGCCCTTCAGGTCGTCGCCGATCTTGGCCACGTTGCCCATGAACATACCGCCGGAACCGGTAACGGGGTTCTGCTGCTTGCCGCGTTCATTCACGATAGAGAGGATCATTTCGCCGATCTTCCCGTTGTCGTGGCCACAGGCCTCAGCGATCTGAGTGAAGGAAGCAGAGTCGATGTTCAGAGCGGTGACGTTGCACAGGATCTCGTTGGAGTAGATCTCGTCCATGTTGTTGTCGATTTTGTAAGCGGCCTGGGTCAGAACGCCCTGGGGTTCGATGACGCGATGGGTGCCGTACTTATTGCCTTTTTTCTGCATAAACTCAAGTCCTCCTATTATTTCAAATTCAAAATAGCTCTTGCTTCATCGGGGGTGGCGATCTCGCGACCCAGCTCGTTGGCGATGCGGACCACCTTGGCGACCAATTCTCCGTTGGATTTTGCGGGGACACCGCGGGCCAGATTCAGGTTATCCTCAAAACCGACGCGCACATTGCCACCCATGGCAATGGCGGCAGCAGCCAGAGTAAAGGCATTGCGGCCGATGCCGGTAGCTGTCCAGGTGGCGTCGCTGGGAATGCGGCTGACCAGATAGCACAGGTCGGGCACGGAGGCAGGAGTGCAGCCGGGAACACCCAGCACGAAGTTGAACTGCATGGGAGCGCCGGGAACCTGACCTTTTTTGGCCAGCGCCAGCGCGGTATCCACATGACCGATCTCAAAGCACTCATATTCGGGTTTGATGTTGTTTTCGATCATGCGCTTGCCAAAGGCCCGCAGGGTGGGCATATCGTTGACGAACACATCGTCACCGAAGTTGCAGGTGCCGCAGTCCAAAGTGGCCATTTCGGGATACAGCTCGGTGGGCTGCAGGCGCTCCTCGGGGGTCATACCCACGGCACCGCCGGTGGAGGGGATCAGAATGACGCCGGGGCAGGCTTCGCGGATGGCGTCCAGAACTTCGCGGAACCGCTCACGGTCCTGCGTGGGGGTGCCATCGTCCCAGCGCACATGGACGTGAATGACGGCGGCGCCGGCTTCAAAGGCGCTCTTGGCTTCGCGAACCATCTCTTCCTTGGTGTAGGGAACGGCGGGGTTTTGCTCCTTGGTGACCTCTGCGCCGCAGATGGCGGCAGTGATGATCAGTTTCTCCATGCTGTCCCTCCTTAACGGGCGATGCGCTGCTTGTCCTTGGGAACCACGCAGGTGCCGGAAGCGCGGCAGACCACGATGGGTTCGGCCAGAACATCAGCGGCAGAGTCGTTGATGTCGGGGCGGGGAACGATGATCTTGCGGGCTTCGAAGGTCATCTTGCGGGAGGTGTTGCCTATGTGAGTGATTTCGCCTACTGCCTCAATAAAGTCACCGGCGAAAACGGGAGCCAGGAACTCCACATTATCGTAGGCACAGAACAGGCCCTCGTCACCGTCGCTGATGATCAGCAGTTCGGTAGCTACGTCGCCAAACAGGTGAAGCATATGTGCGCCGTCCACCAGATTGCCGCCGTAATGTGCGTCTTCGGCACCCATACGTACGCGGATCATCGAAGTCAATTTTTCCATAGTCAATTCCTCCCATATATATTCATTTTATGTACCAACTGGTTAAAAGTCCTGCGTTGTTGCCGGAAAAACAGAGAAAGGGGCCGCTTGACAAAAAAGAGCCACTTATATCCGTGCAAAAGCACAAATATAAATAGCTCTTCATGTTTCCATGACAGTCTGCAGGCGCTTGGCTTACAAACCAGGATCCGGAATGGTGCAGGTTCCGTTCCTTCGGCGGTTATTCCATTCGTGCTGTACATCGGGCCTGACCGCCCTTGACATTACAGCATTACCTGAATTTCCGCGCCTCTATTTTACAATATCAAATTGTACCTTTTTAACAAAAATATTCTACAGCATGACCTTGGTTCTGTCAACTATTTTCTGGGAACCGTAATTAAACGGAGAAAACATTAAGAAAACTGTTCAAAAACATGGAGAAGATCGGGGTCAAGGTCCAAAAGCCGGCATACTTTCAATGCATCCTGTGGGCAGGGTGCGTCCGGGGGACTTAAAATGAGACGATAGTCAATCTTTCGGGCCTGTTCATCCAGCCCTGCGACCTGATAGTGGCGCTTGGCTGCGTCGGCAACCGAATCGTAATGGGTAGTCATCAAAGCGACACAATTCAGCGTGTTCAGGTGACCGACCAAAGCGCGGGCCAGTGCGGCTCCTTCCCGAGGATTGGTTCCGCGGGCGAATTCGTCCAGAGCGAGGAAGAAGAACCGGCTTTTTTCCTGACGCAGTACCAGATCCAGTTGTTTTACCTCAGCCCCGAAGGAACTGAGTCCGCGCTCCACCGACTGACCATCTGCGCCGATCAGATGTACGGCATGGAACAGGGGGGAGGACATGGTCTGCGCAAAGACGAAGAATCCGGTGTGCAGCAGGAGAAGGTTGAGGACGGTGGATTTCATGGCCACACTTTTACCGCCCATATTGGCCCCGGTCACCACGGTGGATCCGTGTTCCAGTTGGACAGAGACCGGAGTAAATTGCAATCCTTTTTCAGCCAGAGAATGGGCCACCTGCGGGTGAATCATTTCGCTGAACATGACCGATGTTCCGCCGATTTCCGGTTTGATGCAGCCGTACTTGCGGGCCAGTTTGGCTTTTGCGGCAGACAGATCCAGCTGTCCCAGCGCATCCATGGTGTTCAGAAAACGATCTTTTTCACGCAAAAGGACGGTGGTCAGTCGCCGCCGGGCATTCAGTTCGGCGGCATCTTCCTGGCGGACCAGTTCCTGACGGCGGCGCATCAATTCCTCGTTTTGTTCGCTGCGCAGCTGCAGCTCTATCTGCGCTTTCTCAGCGCGGATACGCTCCAGTGTCGGGTCAAAAGAGTCTTCAATATGGAAAGGAGGCAGCTTTCGTCCGCTGGGGTCCAGCAGGGCCAGCATATCGTCCATGGGGGTTACGGTGACACCGATCAGGGGTGTGGGGGTGTAGGTTTTTGCCAGACGCTCCAGACGGAGCAGAAAGTGCTTTACTTCAAACAGTTCCACCATGTCCATGGGGGCATTGCTGTGGCGTCGGAAGGAGGAGCGAATGTCGTGAAATTCCGAAAGAAGGTGGATCAGAGTCTCCAGATGTATGCTGTCCCAGGCAAGAGCCTGCTCCACACGAAGCAGCTCCTCAGCCAGTGCCTTTTCCTGACCGGGGCCGTACCACAGCGGATTTCGTGCCATTGCGCCGCCGAAGGGAGAGACGGTTTCCAGTTTGGACAGAACCCAGGAATAGCCGCTGTCCTGTTTCAGTTGAGGATCCAGTTTCATGCTTCGTCCTCCTTTACGTTAACAACGGGGATACTGACGGCATTTCGCAGTGCCGAAAGCAGCTCGGTTTGCTCCAGATGTTTGCCGTATGCAGACCACGGGTTGGCGCAGACGGCGGCGATGTTTAAGGTGCGCTCTACCCGCAGCTGACCGCCGTGGCGGGCAAAAAGCTGCGCCGCCGACCGGTCAAACAGGAAGTGTGTGGCATCGGGAACCGTGATTGTGGTGGGGGCGCCCCGCTGCGCCAGCGTGCGCAGCATGGGGGTGGTTACACCGCCCGAAGTCCAGAGTATACAATGGGTTTTGGGCAGGCTTTTCCAAAGAGGGATCCCGTCGGTTCCGGTTTCCAATGGAAGAGAGATACCTGTGGGATCAAAGAGGGCAAACCGTACATTCTGGTGGTTCAACCGGAGTGGTTTGGCTGCGAACAGATTGCAGACATGGGAGGTTTCGGCTGCAATGTGTTCCACGGTTCCGTCCATGGAGGCACCAACGCAGAGAATGGCACAGCCGTTTTCTCCGGCACCGGCCAAGCTTTTGCGTCCGGCGGCACCGTCAATCAGAATACGCTGGGCACCGAGCTGCCGGAAGGTTTGTTTCAGGGGTTCCAACTGCCCTACGGCGGAAGGACCGGCCAGCTGCACATAGCCGTCCGACAGAGCGCGGAATACCGCCACCTGCCCCAGTGGGGTCAGAACGTCGGTGGAAGCAATCACTTCCACAGTCACATCGCAAAGGGGGAGCAGACCCTTGGCGGTGGCGAACAGGGTTCCCTGGCGCACCCAGATCTCGGGCTTCTCGGTGCCGGTGACCACGTCGGTACGCTCACCGTCGCGGCCCACGGAGGTCATAGCCAGACACTCATCCGCCAGCTCTGAAATCAGACGGCACATGGCAGTGGTTTTGCCTGCGTTTTTGCACAGGCCGATGACGGTTACCGTGGCGGCATCGCCAATCAACGGAGCCAGCAGAGGCTTCACGGGCCATTCCTCCTTTCATGGTATTACAAGCATCAGCAAATACAGAATCAATAAATGAACAGGATAGAACACGTAGTAAGCATATTTCAGAGCTTTATTATACGGTCCCTGTTTTCCGCGGTACAGCCAGATGGGGATCAGGGCCAGGAGAGCGAACCCCTGCTGGGGGAAAAGCAATTCCCGGCCAAACAGGTTAAAGGGATAAACCCAGCCGCCCATCGTTTCAAAGTTGATGATCCAGAGACAGAGCAACTGTCCGGCGAAACACCACCAGCGGCGGCCGTGAAACAGGTAAAAGACCAGCACGGTCAACACACCGAAGTGCATATAGTCGGTCATGCCGAATATGCCGATAATGCATCCAAGCAGTATGCCGAGGGCGGTCAACAGCCATCGCCAAATCTTGTACGGATGGTCTTTGGCCCATTCGATCAGCCGAATCAGGGCGATGCCGATCAGAAAGGTCCAGAGAACATTCTGATGGGCTGGATTGATTACGATCCCGCCGGTCATCAGATTGAACGGAAGTTCCGAAACAACGGCAAAAATCAGCAGACGGCGCACATATAATTTCAGGTTTGTTGTGTGAAAGTATCCTTCCACAATCAGGAACGCGAAGATGGGAAAGGCGATGCGGCCGATGCAGGTCAGCCACTCGTTGCCCGGAATCACCGTGGCCCAGAGATGGTCACACAGCATAAAGACCATAGCCAGAATGTGAAGGCAGAAAGAAGAGAGTTCAAATGTTTTTCTCTGTTCCATAAAGGCACCCGCTTCGATACATTTTCTTCATCATACAATACTTTGCATTTGGGTGCAAGAGGGGATTCAAAGGGCCTGAAAACTTGACAACTAGCGCGGTTTGTGATACTTTATCAGGGTCAATTTCATAACGCACATGATGACACATGTAGTACCCCGGTACGTAAATCTGATCACGGAACATGGACTTCTTTGATCGGGCGCATTGGGCGAATCATGTGTTTTTTTGTGCTCAAATTCAGAAAAGAGAGGTATTGGAAATGCCCCGCAATCAATTTCAACGTTTCATTTTTGCCCTGCTTTCGGTCATCTTCACTGTCCACGGCTATGTGTTCTACAGCCTCTATGTGGTCAACGGAGCCACCCTGAAGGCAGTCACCGGCGCAGGCAGTGTGCTGGATGCCATCAACGCTCAGGGCGGCGTGTACATGTGCGGCCGCATGGTGCCCATCTGGGCCGTTGTGGTGGTGGAATTCTGTCTGGCCCTGCTGTTGGAAAACGTTATGGGCAGCCCCTGCTCCTTCAAGCTGGCGGCCAAAAACTTCAACCCCCGGGAGACCCACCCCGTCCTGTTTGAAACTGCCATCATCTGTGCTACCGTCGGTTTGATGTGTCCCGCCATGAGCTTTATTGCCGCATGGCTGTATTACCCCTATTATGAAGGTTTCCACATCCTGACCCTGCTGGCCAACTGGCTGAAGCTGGTCTGCTTCAACTTCCCCTTCGCCTTCTTCTCCCAGCTGTTTTTCATTCAGCCGCTGGTGCGCACCCTGTTCAAGGTGCTGTACCGCAAGGACATTGCTGCCCGTGTGCAGGTACATTGATTCCCGTGCAAGCCGACCTCAGACGAGGTCGGCTTTTTCTTGCCTTGGCGCGGGCTTCGTTGTAAAATGATAATGAGGTGTTTGCATGGAACTCTTATTTCACGACAACGACCTTGTGGTCTGTATTAAATCGGTGGGGCTGGACTCGGAACATCAGGTGCCTGCGATGTTAAAAGAATTTCTGGGCGGTGAGATTTATACCATACACCGTCTGGATCGGAACGTGGGCGGAGTGATGGTTTACGCCCGAACCAGAGCTGCCGCTGCCGCTCTGTCCCGAGCCGTGCAGGAAGGCAGTATGATCAAGGAATATGTAGCCATGGTGCACGGAACCCCTCCGGAGGAGGGAGACTGGGAGGATCTGCTCTGGAAAGACAGTGCGAAAAACAAGGTTTTTGTGGTCAAGCGTCAGCGGAGCGGAGTGAAAAAGGCTCGGTTGGAATTTCGCCGCCTGCGTGAAGGAAAGACCAGTCTGGTTCGTGTGCGGCTTCATACAGGCCGCAGCCACCAGATCCGAGTCCAGTTTTCCAGCCGAGGGTTTCCGCTGGTGGGAGATCACAAATACGGTTCCCGTGCGGAACAAACGGAACCCATGCTGTATTCCTGTAAAATCACATTTCCGCACAAAGGGAAAACCATCAGTTTCGAATCCATGCCCGACTGGGCATAAGATAAAACGCTGCGGCATACAACGGCACGAAACGATCCGGTGGACACGGTTTCGTATCTTGAATATTTTTCTATACACGCCAAAACTCCTGTTCTCAAGAGGGAACAGGAGTTTTTCGACAGAACGCAGGCACCGTCAACGGTGCCTGTTATTATTTTATTTTTGCGGAAGACGGATGATAAAGGATGTTTTGTGTCCGTTGGATTCAGCGTGAATGGTGCCTCCGTGGACTTCCACAATCTCCTTGGCAATGGCCAGACCCAGACCGGCACCGCCGGTACGGGTAGAACGGGCGCTGTCCAGACGGTAAAACTTCTGGAAGATACGGGCCAGCTCCTGTTCGGGGATCCCCAGGCCCTCGTTTCGAATGGCGATGACGGCATCACGCCCTTCGGGAAAGGCCTCGATTTCTACGATGCCGCCCTCGACACTGTAATTAACGGCATTGCGCAGTACGTTGTCGAAAACACGGACCAGCTTATCGGCGTCTCCCATCACGGTTATGTGGGGATGGATCCCGGTGTGGCAGCGAAGGGATTTGTCCTGAAATTGCGGCATGAACTCGTCAGCAAGTTGCTCCAAAAGCATGGACAACTGAATTTCGGCCCATTCGGTGGGGGTCTGATGCAGATTTTCTCTGGTGATCTCAAAAAACTCCAGCATCAGATCTTCCAACCGCAGGGCCTTGTCCAATGCGATACCGGTATACTTGGTACGCTGCTCGGCCGGCAACTCAGGGTCATCCCGCAGCAGAGTCAGATACCCGATGACCGAGGTCAGCGGAGTTTTCAGATCGTGAGCGAGAAAGACCAACAGGTCGTTTTTGCGCGTTTCGGCCTCTCTGGCCTGCCGTTCACGGAGCTGCAAAGTGGTTTGCAGGGCAGACAGCTCGGTTTGTAGCGGAGCCAGTTCCCGGGGCAACTCCACGGGTTCGCTGCTTTCTTCGGCCACCTGATGCAGACCGGCACCGATTTGATTGAGTCGGCGGGTAAAGGAACCCAGTGCCACATAGAAAGCGACCAGCATGACAATGAGCAGACAGACGGCAATATACAATGCCTTGTGGCTTCGGACGGTCCGATGGTACAGGTTCAAAGCAGCCTCTTCGCTTTGACCGAACAGGGATTGCACCACCGAGACAAAGGCCTCGGCAAAGGGTTCCTGCAGCACGCCATCCACCAGCAGTTCCACGGCCAGCCAGATCAGAAAAGCGGCGGCCAGTGTGGAGAGGAGAACGGTCAGCAGCAGCCGAAGGCGCAGACGGGTGTAATTGTGTTTCATGGACTTAGTCGACCTGGAAGAAGTTGGTCATGGTATCGGTGATGTGGGTGGTGTAGGGGTTAACTGTGTTGTTGATGATGGTCAGGCATTCCTCGGGATAGAGTTCATAATAGTAAGGGATGCCCAGATAGGTGGTCATGCCGTCACCGGGGAAGGTGGTAAAGGTTACATCGGAGGTGAAGTCCAGAACCAATGCTGCAATGCCGAAATACGCCAGTTCGGTGACGGTAAGATCGGTATCAACATAAGTAGAGAAAATTTTAGCAAACTCATTGATGCTGGATACGGTGCTCCAAGCCAGGACCTGTTTGGCCAGTTGCCGAATGAACTTCTGCTGGGTTTGAATACGGCCCAGATCGGCATTCTGATAACCACGGTAGCGAACCAGCTGCAGGGCCTGATTGCCGTCCAGCAGCTGCTGGCCCTCTTTCAGGTCAATGATGAAGCCGGCGCCGTCGTTGTGGAACATATCCTCGGGAACA
>JAZOBG010000150.1:0-44521 GCA_045595865.1 Oscillospiraceae bacterium
TCAAGATCATGGTGGGCGGTGCTCCCATTACTGATGCATTCTGTAAGGCTATCGGCGCCGACGCATATACTGCCGACGCGGCTTCTGCTGCTGAAAAAGCAGTGGAGTTGTTGGGTTAATTTTAATCAAACAATATGACAATCGCTCATCGAATGGCCGATGAGCGATTTTTTTGATTTGTGCGGCAATACTACTTCATACCCGTTGTGTTCTGGGAAAATTCACGTACTAATTGTCGTTTCCAGATTGAAAAAAATAACACTATCTGGTATAATCAATTTTCCGAAAAGTCGGAAACAGAACAGGAGTTAAAAATGAGTGATTTGCAGTTTATAAAACTGGAACTGAAGCATGTTCCCGTGATTAAACCTTTTTTTGAAATTCAGCAGCGCCGCCTTTGTGATTGCACCATCGGAAGCACCATGATGTGGCGTGATTATTTTGATAATTGCTTTGTTATTGAAGAGGACACCCTTGTGTTTCGTTCCCGCTATTTGGACGGAAAGTATGCATTTACATTTCCCATCGGGCCGAATATCGACCGAATGCTGGATCGGGTGGAGGAATATTGCAGAGGAAAAGGGATGGAACTGGAATTCTGTACAGTGACGCCCTTTGATCTGGAAAATCTGAAAAACCGCTGGCCGGATGCCGAGGTGGAAGAAAACCGTGACTGGTTTGACTACCTGTACGAAAGCCAGAGCATTGTGACCTTTGCCGGCAAAAAATTTGCGGCGCAGCGCAACCACATCAACCGGTTTGAGCGCGATTGTCCTGACTGGAGTTTTGAGCGCATGGGGTCGGAGCATGTGGAAGAAGTACGTTTCTTTTTTCAGGAGCTGATCGAGCAGCGCAGCAAAGAAGGAGATACCGCCCGGGAGGAAGAGGAAAAGGTCTTTGAAGTGCTGGATCATTTTGAAGAATACGGCTTCCTTGGCGGGATTCTGCGTGTGCAGGGAAAAATCGTCGGTCTTTCCATGGGTGAGATCGTGCGCGATACGCTGTTTGTTCACATTGAAAAGGCAAATACCGAATTGTCTGGGGTATATCAGAAGCTGGTGCAGTGTTTTGCCCGCGAATTTGTGAATGAGGATGTTCAATTTATCAACCGGGAAGAAGACGTGGGCGATCCCGGACTGCGCAAGTCCAAGATGTCCTACCGCCCGCTGAAGCTATTGGAGAAATACACCGTACGAGTCAAACTGACTTGATGAACGGAGGAGCTTTATGAATCAAAAACTGGAACGCATTCTGCCCCGGGTGCAGAAACCGGCCCGCTATACCGGCGGAGAATACAATGCCGTGGTAAAGGATAAGGAGCAGGTGGATGTCCGCTTTGCCCTGTGTTTCCCTGATACCTACGAGATCGGCATGTCCAATCTTGGTGTGCGTATTCTCTATGGCCTGATGAATGAGATGGACGGCGTCTGGTGCGAGCGTGCATTTGCCCCTTGGGGCGATATGGAAGAGGAGATGCGCAAAGAGGGCATCCCTCTGTACGGACTGGAAAGCGGCGATCCGCTGAAAGAGTTTGATATGATCGGCTTTTCGGTGGGTTATGAAATGGCCTATACCAATGTACTGAATATGTTGGATCTGGCCGGTCTGCCTGTCCGAGCAAGTGAACGCACCGGCCTGAAGAATATCGTGGTAGTGGGCGGCACCTGCGCCTATAACCCCGAGCCGCTGGCTCCTTTTGCTGATATCTTCTCTCTGGGCGAGGGTGAGGATGTCACGGTCGAGATGATCCTGCTTTACCGTCAGGCCAAGCAGGAGGGATGGAGCAAGGAGCAGTTCTTGAAGGCTGCCGCTCAGATCCCCGGCCTGTACGTCCCCTCTTTGTGTGATGTTACATACAACGAGGACGGAACCATCGCGGCCATCACGCCTGCCGAGGGTGTCACTCTGCCCGTGACCAAGCGCATCGTGCAGGATATGAACAAGGCCTATTTCCCGGTCAAGACCATCATCCCCTCCACCGAGATCGTTCACGACCGAGTCATGCTGGAAGTGTTCCGCGGCTGTATCCGCGGCTGCCGCTTCTGTCAGGCCGGTTACGCCTACCGCCCGGTTCGCACAAAGTCGCCTGAGCTGTTGGTGCAGCAGGGCATTGACTCCTGTAAGCAGTCCGGCTATCAGGAGATGACCCTGTCCTCTCTTTCCACCAGTGATTACCGCCCTCTGGAAAGCCTGTGTGACGGTCTGCTGGACTACTGCGAACCGCGGGATATCAGCATGTCGCTGCCTTCGCTGCGCATTGACAACTTCTCTCTGGGTCTGATGGAGCGGCTGGAAAAGGTGCGCAAGAGCGGCCTGACCTTTGCGCCCGAAGCCGGAACCCAGCGTCTGCGTGATGCCATCAACAAGAATATTACCGAGGAAGAAATTCTGCGCTCTGCCCGCATGATTTTTGAGGGCGGCTGGAGCCGCGTGAAGCTGTACTTTATGCTGGGTCTGCCCACCGAGACCGATGAGGACGTGCTGGGCATTGCCGATCTGGCCAATAAGGTGCTGCAGTGCTGGCGCGAGTACTCCACCAACAAGAAGCGCGGTATTCACATCACCGTGTCCACCTCTTTCTTTGTGCCCAAGGCACACACCCCATTCCAGTGGGAGGGGCAGATCTCCCGTGAGGAGTATTTCCGCCGCGTGAATCTGCTGCGCGAGAACATTAAAGACCGCTCCATCCACTACAACTGGCACGATCCCGAAACCAGTGTGTTGGAGGCCGTGTTCTCCCGTGGTGACCGCCGTGTGGCCAATGTGATCGAAACGGCATGGCGCAGCGGAGCCAAGTTTGACTCCTGGAGCGAATATTTCAATATGGACCGCTGGCTGAAAGCATTTGAAGAATGCGGTGTGGATCCGGCATTCTATGCCAACCGTGAGCGCGGCAAGGAGGAGATTCTGCCCTGGTCGGTGACCTCGGTGGGTGTGCGTCCCAACTACTTCTGGCGTGAGCGCGAACAGTGCTATAAGGGTGTGATTACCCCGGATTGCCGCGTGCAGTGCATGGCCTGCGGTGCCGATAAGTTGTATACGGGAGGGAAGTGCGATGAGTAGACTGCTGTTTTCCAAGACCGGACGGGCAAGATACATCTCTCATCTTGATCTGATGCGTACATTCCAGCGTGCCTTCCAACGCGCCGACCTGACCATCAAACATACCGAAGGCTTTAATCCGCATCCGTTTATTTCGATCCTGCTGCCCCTGTCTCTGGGTTTTTCCAGTGAGTGTGAGGTGCTGGAGTTCCAGCTGCTGGGTGAGACCCGGCACGAGGAAGTACCGGCCCGGCTGAACGCTGTTCTGCCTGAGGGCATCACGGTGGAGCGCTGCTACGAAGGTGGTCTCAAGGCAAAGGAACTTTCTTTGGTTGAGTATCGGTTGACCATGGAGTACGACGATGGTGTTCCCGTCGGTGCTGCCGAAGTCTGGCAGGAAATGCTGGGGCGTGAGAGTTTGCCGGTCAGCAAAAAGTCGAAGAAATCCAAGATAGGTGAAACGGTTGTTGACATCATTCCGCTTGTAAAGTCGTTTTCCGTTACAAGCATTGAAAACACAGTCGTTCTTAATGCAATTATCAGTGCCCAGAATCCCGGCCTGAATCCGCAACTGTTTCTAACTGCATTGAATGTGGAGCATCCGGAACTCATGCCTGACTTTGTGCGCTATCACCGTTGTGCCGTACTGGACAGTGCGCGGAATTTGTTTGCCTGAGATCTTTATAAAACCGGGATGGTAAAGGTGGGGATTCCCTCGCCATAAGAACCCAGAGAGTATAGCGGGTAGAATATTACAAGTCCGTGTTCGGATAGGTAGAAGCGGCTTGGGTCAAACGTTTGCTCTATCATAGAAAGACAGTTCGGATAAAGTAGAGATTCTCCGGAATCCAGACGCTGCTCTGCCTGCTGCTGCAGCTGAAGGATCAGATGCTTTTTCCAGCGATACGGTTTTGCCGGAAGAAATGTACGAAGGGAACAGGGATATCCGCTGCTGCAGTCCCAAACTTCACCGATACAGAGTGAGACGGGGAGCGCAACGGGGCCCTGTTCCTGAACGTTGATGCGAATACTGAGCAGAGGTGGGTTCCAAAGAGTGATTTCGTAATGAAATGATGCACACCATGGTTGGAATGCGGGATCGCTCTGCCGGTCTTCAAATGCCAGGCAAGCTTTTTGATAAAGGTCATTTTCCCATCTTGTTTGCCATTGCAGTGCCATCTGCGCGAAATAATGCTCCATCCTTCGTTTTTTACCGGAGCCGGGAAAGGAAGGGCGTTGCACAGAAATATGCAGTACGTTTATTCCTTTTGATTTCATCGTGCGTTGCCATGTTTCTGTCGAAACGGGAGAAATAGTGGTTTCCATGTATATACCCCCTTTTTACCAATGTATGAAGAAGGAAAAGTTTGGTGAGAATATAAAATCCTTCTTTACTTTCACGATCTGAATTGATAAAATGTAAAAGACTAAAGAATGACCTCAAGAAGGCAGCAGTGTGAACAATTACACTGCATTTGATTACGGCCCATCGCCTCGCCCATTTGGGCAACCGGCGACGATGGCAAAAATCCCCCATACCGCCGGGGGAAAATTATATTTCTATTTGTGCCGCATGCAGCGGCGGAATGGGAGATTATTATGGCAGCAAACAAAAAAGATCAGATCCGAAGCGAACTCCTGTATGAGAGCATCCTGACCCTGCAGAGTGTGGAAGAGGTTCGTAATTTCTTTCAGGATCTCTGCACCATGTCCGAACTGCGCGCCATGGAGCAGCGCATGGAGGTTGCCGTACTTCTGTCAGACGGTATGATTTATAACGATATTCTGGAGCGCACCGGGGCCTCCAGTGCCACCATAAGCCGTGTCAACCGCGCCCTTCAGTACGGTGCCGACGGCTATCAGACGGTTTTGCCCCGCATCAGCCAGCTGATCAAGGCGACCACTGAAGAGGAACAGGAATGAGCAGTTATGAGTTCCTGGCAGACAGTTACGATGCGCTGACCTCCGACGTTCGCTATCTGGCCTGGGCCGATTATCTGGAAAAGCACTTTGCCAGAGCAGCCATTCCGGTGCATACCGTGCTGGATCTGGCCTGCGGTACCGGCTCGCTGACGACCGAGCTTGCTCTGCGCGGATATGAAATGATCGGCGTAGACAAGTCGGCGGAAATGCTGGCGGTTGCGGCAGAAAAATGCCGGGATCTTCCTGCGGAGGCTCCGATCTTTCTGAATCAGTCCATGGAAAAGCTGGATTTGTACGGAACCATCGATGCTTGTGTCTGCTGTCTGGACAGCGTGAATTACGTCACAAGGCCCGCTGCGCTGAAGCGGGCTTTTTCGCGTGTGCATCTTTTTCTGATGCCTGGTGGCCTGTTTATCTTTGACGTGAAGACTCCTGAGGCGTTGGAGAATGCCGATGGAGAGGTGTTTCTGGATGAGACCGAGGACACCTACTGCGTCTGGCGGGCCGATTATTCCCCGCGCCGCCGTATTCTGACTTATGGTATGGACATCTTTCGTGCCCGGGAGGACGGAACCTGGGAGCGCGGCGAAGAAGTGCACGAAGAATACGCATATACCATGGATGAATTGGAACAGTTCCTGCGTGAGGCAGGGTTTGCAGATGTGCGCAGGTGGGGAAACTTAAAGCTGCGCGCACCCCGTTCCGGAGAAGAGCGTGTGTTTTTCACCGCGCGAAAGGAGCAATAATCAAACATGGATCAAATTATCAGAATGATCGCTAAAGACGCCCCGGTCAAGGCCAGCGCAATCAGCGGCCGTGACCTTGTGGAGCGTGCAAGAAATATTCATATGCTGCTTCCGGTGGCTACGGCGGCTCTGGGCCGTGCACTGATGGGCACCTCTATGATGGGTGATGCCCTGAAGGAAGAAAAGGGTGCTGTGACGCTGCAGATCAAGGGCGGTGGCCCTCTTGGTACCGTCCTTGCGGTATCCGACAGCGAGGGAAATGTCCGCGGTTACGTCCAGAACCCCCAGGTAGAATTGATGGAAAAGGAACCCGGCAAGCTGGATGTGGGTGCAGCCATTGGCGAAAGCGGCACGCTGACCGTCATTAAGGATATCGGGCTAAAGGAACCCTATGTGGGTTCCATCGGTCTGTTTACCGGTGAGATTGCAGACGATATCGCCATGTACTTCGTGGAAAGCGAGCAGATCCCTACAGCCTGCGCCCTTGGTGTACTGATCGGAGTGGATCAGAGCGTTACCTCGGCTGGCGGTTATCTGATCCAGCTGCTGCCCGGTGCCGACGAGTCGGTCATTGAGAAAATCGAAGCCGGTGTACGCCGTGTCGGTTCGGTCAGCCGCGCGCTGGAAGGCGGCATGGATGCCGAAACGCTGCTGCGTTCCGTTCTGTCAGAATTTGAATTGGAAGTGCTGGAGACCCATCCCGTAGAATACCGTTGCTACTGCAGCAAGGAGCGTGTGACCCACGCATTGATCAGCATGGGCAGGGAAGAACTGGCAGCCATGATCGAGGAGCAGGATGGTGCCGAGCTGACCTGCCAGTTCTGCGATGCGGTTTATAACTATACCAAGGAGGATCTGCAGCAGATCCTTGACGATATGTAACCTTGTCAAATCAGGTGTGATTTGATATAATCTATTATTCCGGATCATCGAGAGGAAGGGCAGATCTTGCAGGAACTTTCCGCGTTTTTGGACAATATGGATTGGAGTAGTCTGGTTCAGCTGCTTTTAAGAGTGGCGGCGGTGCTGTTCTGCATCGTTTTCCACGAGGTCAGCCACGGTGTTGCCGCCTACTTACTGGGTGATCCCACGGCCAAGGCACAGCGGCGGCTTTCTCTGAATCCGCTGCGTCACATTGATCCCTTTGGCGCATTGATGATGCTGTTGGTGGGGTTTGGCTGGGCCAAGCCGGTTCCGGTGGATACCCGTTATTTCAAAAAGCCCAAAAGCGGTATGGCCATCACCGCATTGGCCGGCCCAGTGTCCAACTTTATTCTGGCCTATGTCATGATGCTGTTGGCCTATACATTTTTAGGTGTTTTGACAGTTAATGATGTGCCGTATTCGAATTTGTCGCAAGGCGTTTTGGATTTTTGTGTTTTGACCGCCAGTCTGAGTATTGGCCTTGGTGTATTCAACTTGATCCCGTTTCCACCGCTGGACGGGTCAAAAATCCTTGGAGTTCTGCTGCCCGATCGGATTTATTACAAGATTCTGCGATATGAATTCGCCGGTACGATTGTCCTGATGGCGCTGTTGTGGCTGGGAGTGCTGGATGTGCCTCTTTATGCGGTGCGCAGCTTTATTTCGGAAGGGCTTATGGACCTGGCACAGTGGCCCTATGACTTGATTACAGCAATGTTCTGATTTTTGTGAAGGGAAGGAGGGGAGCCTGATGGAGAGTCCTGTATTTCATCTGGAAAAGGTAGTTAAAGCGAAACAGGAGGATATGGAGGATTTTGTTGGCCCCCTGGACTTGATCCTTCACCTGCTCAGCAAAAATAAAATGGAGATCAAGGATATCCAAATCTCGTTGATTCTCGATCAATACATGGAGTGGATGGAAAAGCGTCAGCAGATGGATCTGGAAGTGGCCAGCGATTTTGTCTCTATGGCGGCCCACCTGGTCTATATCAAGACCCGTATGCTTTTGTCTATTCATGATGAAGAAGCCTTGTCCGAGATGGAGCAGCTGATTGCCTCGCTGGAAGAGCATCAGCGCCATGAAAACTATGGCCGCATCAAGACCGTCGTTCCGCAAATGGCCGAGCGCTATGCCATTGGGCGTGATTACATTACCAAAACTCCGGAGCACATTCCGGTGGATAAAGTGTACCGGTATGTACACGATAAAGAGGATCTTCGTAAAATCATGGCGGTGGTTATGGACCGGATCGGCAACAAATTGCCGCCGCCTATGGCTGCCTTTGAGGGGATTGTCGGGCGTGAGCCTTATCCTGTTTCGGACAAGGCAACTGAGGTCATTCGCCGGCTGCTCAGCTTTGGTGTGACCCGATTCCGTGCGCTGTTCAAAGGAAATCGCAGCCGCTCTGAAATCGTTGCGACCTTTCTTGCGGTTCTGGAGCTTTGTAAGGCACGCCGTGTACGCCTTGCAGGTACGGAAACCGACTGTACGATTACCTGTACCGATGAAGGGGAGTCCATGGAAGATTTCTCTGCTGATACTTACTAAGGAGGGATGACCTGTGGAATTGAAAGAAATGGAAGCTGCGTTGGAGGCCATCCTCTTTGCGGCCGGTGAGCCGGTGGATGTGGATCGTATCTGCCTGACATTGGAAATGGATAAGGAAACGGTTGCTGCCGTCTGTCAGCGCTTGGCCGATCGGTACAGCTATGAACGCCGTGGTCTTCGCCTGATTCGTATGGATAATACTTATCAGCTGTGTTCCGCACCCGAATATGCCGATTTGATCCGCAAAACCTTTGAAAGTCGTAAGCCTGCCAAGCTGTCGCAGCCTGCACTGGAGGTTTTGTCCATCATTGCATATTACCAGCCTGTTACCCGCGCATATATTGATCAAGTGCGCGGTGTGGACAGTTCTTATACCGTGGGCCTTTTGCTTGAGCGCGAGCTGATTGAGGAGGCTGGACGTCTGGCTGTGCCCGGACGTCCCATTCAGTACCGTACCACCAAGAATTTCCTGCGCTCGTTTGGCATGTCCAATCTGGACGAACTGCCTGAGCTGCCTTCTTCCACGCCGGAGGACGGTCAGCTCACGTTGGAAATGCAGTCACGGCTTGAGCAACTGCAGGCCGCTCAGGCAGAGCAGGTATTGGAGGAGAATGTATGACATTCTGGCTCGTCCTTGTCAGCGTATTGCTTGTGCTTTGGTTGCTTGGGCGAATCCGAGTGGGAGCAGCAGCTGCCTATTCGGAAGCCGGTTTCTTTTTGGATGTCAAGCTTGGACCGAAGCAAATCCGAATACTGCCGGCTCAAACGCCAAAAAAAGAAAAGCAGCCAAAACAGCCGAAGGAAGCGGACAAACAGCCTGCTGCAGACGGTGCAGCCAAGTCTAAGCGAGCATTAAAGGATACCGTGTCGGTTGCCCTTCGTTTCCTGCCGCTGGTGGGCGAGGCTGCCGGACGCCTGAAGCGGAAAATTCGGATCGACTATGTTACGCTCCATATCATATGGGGAGCGGAAGATCCTGCCGATGCGGCAAAAGGATATGGCGCAGGAAATGCTGCCATGGGTATTCTTTGGCCTGCGGTTGAGCATAATTTCAAGGTCAAAGAGCGTGATTTGAGCGTGAATGTGGATTTTGAGCGGACAAAACCTGAATTTACAGGAGATGCCCGGATTACGATAACCATTGGCCAGTGTGTTTCTCTGGCTTTGATTTTAGGAATTAAGGCATTAAAAATCTATCTCGGCATTCGCCGGGAGAAATCAGAAATAACTGAGAATGAAAAGGCGGTGCAGGCATGAGTGAGAAAAATCATCCCATCAATGACTTGATGAGCACGACCATGCAGAAGATTCGTGAAATGGTGGATGTGAACACCATTGTGGGTCAGCCCATTACCACGCCGGACGGAGTTACGCTGATTCCTGTTTCCAAGCTGTCCTTTGGATTTGCTTCGGGCGGTTCCGACTATGTGTCCAAGAACAAAAAACCCGGTGAAGCAAACACCTTTGGCGGCGGAAGCGGTGCTGGCGTGAAGATCTCTCCGGTGGCATTTCTGATCGTGAAGGGCGATTCGGTGCGTGTGCTGCCGGTTGACCCGTCGGGTTCCAATACGGTGGACCGTCTGATCGATACCGTTCCTGAAGTGGTGGATAAGGTTACCGCCTTCCTGGAAAAGAAGAAAGAGGATAAAGAGACGTTCTGAGGGAATACTTTCATCATCTGTACTGATACAAGGTGATGAACGTTGAAACAAATTGTTGCTGCAATTGTTGCGCTGCTTTTAATTCCGGCGGTCTCTGTAAAAGCATCCAGCCCGCCCGAACTTTCTGCAGCCAGTGCTATCGTGATGGACGCAGAGAGCGGGCGGGTTCTTTTTGAGCAAAACGCTCGTGAAGAACGGGCCATAGCCAGCACTACCAAGCTGATGACGGCATTGGTTGCGGTAGAAAGCGGCCGCGATCCGAAGGAAGAAGTGACCATCCGACCGGAATGGACGGGAATCGAAGGTTCTTCCATTTATCTGCGGCCGGGAGAAACGGTTACGCTGGAAACGCTGCTTTACGGCCTTTTGCTCAATTCCGGTAATGACGCCGCAGTTGCGGTTGCGGCCCATTGCGCCGGCAGTGTGGAAACATTTGTGGAGCAGATGAATCTTTGCGCACAGCGGTTGGGGATGCAGCAGACCCGCTTCACCAATCCAAACGGTTTGAGTGAAGAGGGACATTATTCCACGGCCTATGACATGGCTCTGCTTGCCCGGGCCTGCTGCGAAAATAAAGCGGTGGCATCGATCGCGGCAACCAGATCTGTTACGCTTGGAACAAGAACCTTTGTCAACCACAACAAGTTGCTTTGGCAATATAAGGGCTGCATCGGTATGAAAACCGGATTTACCGAGGCGGCGGGACGTACTCTGGTATCGGCTGCCCGACGAAATGGACAGACATTGATTGTGGTGACGTTAAATGCTCCGGATGACTGGAACGATCATGCGGCGCTGTTTGATTACGGGTTTGAAAACTTTACGCCGAAAGCGCTTTGTGTGGACAAGGCAGTGGTTCAACAGATTCCGGTACAGGGAGGCCTTGTTCGTTTTGTTCCGGCTGTAGCAGGCCGGGATGTATTCTTTCCATTGGCCGATGGGGAACAGACACGGCATACGATTACTCTGGATCATTCGCTCATTGCGCCGATCAAGGCAGGAGAACGCTTGGGGAAACTGTCGTTTTACTTGGGTGAAACATGGATTGGTGAAACCGATTTGATTGCCGGACGAACGGTTTTCTGCGATATTGTTAAGCCACAAACCCTGTGGGAGCGGCTGTGTGAGCGATTGAATTGACAACATAGGAGGCAGCGTATGGAAGAACGGCTGCAAAAAATACTCTCTGCTGCAGGGGCATGCTCCCGCAGAGCGGCAGAGGATTACATTCGAGCAGGAAGAGTTCTGGTCAACGGGCAGCCTGCGACGGTTGGACAAAAAGCGGACCCTGAGATCGATCAGATCACGCTGGACGGAAAGCCTGTATCGGGAGGAAATGAGGAATTTGTATATCTCATGCTCCATAAGCCGGTTGGTTATGTTACTACATTGTCCGATGAACAGGGCAGACCCTCGGTGGCTGATTTGATCCGGGATGTCCCCGTGCGTGTCTGGCCGGTGGGTCGGCTGGATCAGAATTCCGAGGGATTACTCCTTCTGACCAACGATGGTGATGTGACGCATAAATTGCTTCATCCCAGTTTTCGGGTGGAGAAAGAATATTATGTTTGGGTAAACGGCTCTATCGAACGTGCATTGCCCATTCTGCGCGGTCCGTTGACCATGGATGGGCAACTGCTGGCTCCTGCGCAGATCGACGTCCTGCAGGATAACGGAAATAGCGGAAAGCTGCGTTTTATCATTCATCAAGGCAAGAAAAGACAGGTGCGACGTATGTGTGCAGCCGGCAGTCTGAAGGTAACGCGACTCCAACGTGTGCGGGAGGGGAAACTATTGCTGGGAGATCTTCCTAAAGGAGCCTGGCGACCACTGACTTCTGCAGAAATCAAATACTTAAAGCAGGATTAATTTGCAAGAAGTTTTACAAAACTTGCAGAATTCTATTGCATTTTTTGCTGGATAAAGCTAAGATGGATAGGTGCGAAAACCTTTGGTGCAGAAGGTTTTTCTGCAATGTTTTTTGGAGGGATGATTATGCCCAAAGATGTTCTTCAGCTGATTCAAAGCAATATGTCTACCTTTTCCAAGGGACAGAAGCGAATTGCTGCGTTTATTCAGGAATCTTATGATAAAGCTGCCTTTATGACTGCCAGCAAGCTGGGCAAGACGGTAAACGTCAGTGAGTCCACCGTGGTTCGTTTTGCTGCAGAGCTTGGTTATGACGGTTACCCTGCTATGCAGAAAGCACTGCAGGAGATGATCCGCAGCAAGCTGACTTCGATCCAGCGCATCGAAGTGGCAAATGACCGCTACGGCGACCACGATATTCTTTCCATGGTCATGCAATCAGATATTGATAAAATTCGACTGTCCCTTGAGGAAGTAAGTCGGGCTGACTTTTCTGGGGCGGTGGATGCTATTGTGGATGCCAAGCGCATCTATATTCTTGGTGTGCGATCTTCGGTTGCGGTCAGCAGCTTCCTTGGGTTTTATTTTAATTTGATTTTTGATAATGTTGTACAGGTACATAGTAATTCCGCTAGTGAAATGTTTGAGCAGTTGCTGCGTGTTGGCGAAGGCGATGTTGTTATTGGTGTCAGTTTTCCGCGTTATTCCCGCCGAACCGTGCAGGCTATGCATTTTGCGCAGAATCGGAAAGCCAAGGTAATTGCTATCACCGACAGTGCGGCATCTCCTCTTGCAGCCACAGCTGACCATACATTGCTGGCCAAGAGTGATATGGCATCCTTTGTGGATTCTCTTGTTGCTCCGTTGAGCTTGGTCAACGCCTTGATTGTTGCAGTCAGCCGCAAGAAAAAAGAGGATTTGGCCCATACATTTGAAACCCTGGAAGAAATCTGGGACGAATATGAAGTATACGAAAAGGCAGAACATGAAACCTGAGTGTATTGTGATCGGCGGCGGTGCTGCCGGAATGATGGCGGCTATTTCGGCTGCGTCCGCAGGGGCAGCGGTTACTTTGCTGGAACGCAATCAAAAGGTTGGCCGGAAAATTTATATTACAGGGAAAGGCCGCTGCAATGTGACAAACTATTGCAGTGCGGATGAAGTGTTGCGCAACACGCCCTGTAATGGAAAATTCCTTTACAGTTCAATGGATCGGTTTTCGCCAATCGAAACCATGGCATTTTTTGAAAAACTCGGAGTGAAGCTTAAGGTTGAGCGTGGTAATCGAGTATTTCCTGAATCCGATAAAGCTTCTGACATCATCGACGCCCTGCTGCGTGAACTGCGCCGCAGAAAGGTGGATGTGAGGGAAACCCGTGCCCATGGGATTGTCGTGGAAGACGGTAATGTTTGCGCGATTCAGACGGAACAAGGTGATCTGCCGTGTGATACGGTTATCCTTGCAACCGGCGGGATGTCGTATCCTCTGACTGGCTCCACCGGAGACGGGTACGAGATGGCCCGCAAATTGGGACATACCATCGTACAGCCAAAGGGCAGTTTAGTTCCTCTTTGTTCGGATGACCCTTGCTGCACGGCAATGCAGGGCTTATCCCTGAAAAATACCGGGTTGAAGATCAAAAACGGGAAGGGTAAAGTGGTTTATCAGGATCAGGGTGAACTTCTGTTTACTCATTTTGGACTTTCCGGGCCGCTGATCCTCAGTGCATCGGCTCATTTACGCCGCTTCGACAAAGAGCAGTACACCGTCTGTCTTGATTTAAAGCCTGCGTTGGACGAAGATAAACTGGATGCACGTCTGCTTCGTGAATTTGAAGAACAGACGAATCGTGACTTTATCAATGCGCTGGGTGCCTTGCTTCCCAGAGCCATGGTTCCTGTTATGGTAGAACGCGCAGGAATACCGGGAGATACCAAAGTTCATTCTATTACGCGGCAGCAACGGCGCCGCCTGTTGGAATTGTTAAAGTGTTTCACGATCGAGGTGACGGGAACCCGTCCGGTGGAAGAAGCGATCATCACCTCAGGTGAAATCAAGGTGTCGGAAATCGATCCCAAAACCATGCAGTCCAAACTGGTACAGGGATTGTTTTTTGCTGGTGAGATTATTGATGTGGACGCTTATACCGGCGGATTTAATTTACAAATTGCCTGGGCAACCGGTTATGCTGCCGGACAGGCTGCAGCACAATACAGGAAGGAAGAATTGGAATGAGTTTTTACAGTATCGCAATTGACGGTCCCTCCGGAGCAGGTAAGTCTACCCTGGCAAAGATGGTTGCCTCGGAGTTTAATTTCCTCTATGTGGACACCGGTGCAATTTATCGTACTGTGGGTCTTTATGCAAAGAAGAATGATGTGGATCCTCAGGACGGCCCTGCAGTGACTGCATTGTTGGACTCCATTCAGATCGACATGAATTACGGAGAAGACGGTTTGCAGCATATGTATTTGAATGGCGACGATGTTACCACCGCAATTCGTCAGCACGAAATTTCCGCATATGCTTCGGCAGTTTCTGCCATTCCCGAGGTGCGTACATTTCTGCTTGATATGCAGCGAAGCTTTGCTCGCACGAACAATGTGGTTATGGATGGCCGTGATATCGGTACCGTTGTTCTGCCTGACGCACAGATTAAGATTTTCCTGACTGCAGATCCGGAAGATAGGGCCCGTCGCCGCTATGAGGAGCTGCTCCAGCGCGGCCAGCAGACAGACTATGACACCGTGCTGAAAGACCTGATCCAGCGCGACTACAACGATAGCCATCGTGCTGCGGCACCGCTGAAACAGGCTGAAGATGCCTTGCTGCTGGATACAACAGGCAATACGCTGGAGGAGAGCAAAGAATTGCTGTTAAGCACCGTGAAGGAGCGTCTTGGCGTATGAAACGAATGAAGGTCGTATTCACCATTTTGTGGTGTATTGCGGCACCTTTTTTCTGTTTGGTCCATCCCTGTCGTTTGGTGGGGAGGGAACGGCTCCCTGCGGAAGGGGGGCTGTTCTGTGCCAATCATACCGGTATGAGTGACCCGTTATGTCTGATTGCTTCCCTTGGCGTGAAGTGGAATCTGCATGTAATGGCGAAAGCGGAATTGATGCGGATTCCCGTGCTTGGATGGCTTTTGAAGCAAGCCGGCATCTTTGGTGTGGAACGTGGCAAGTCGGATGTTGGCGCCATTAAAACAGCTATGAAGTATTTGAAGAGCGGAGAAAGCGTGTTGATGTTCCCGGAAGGTACCCGCATCAAAAACGGGGTGGACAAGGATGGCAACGAAAGTGAGGCAAAAGCCGGTGCAGCCATGCTTGCCGTTCGTACGGGAGCCATGTTGATTCCTGTATTCATTCCGGAGAAGAAACGTTGGTTCCGTATAACCAAGGTCGTGATCGGTGAGCCGTACAAACCTCAGGTGGCGAACAGAAAGGGCTCAGCAGAAGAATACCAACAGATTGCAGAGGACCTGATGAACCGCATTCATGCGCTGGAGGAACAGGCAAAATGAAACTGGAACTGGCGAAAAGCGCAGGGTTTTGTTACGGTGTGCGCCGTGCGGTAGAATTGGCGGAACAGGCTGCGGATAGCGCGGAACGATGTGTCATGCTGGGGTCGTTGATCCATAACAGGCATGTAACCCAACGCTTGGCGGATGCGGGTGTTTTTGTCGTCAACTCCATGGATGAAGTACCTGAGGGCGCAACCGTAATATTGAGGTCTCATGGCGAAGCCCGTGCAGTGCATCGGTACCTGGAAGAGCACGGGAATTGCATCATCGATGCAGCTTGCCCCAATGTGTCCCGAATTCATCGCATTGTGGAAGAGGCGGAGAAAACGGGCCGTATACCGGTAATTATCGGAAATCCGAACCACCCTGAAGTGATTGCTATTGCCGGTTGGTGTGGAAATTCCGTTGTCCTGAGCGGTCCGGATGAGGTTGATTTTTGGCTGTCCAAAACCCCGGATGTTCAGAATCTTCCTGTTACAGTGGTATCTCAGACCACTTCCACGCAAAAACTCTGGAAAGACTGCGTGGAAAAAATAAAAAAAGTGTGTACAAATGCAGAAATATTTGATACAATATGTGGTGCTACGTACAAAAGGCAGGCAGAAGCACAGGAATTGGCGGCCCGTTGTGACGCGATGATCGTCATCGGTGACCCGAATAGTTCCAACACGAAACGACTTGCCGAGTTATGTGCCGCTCTCTGTCCTACTGTGCTCGCAGTTGAAGGGGCAGATGAAGTGGATCCCGCCCAATTTAAAAGGGCGGCTTTGGTTGGAATCACCGCGGGTGCATCTACACCCGGGTGGATCATAAAGGAGGTATTTGACAAAATGAGCGACGAAATCATGGAGATCGAGGAATCTTTTGCTGAATTGCTGGAGAAGTCGATCAAAACTTTGAATACGGGGGAGAAGGTTACCGGCATCGTGACCGGTATTGCGCCTACTGAGATCTATGTTGATCTGGGCACCAAGCACGCTGGCTACATTCCTGTTGCCGAACTGACCGACGATCCCTCTCTCAAAGTTGAGGACATTGTCAAGGTTGGCGACGAAATCGAAACTTACGTTATGCGCGTCAACGACGTGGAGGGTGTTGTTACCCTGTCCAAGAAGCGTCTGGATACCGTGAAGAACTGGGAAGAAATCGAGACGGCCCGCGAGGAGAAGACTACTGTTGAAGGTACCGTTACCGAGGAGAACAAGGGTGGTATCGTCGTTAACGTGAAGGGTATCCGCGTGTTCGTGCCTGCTTCTCAGACCGGTCTGCCCCGCGATGCTGAGATGGCCACTCTGATGAAGACCAAGGTGAAGCTGCGCATCACCGAGGTCAACCGCGCCCGCCGCCGCGTTGTGGGCTCCATCCGCGCTGTCGGTGCTGAGGAGCGTGCTGCCAAGGCTGCTGCCGTGTGGGAGAACATCGAGGAAGGCAAGAAGTATGCCGGTACCGTCAAGAGCCTGACCTCTTACGGTGCATTTGTTGACATCGGCGGCGTGGACGGCATGGTTCACATCTCCGAGCTGTCCTGGTCCCGCATCAAGCATCCCTCTGAGGTGGTTGCTGTTGGCGATCAGGTCGAGGTCTTTGTGATCTCCTTCGACGCCGAGAAGAAGAAGATCTCTCTGGGCATGAAGGATCGCGCTCAGGAACCTTGGGCTGTGTTCACCGGCAAGTACAATGTTGGTGATGTGGCTAACGTCAAGGTGGTCAAGCTAATGACCTTCGGCGCTTTTGCTGAAGTGGTTCCCGGCGTTGACGGCCTGATTCACATCTCCCAGATCGCTGACCGCCGCATCGAGAAGCCCGGCGACGTTCTGTCCGAGGGCCAGATGGTCGACGTCAAGATCACCGACATCGACATGGAGAACAAGAAGGTCTCCCTGTCCATCCGCGCTCTGCTGGAAGCTGACAAGGCTGAGGAGGAAGTCGTGGAAGAGGTTGCTGAAGAGGCTGCCGAGTAATTTTACTCATGATTTAAGGAAGCATATCCTTTGGGATATGCTTCCTTTTTCAATTGTGTTGCCTGTTGTAACAAAATTAAAATTTGGAGATTTTGTGTGTTTTTATGAACAATACTTAGAAAATACACAAGAAATTGGTAAAATTGCTTGCAATAGTTTGGATTAAATACTATAATAAATTATAGAAACCCAGGTGTTCTCCTGCATATTTATTTTTGGGGAGGTGGGAATCATGTTTCAGATAGGGGATAAAATCGCACATCCGATGCACGGTGCAGGTGTGATCAACGACATTGAAGAAAAAAAGGTCAACGGTGTCGTACGAAGCTACTATGTTCTGAAGCTGCCAGTTGGCGGCATGATGGTTATGATTCCCACGGAAAATTGCGAAGAAATTGGGGTGCGCCCGGTAATCGATAAATCGGAAGGCGATAAGGTGATAGCTGCCTTTGGAGAGATCGAAGTTGAAATGGAAACCAACTGGAATCGCCGCTATCGTGAGAACATGGAACGACTGAAAAGCGGAAATTTGCTGGAAGTGGCCAAAGTGGTCAAGGGCCTCATGCTCCGCGACGTAAACCGTGGCCTTTCCAACGGGGAGCGAAAAATGCTCCATTCGGCAAAGCAGATTCTGATTTCTGAGTTGGTTCTATCCCAAAGCAGCAGTTATGAAGAAATTGAGGAGCGCATAAACCTCGCCCTGGCATAATACAGTAAGACAAGGCATCAACGGGCGGCCGTGCCTAACGGCCGCCTCGTTTTTTGGAGGTGGAAAAGTTGCCCGGATTGTTCAGACGGAAGAAAAAAGAGACTATTCCTTTTTGCTCTGCGGTTGTTGTGGCTGCGGGATCGTCCACACGTATGGGTCAGGATAAAATCATGCTTGAGTTGGCAGAAGTCCCTGTCATTGTTCATACGCTGCGGGCGCTGGATGATTGCCCGTATATCCATGAAATCGTTGTAGTGACTAGAGACGATTTGCTGGTGCCTGTCAGCAAATTGTGTGCTAAGTTTGGTTTGACAAAGGTGTGCAAAGTTGTTGTTGGCGGAGCAACCCGCGCCAAATCGGTTTACATGGGGATTCAGGAAGTGTCCAAGCAGGCGGAATTGATCGCGATTCAGGATGGTGCCCGTCCGCTTGTATCTCAGAGTGTTTTGCAGGAAGTGATTTTGACTGCGGGAAAATGCGGTGCAGCGGCCCCTGCGATTCCGGTAAAGGACACCATCAAGCAGGCGGAAAACGGTGTTGTGACCGAAACTCCGGACCGGGTAAAACTGTTTGCGGTCCAGACACCTCAGGTGTTTGAAGCAGATCTGATCCGAGCTGCGCTGCATAAGGCGGTGGACGAAAACCTGCCCATCACCGACGATTGTTCTGCGGTAGAAAGCTTGGGTATGAAGGTAACACTTACACAAGGGGCGGATGATAATATCAAGATCACGACTCCTGCCGACTTGGTTTTGGCTGAGGCTCTTCTTGCGTGGAGGATTGGCAAATGAGAATTGGACAGGGATACGATGTGCATCGTTTGGTGGAAGGACGTAAACTGATTCTGGGTGGTGTAGATGTTCCGTATGAGTTTGGACTGTTGGGGCATTCGGATGCTGATGTTCTGACGCATGCAATTATGGATGCTTTGCTTGGTGCCGCCGGAATGGGTGACATCGGTCGCCATTTTCCGGATACCGATCCCCGGTATTCCGGTGCAGACAGTTTAAAGCTTCTGGAAATTGTTGCGGGAAAACTGGCGAGTGAAGGCTGGGAAATTCAAAATGTGGATTCCACCATTGTGGCGCAGCGACCGAAGCTTGCTGCATATCTGCCTCAAATGCAGCAGAATTTGGCTTCAGCAATGGGGATACGACCGGATCAGGTCAATGTGAAAGCCACCACCGAAGAAAAACTGGGCTTTACCGGCTCCGGTGAGGGCATGGCGGCACAGGCAATCGCCTTGCTAAACAAAGCGAACTGACAAAACGCTCCTCTTGTGCATAGAATGTGCACGAGAGGAGCATTTTTTGAGTCCTCACAAGTGTATTTCGTGCACGGAGGTGAATATGGTTTATTATCTGATTATCTGCCGGTCCTTGACCTTCGCTCAAAAAACTGCGGCCGCACTGGAACGGGCCGGAATTACCGCCTATATAATGCGTGCACCGAAAATTGTTTCCGAAACCGGCTGCAGCCATGCGGTGAAGGTGTCTGAACGGCGGCTTGCCGACGCGCTGCAGGTTTTGAATCGGGTCGGTCTGTCGCCGGAGCGTGTGTATATTATGTCTGCAGACGGAAGTTACAAAGAGGTGAGTCTGTGATCTATCTGGACAGCGCGGCCACTACAATGCAGAAACCGGCTGCCGTCTCTGCTGCTGTTTGCCATGCGATGGAACAGATGGCAAGCCCTGGAAGGGGAAGCCACCGTCCTGCCATGCGTGCGGCTGAAACAGTGTTTCGATGCAGGGAAGCGGCGGCCCGCCTGTTCGGTGCGGCACAGCCGGATAACGTGGTGTTCACATTTAATGCGACGCATGGACTGAATATTGCAATCAAGTCGGCGGTGAAGCCGGGAAGCTCGGTTTTGATTACCGGATATGAACACAATGCGGTGACGCGCCCACTGAGGGCGATCCCGAATGTGTCGGTTCGTGTTGCAGAAGGTCCGCTGTTTCGACCGGATCTGCTGCTGGAGCGTGCGAATGAGATATTAAAAGGCGGTATTGACGTTGCGGTCTGTACCCATGTGTCAAATGTATTTGGGTATGTACTGCCGATCAAGGAAATTTCAGACTTGTGCAAGGAGCGCGGAGTTGTTCTGATCGTGGATGCCTCCCAGTCGGCCGGATGTCTTTCTGTTTCCATGAAGGAATGGGGAGCGGAATTTGTAGCAGCGCCGGGGCATAAAGGTTTGTATGGGCCGCAGGGGACGGGCATACTGCTTTGTGCAAACGAAAGGGTTAAACCGCTGATAGAGGGTGGCACCGGAAGTGCTTCGGCGATTCAAAGCATGCCCGAGTACCTGCCGGATCGACTGGAGGCAGGTACACATAATATTCCGGGAATTGCCGGGTTGTTGGAAGGATTGAAGTTTATTGAAGAAAAGGGGATATCAAATATTCTGGCCCATGAGCGGAGACTGGCTCTGCGTGCGGCACGGGAGTTGGAACGAATACCCGACATAGAAGTGTTTCGCACTCATGGGTTGAAAAACCAAACCGGAGTGCTGTCCTTCCGCCTGAGAGGGACGGATTGTGAAACAGTGGCAGAGCAACTAGGGCAGGCGGATATAGCGGTCAGGGCCGGTTTGCACTGTGCACCGTTGGCCCATCAAAGCGCAGGTACGATGGAAAGCGGGACGGTTCGCGTCAGTTTGTCTGCATTTAACAGTTTATACGATGTTGAACGATTGGCAGAAACCGTGTCAAGGCTTTTTGCATGACAAATATTGATATGAAAAGGATCAGGGCTGTACTATCTGGAAAACCCTGATCCTTTGCCGCATTATAAATTTATTTCGGGGGAGACCAAAGCTCGGTCAAAGCAGGAATAGTTTTTCCCTGCCAGCCTGTCGTGGAATGAGCGGTCAGCATGGAATTGAGAACAGCCTCTTCCACGCATTCAGCCACGGCACGGAAGGGAAGGTCCATTTTATCTTCCGAGAAAAAGACACCTTGGCGCAGTGTTGATGTTTCACGGCTGTCCCATGGGTTTGCCGTAGAGAAAGCGAGGAACACTTCTCCGCTGCCGTGGCCGATGAAAGATCCCAGACGAGCAAGACCCACTGAAGCACGTTTGGCCACCCGTTCAAGCTGGCGGGAATCCATCGGCAGGTCGGTTGCAATAATCAGGATGCAGGAGCCTTTGTCCGGTTCGCGGGCGGACAGCTGTTCAGCCAGTTCTTTGCCGATATTTTCCCCTTGAATGGTCAGGTCAGACAGACAGCCGTGGTTGGTCTGCGCCAGTACGCCGAGGGTGAAGGTCTGCCCGTCCAGTTCAATTTGGCGGGACGCCGAGCCAACGCCGCCCTTGAGATCGTGGCAGATCATGCCGGTGCCGCAACCGACCGCACCCTCTTCGAAATCAGTAGATGCAGACCGAATTGCGTTCAGAACATGTTCTGCTTGAACAGCGCGGTGCTGGATATGATTCAGTGTACCGTCGTTGCACTCACAAACCACGGGGTTGACCGAACGGAGGGTATGGCCCTCTTCGGTGCAGCGGTCCACCATGTATCCGGCCAGAGCATCCCAAACAAGACCCACGTTCAAAGTGTTGGTCAGAGCAATGGGCGTTTCCAGCGTACCAAGTTCATTTACCTGAACAAGTCCGGCTGTTTTCCCGAAGCCGTTCAGAACAAAGGAGGCGGCAGGGAGCTTGTGAAAGAATGGATTTTCCGGACAGGGCACAACGACGGTTACACCGGTTTTATGCTCTGAGGTGTCAATGGTACAGTGACCTACCGTGACTCCCGGTACATCAGTGATTTTATTTCTTGGGCCGGTGGGGAGCTGGCCCACGGTCAAACCAAAATCTCTGGCACGTTTCTGTTCCATATGTCATCAGCTCCAAACAGTTGTTTTGGCTATTTTACCACGCAATTGGGGAATGACACAATATCAATCAAAAGAAATCTTGATATCTTCGTTTGAGAATTGTTTGCCCGCAGGGTTGACCTGTTTTTGACTTTACGATAAAATTATATAAATTGATGACAGCCTCGAAATAGAACGGAGCAGCGAGTTTAATATGTTGGAACGAGATTTGGAACAGCGCTTTTGTCAGGCAAGGCGAGCCGCCATTGCTCTTGACTTTGAAAATTTGAATCCGGAACAGTGCAGGGCGGCCCTTTGTACCGAAGGGCCGCTGCTTTTGCTGGCCGGAGCCGGCAGCGGAAAGACCACGGTTCTGATCCATCGAGTGGCTAACCTGATTAAGTATGGCCGCGGCTCGGACAGCGATGAAGTTCCGCACTGGGTCAAACCGGAAGATGTAGCTTTTTTGGAGGACTACATTTATCATCCGACTCCGGAAAAAAAGCTGCATCAGGAGCGTCTGTGTGCTTTGGATCCAACTGCGCCCTGGTCGATTATTGCAATTACGTTTACCAATAAGGCGGCAGGTGAGCTGAAAGAGCGTCTGGAGCGAATTTTGGGGCCTGCTGCACAGGATGTTTGGGCGTCTACATTTCACTCGGCATGTGTTCGTATTTTGCGCCGGGATATTGATAAACTGGGTTTTGATAACTCATTTACTATCTATGATGACGATGATTCTCTGCGTCTGATCAAAGCGATTCTGAAAGAGCAGGATTTGGACGATAAAATGTTTCCGCCGCGCTCTGTACTTGGGTATATTTCCCGGGCAAAGGGTGCCATGGAATTGTCCGGTGCATATATGGCTAAATGCCAGAAAGACGGCGATTTACGCATGATCAAAATCGCGCGGGTGTATCAGGCCTACGAAAAGCGCCTGTGGGACGCCAATGCGCTGGATTTTGATGATATTATTCTTCATACGGTCCGGCTTTTGGAGAGCAATGAAGAGGTGCGGGCATATTATCAAAATAAGTTCCGCTATGTCCTGATCGACGAGTATCAGGACACCAATAACCTGCAGTACCGTCTGGCGGCTTTGCTGGCAGGGAAGTGGGAGAACATCTGTGTGGTCGGTGACGATGACCAATCAATCTACCGTTTCCGTGGAGCAACCATTGAAAACATTCTTTCCTTTGAAAAGCAGTTCAAGGGTGCCCGTGTGATCCGGCTGGAGCAGAATTACCGATCTACCAAGAATATTCTGGATGCCTCCAATGCCGTAATCCGCAACAATCGGGGGCGCAAGGGCAAAGAACTGTGGACAAACCATAATGCGGGGGATAAAGTTCAGTTTTACACTGCCATGAACGAACATGATGAGGCACAGTATATCCTTTCGCGCATCATGGCAGGTCTGAACAGTGGAAAGCAGGAAAAGGACTTTGCCATCCTGTACCGAAACAATACCAACGCCAACGTGGTCTACCAGACTCTGGTACGAAACGGTATCAGCGTATATCAGCGTCACCCCATGACTGCCTCCATGGAAATCCGTGACATTATGGCCTATTTGTATCTGATCCAGAACGGCGACGACAATCTGCGTCTGAAACGCATTATTAACGTACCACCCCGCGGGATCGGTGACAAGACCATTGAAACGCTGGAATCTATTGCCGCACAGCGAGGGGAGAGTATGCTTTCGGTGCTTTGCGGGCCTCTTCCTGCGGAATTGAGCCGTGCGGCCTGTAAACTGGATTTGTTCCGTAAGCTGATGGAAGACTTGAAAATGCAGGTCAACATTTTGGATCTGCCTGCGTTCTATGAGTATTTGTTGGAACAGAGCGGCTATGTTCGCTCGCTGGAGGAGAAACCTACCCCGGAAAACCAGCGGCGCATTGATCGTTTGATGGAATTCAAGTCGATTATTCAGGACTATCTGCTCCGCACCCGGGAAAACGGAATGGATCCGACTCTGACCGGATTCCTGGAGGAGCTGGCGCTGGACGAGCAGTTGGGTGACCAGACGGATGAGGACGCAGGCACAAAGCCAAAGGAAGAGCGTGTTCAGATGATGACCATGCACGGTGCCAAGGGTCTGGAATTCCCCGAGGTTTTCTTGATTGCAATGGAAGATGGAATTTTCCCTGGAACCCGTTCCATTGGCGAACATGAGGAGATGGAGGAAGAACGTCGTCTTTGCTATGTTGCTATGACACGTGCCAAGGAGCGATTGAATATCTCCTGTGCTGCACAGCGTATGCTCTACGGCAAAACCACCGCAAACAGGCCGTCTCGCTTTATTGGCGAGATTCCGCCGGAACTGTTGGAGCAGACCGGACGCAGAGTGTCTGCTCCGTCGGTTGGCATGGATGACTATGACTGGGATCAGAGCCGTCCGGCCTATGGACGATCTTCACCTTATGACCAGAGCCGCTATTCCGGAAATATGTATTTTTCACGAGCGGATTACGGTTCGGGCCGGCATCCTTACGGCGGCTATGGCGGTGTTCGTTCCACCACGTCTCGTCCTACGGGCGTTCAGGGTGGGTATACGCCAAAACCCGCCTCGGCCAAAGGAGCTGGATTGCCCGATTTCCACAAGGGAGATATGGTGCAGCACAAGGCATTTGGAAAGGGTATGGTGCTGTCCATTCAGCCCATGGGCGGTGATGCTTTGGTTGAGATTGCATTTGATACCGTCGGAACCAAGAAACTGATGCTGAAAGCGGCCTCCAAGCACATGACGAAATGATAGAAAACCGGATCAGGTCGAAATGACCTGATCCGGTTTTCTATAGAAGTTCCGTGAAATCCTTGATGCATCGGTCACAGGTTTGATGCATCATTGCTTCCTCATTTGTGTAAAGGGGATCCAGAATGCCTACAACAGTCATTCCCATTTCTTTGGCGATAGCGCAATTTTTAGGGGAATCCTCATAAAAGACACAGTCAACGGGAGAGGTATTCAGAAGACTCAATACTTGGTGGAAGAATCGGGGATCTCGTTTTTCAATCCCAAGTTCCTGTGCAAAGACAAGGTGTTGGAACAGGGGGGTCAATCCATGGCGTTTCAGCACGGCGTATCCCAACTCGGGAACGCAGGCGGTGACCAGAGCCAGTGTTTCTCCGGCGGCAGCCTGTTGGCGCAAATAATCAAGCACACCCGGTTTCAAAGGAATTTGATTCTCGTAAGCATCTTTGGCAAGGGCCATCCATTCGTCCATGATCGATTCTGGACTTTCGTTCAAATGATAATAATCGATCGTAAACCGGGCGGCGGTAGGGAAGATTGCGTGACTTACTGCATCAAGATACTCGTCGGTTGCCTCCAAGTTTCGTTTGTTTAAAAATTTGTAATCCACTTCGCGCCACACACCATTGGAATCAATTAAGGTTCCGTCCAGATCGAATAGCTTCATATCCAAAACCTCCAGGGGAAATTTACAGCTTCTTCGGCGTAATCAATGCCGATACGAGGACCGCTGTTAATCTGCTCCGGTACTTCGCCGGAGCGGACAACGTACAGAATGTCCCCGGTCAGATCGATTCCGTTGAGAGAACGGTCAAGTGATAGACTTTTGCAGAGTTTGCCGGGTCCATTCAGGAAATTTTTGCGCTGATAGGCAGTTAACTCGCCGGTATTTTTTGGATAACGCAATTGTTTGATGGTTTCAAAACCGGATATGACCTCCAGACTGCGGATCAGTACGGCGGCCGGTTCGTCTTGCGCTTCGGTGACAAAGTTCAGGCAGTTGTACATACCGTAAATCAAATAAATATATGCGGTTCCGGGCTGGGCGAACAAGGTTTCGGTCCTGTTTGTGCGCTTGTAACCATAGGCATGGCAGGCCTTGTCACAGCGGCCGACATATGCCTCGGTTTCGGTGATACGGCAGATTAGCGCCTCGCCGTTCCATATGCGCACGATATGATTGCCGAGCAGTTCCTGTGCCACAGTCAAAGTATCCCGTGCGTAAAAATCACGGCCAAGCTTCTCCATTTGAATCACCCCTTTTTGAAAGTTTACCATAAATACCGGAGAAAAAACAACTGTTTGGAAAGGAAGTAATATTGGATTATACCTGATGAAAATAAATTTAACGCTTTAACGAAAAAAAGTTTGGAAATGGGGTTGACAAAATCAAACACCGTGAATATAATGCAAACAACAACCAAAAAGCAACAAACCAGTGAGGAAGAGAAGTAACCGGTCATTTCAAGGTTTAGCGAGCTGCGGACGGTGGGAGCGCAGTCCAGGGAACCCGGCGAATGGACTTCTGAGGGCGGCTTGAACGGGGGAGACCCTCAGTAGATGCCGACGGGATCCCACCCGTTATCCATCGGGCATGCGTGATGGCGCGTGAAGCGAGCGGACGTTTATACGTCAATTTGGGTGGTATCGCAGAAGCAAGTGCTTTTGTCCCATGGATGGGATGAAAGCGCTTTTTTGTTTTTCAAGCAAGGCCATTGGCAGTGGCCCCTCCATCAACCACTCAAACAACAATATCAGCCCAAAGGGCAAACAAATGGAGGTTAAACCCATGAAAAAAAACACTGTGAAGAAGATGATTTCTCTGGTTGCCGCTCTGGCTATGACCGCATCTCTGGCTGCCTGTTCCAACAGTGATGAGATGCAGGAGACGAATGGAACCACTTATAAGGTGGGTATCTGCAACTATGTGGATGATGCATCCCTGAATCAGATCGTGGAGAACATTGAAAATCAGCTGGCGGCCATCGGTCGGGAAAAGGGCGTTACCTTTGATATTTCCTATGATAACTGCAATGCCGACGCTACCGTTATGAACCAGATCATCGCTAACTTTATTGCCGATGATGTTGACCTGATGGTGGGTGTGGCTACTCCTGTTGCCGTGGCGATGCAGACTGCTACCGAAGACAATCAAATACCCGTGGTCTTTGCCGCTGTTTCTGATCCTGTCAGCGCAGGTTTGGTGGAATCGTTGGATGCTCCCGGTGCCAACATCACCGGTACTTCCGACTATTTGGATACAAATTCTATTATGAATCTAATTTTTGCTGCCGATGCCGCCACGGATAAGATCGGTCTGCTGTATGATCAGGGTCAGGACTCCTCCACCACTCCCATTGCTGCCGCCAAGGAATATCTTGAGTCCAAGGGCATTACGTACGTGGAACGCACCGGCACTACCACCGACGAAGTGATGCTGGCTGCACAGGCTCTGGTTGCTGACGGTGTGGATGCTGTGTTTACCCCTACCGACAACACCATCATGACCGCAGAACTGTCCATCTATGAAATCTTTATGGATGCCGGTATTCCTCATTACACCGGTGCAGACTCCTTTGCCCTGAACGGTGCTTTCCTTGGCTACGGCGTTGATTATGCTAACCTTGGCGTGGAAACAGCCAACATGGTTGCCGGCATTCTGCTGGACGGCAATGATCCTGCTACGACGGCGGTTATGACTTTTGACAACGGAACCGCTACCGTCAACACCGAAACCTGCGAGGCTCTTGGTCTTGATTTTGCTGCGATTGAGAAAGCCTTTGCACCTCTGTGTACCAAGGTACAGATCATTACTACCGCCGAGAGCTTTGATGATCTGGAAAACAATTGAGCTATCGGTGTGATTTGACAGAATAGGTGATTGATTTGAATTTTGCCTCTATTTTATCTTTAGGGCAGACGGCGATGGAACTGGGTTTGATCTGTTCCTTGACTGTTCTTGCTCTGTTCCTGAGCTACTCCATGCTCAACGTCTGCGACCTGTCTACCGATGGCTGCTTTACGCTTGGCGCTACGGTGGGTGCTGTGGTTGCGCTGGCAGGGTATCCGCTGCTTTCCATTCCGGCTGCCATGCTGGCTGGCGTTTGCTCCGGCTTTATCACTGCGCTGCTGCAGACCAGACTGGGTGTTGACAGCCTGTTGTCCGGCATCATTGTCAATACGGCCCTGTACTCCATCAATATCGCGGTAATGGGCGGTTCGTCCCTGCTGAACATGAACAAGGCAGATACTGTGTTTACCAAGATGAAAGAACTTTTGGCTGATACTCCGTTGGCCGGTCAATACAAGCTGATCGTTGCGTTGATTGCCGTTGCTGCCGCGGTGATTTTGCTGGCTTTGTTCCTAAACACCCGTCTTGGTCTGTCGATTCGTGCCACGGGCAACAACCCTGACATGGTGCGTGCATCTTCCATTAACACCGTGTTTACTACTACCGTCGGTCTGTGTGTTGCAAACGCCTTTACCGGACTTTCGGGCTGCTTATTGGCCCAGTCCCAGAAATCGGCAGAAATCAACATTGGTACCGGTATGGTGACCATTGCGCTTGCCTCTCTGCTGATTGGCCGTACCATCCGCAACAAGGGCAGCATTCTGGGCCGTGCCATCTGTGTGGTGCTGGGCTCTTTTATCTTCCGACTGGTCTATACTATCGCACTGCGCTTTGATATGCCGGCATTCATGCTCAAGCTTGTTTCCTCGGTTATTGTTATCATCGCAATTTCCGGCCCGTATTTGAAGCGCCAGTGGCCTATGATCCGCCGTCAGATGGAGCACCGCAAATACCGCCGACTGGTCGGGAAGGGGGAGAAGTAAGCCATGCTGAAGATCTCTCATATTTCCAAAACCTTTAATCCCGGCACAGTGAACGAGAAAAAAGCGATCCGAGATTTGTCGCTGTACCTTGCTCCCGGTGATTTTGTGACCATCATTGGTTCTAACGGCGCCGGTAAGTCCACTCTGTTCAATGCTGTGGCGGGAAGTTTTTACACCGATGAAGGAACTATTGAGCTTGGAGGAAGGGATATCACTTTCCTGCCTGAGAATAAGCGCGCCCGTGAGATCGGCCGTTTGTTTCAGGATCCCATGCGCGGCAGTGCGCCAGGAATGACCATTGAGGAAAATCTGGCTCTTGCAGCAGGAAGCGGCGGCTGGTTTTCTCACTTGAAGAAAAAAGACAAAGAGCGTTTTCGTGAACGACTGGCTCTGCTTGAGATGGGTCTGGAAGACCGCATGAAGCAGCCGGTGGGTCTACTGTCCGGTGGTCAGCGTCAGGCACTGACATTGCTGATGGCTACGTTTAATCCACCCAAACTGCTCCTTCTGGACGAGCACACCGCGGCGCTCGATCCTGGAACGGCAGATAAAGTGTTGGAATTGACCCGCAAAATTGTCGAGGACGATAAGATCACCTGCATGATGGTTACCCACAATATGAATCAGGCACTTGAACTCGGCAACCGAACCTTCATGATGGCGGATGGCAACATCGTGCTTGATATTGCGGGAGAGGAGCGCAAGGGCCTTACTGTGGACGACCTGCTTCAGCGGTTCAAGGCAGGCGCTGGCAAGGCTCTGAACAACGACCGGATCCTGCTTTCGGAGTAAATCCGAAACCGGGCGCACCGAAAAAGGTGCGCCCGGTTTTGCAAGAAACAATTGACAAGTGGGAATAATTGTGTTAATATAACTCCTGCGTTTGAGTTAAAACTCGGGTATACGGAGAGATGTCCGAGTGGTTTAAGGAGCCGGTCTTGAAAACCGGTGACTCGCAAGAGCCGTGGGTTCGAATCCCACTCTCTCCGCCACACTTTTATATTTCCGTGTTCTTACAGCCATGCAGAAGTACCCAAGTGGCTATAAGGGGCTCCCCTGCTAAGGGAGTAGGCGGGTAACACCGTGCGGGGGTTCGAATCCCCCCTTCTGCGCCACAACACCGTGAACGATTTCGTTCACGGTGTTGTTTTTTTATACTGAAAAGGCCTGAGTTCGAAATGAACTCAGGCCTTAATTGATCAATTCCCAAGCACTAACTTAGCGGCACCATAAATACCGGCGTCGTTGCCAAGAATTGCAAGACCGAATCGAGTGGGTTCGGTAGCAGGGAAGGCGTGCTTAATAAAAGCAGGTTGCACCAAATCAATGAGAAACTCTCCGGCCTTGGATACGCCACCACCCAAAACAAAGACTTCGGGATCACAGACGCAGGATACAATAGCCAGAGCGCGGCCAAGCACTTCGCCGCAGAATTTTGCTATTTGAAGTGCGATGGCATCGCCTGCTTTTGCCTGATCCAAAACGTCTTTGGCGGAAAAGTTTTCGATACTGCGCAGGGGGGAGGGGGTGTCACAGGCGGCAAGGAACCGCTTAGCCTGATTGACAATTCCGGTGGCGGAAGCATATTGCTCCAGACAGCCGTGCTTGCCGCAGCCGCAAACGGCGGTTTCATCGGGATTTACTTTCATGTGACCGATTTCACCGCTTGAACCATGGATGCCGGTCAGCAGTTTGCCGTCCACGATCACACCACCGCCAACACCGGTTCCGAGCGTGATCAGAACCATGTTGGAGCTGCCCTTGCCGCCGCCCTGCCACATTTCGCCCAAAGCAGCAGCGTTGGCATCGTTGGCGACCTTGACCGGACAGCAACACAGTGCGGAAAAACGCTCGGCAACGTCAAAACCACCCCAGCTGTTCAGGTTGACGCAAGGTTTTACGAATTTTTCGTCCAGAACGGCACCGGGAACGCCCAGACCGGCACCCAGCAAATCGTCGTGATCGATTCCATGGCGCTCCAGAGCTTCATTCATGGATAGAGCAATATCGGTCAGGATATATTTACCGGAATCCTCGGTACGGGTGGGGATTTCCCATTTGTCTAGAAGGGCACCCTCAGTGTTGAATAAACCGACTTTCACGGTAGTACCGCCAAGGTCAACTCCAAAAACATATTTTGACATAAATTAAGTACCTCGATTCATTTCATGAGTTTATCTGTTTTCGATTAGATCATCAATAAGTTCCAAAAGCGCCGCTGTAGTTTCTTCGCTTTCGTAGTTTATGACAAGGGTTTCCTCATTGGCAAGAGACAGAACAAGTGCATTGTCTATTTTAATGGATGAGCATAATGTGTATTCGCCCCACACATCATTTCTCCAAGTACCCCAACGATACTTTCGGGTTTCGTTGCCGTTAACCAAAGTGCCGGGATCAAACTCATTCACTAATTCTATATTAGTGACGTAATCATAATTTACACTAAAGTTGAAGTTTTCGGGAGCTGTAACAGTCAGTTTATCTTCACCGAAATCAAGATAAGTGGAAGTACCGCCGCGCACATTCGAAAAAACCATAAAAGCAACGACGATGACAATCAACCAGATAAAGTTTTTTAAGCGTTCACTCATGAGAAAATCCTCCTGGTTAATGGCTGATAGTAAAATAGAAAGACGTTCCTTTTCCGTATTCGCTTTCCAGCCAGATCTTTTCATCGAGACCTCTGGCGATTTCCTCGGCAATTGCCAAACCCAGGCCGCTGCCGGAGCTGTTGTGAGCGATATCAGCCTTATAAAAACGCTCGAACACACGGGGAACATCTTCTGCACGGATACCTGGTCCGTTGTCGCGAATGCAGAAAGTGACATATTTGGAGTGAATCTGGTTGGACACCCAAATGCTTCCGCCGGTTCCGGTAAACTTTACAGCGTTATCCATCAATGTTTCAATCAGTGTGATGATTTTATCGGGGTCGGTATGTAATGCAGGAATATCATTTAGCTTTAATTCAGAAGTGTCCAAGCAGATACCCAGGTCGCCGCAAAGCATCATATACCGATCCATGACCGGAGGGATCAGGCCATCGGCGTAAACGGTAATTTTTTTGAATTCAGCACGGTTGCTTTGCAGTTTAGAAAGCTCAAGGATATCCAAAACAAGATGCTCCAGACGGTCAGTTTCTTCAATGATTTTTGCGCTGAATCGGTGCTTTGCTTCCTGATCTTTCAGCATGCCGTCGTGCAGGACCTCGGTCATAGCCCGGATGGAAGTAATGGGAGTTTTTAATTCATGGCTGACATTCGCAATGAGGTCACGGCGCATTCGGGTTAACTCACGCTCTTTTTTTATGGTGATTACAGTGAACAGTACACCGACAAAATAGACGATGGAAAATATTACAATGTATATAAGCAGGGAAGAATCCAGATCAGGCAGATCGCGCAGCAGGACAGAAACAAATTGATGTCCGCCCGGACCGGTTAACATTACCGCAGCGACAAGTCCAAAGATGTGGCGCGGATCTTCGTCACGGTTATCAAGCAAAAATTGGGTGGGGAGAAACAGTTCTCCTTCTTCCAATGTTTGCGGAACATAGCTACTGATTTTGTCCTGTTGACTTTCGTGAAGAAACGCTCTTTGATGTGAGATCAAAAAGCAATCATCGGTATAGAAATAATGTTCCATACCGAAAATCATCACTTCGTCCATTAATCCGGCGGACAGTATCTGTTCGCCTTTTTCATAAGCGATTTCAAGTAAATCGGCTTTGTTTTTTGTGACGGGAATCAGCCAAATGACAAAACAGCCGGCAACGATACCGAAAAGATAACCGATCAAAAGTGTAAAAACAATAAAACGTTTGCGGCGGGTATTGCCGCCTTTTCCTCGCTTACTCATGGCGTTCCTCGATCATGTATCCGACTCCGTAAACGCTGCGGAAGGAAACCATGGCACGGTGCTCGGGCAATTTGCCCCGGATGCGGGCAAGAAGTGTGTCCACAGCACGGACATCGCCGTAGTAGTCGTATCCCCACACGGCATCAAGAATTTCCTCGCGGGAGGCCACCTCGCCGGCTCGGCTCAGCAAAAAGGCAAGCAGTTCCACCTCACGCGGGGTCATTTTTACGGATTCTTCCAGAATGAATACCTCATATGCTTTTGGGTTGACTCGCAGGTTGCCCAGCTGCAGGATACTGCTTTCCTTGCGCGGGGCGGTGCGGCGCAAAACGGTTTTGACCCGCGTAACAACTTCTTTGGGAGAAAAAGGTTTGGTTACATAATCGTCGGCGCCCAGCTCCAGGCCGACGATGCGGTCGGATTCGTCCACCTTGGCACTGAGGATGATGATGGGAACATCATTGTCTTTGCGGATCTGACGGCAGACATCGGTACCAAAGAGCTTTGGCAACATAATGTCAAGTATGACAAGATCAACCGGGTTCTGCCGGATCATTTCCAGAGAAGCGGCTCCGTCATACGCGGAAAGCACCTGGAAACCGGCTTCTTCGAGATACAGCTGAAGCGTCTGGTGTACGGTTTCATTGTCATCACAAATTAGAACGGTAGATCCGATCATGAGAGAATACCTCCTGTGCAGCAGAAGTGGAGAGGAAAGAATTCCGTACTTCAGTTTAGCTGATTTAAACAAAAAACACAAGGTTGGAATGGTTTGAGGTGACAAAAAACATGGATTTTGACATTTGTGTAACATTTGGGCAGAGATTGCGTCACAACATTTTATGCGCTCTGTGGTAAGGTATGGGCACAATGGTGTGAATACACCAAAAAAATGTAAAGGGGAAAGAAAAATGAAGAAGATTCTTGCGCTTCTGTTGGCACTGTGCATGCTGTTTGCTATTGCAGCCTGCGGCAACGCTGACAAAAAACCCGATGAAAGCAAAACTCCTGACGCATCTCCCAGCATCGACACCTCCGGTGACAACGAGCAGTTGGAAGGCGAGCCCGTAAAGACCGACTACGTCAAGGACGAAGTCATTGTCGCTGAAAAGACCAACACCTCTTTGACTCCCTGGGGCACCAACAACGGTACAGCCGGTGTCTACTCGGTCTATGAGATGCTGTACGAGTGTGATGCCGACGGTATGTACCCTGTTCTGGCTGATGCTACATATGAAGGCACCCTGATGGCTGGCTGTGACCACGAGCCCGGCTCCGGTATCTACAAGGTCAAGATCTATGACTACATCAAGGATCATAAGGGCAACCCTGTGACCGCTTCCGACGTTGCTTACTGCTACAACTATCAGTTTGCCAACGAGCACACATCCGGCTGGGGCGACTTTGTCAAGGCTACTGCCGAAGACGCCACCACCGTCGTGTTCGAGTTTACCAAGGAGCAGAACGGCGTTGGCCAGTTGCTGAACTTTATGGCCCGCTGCTTCATCACCTCTGAGAAGGCCCACACCGAGAGTCCTTCCAAGCTGGCTGAAGAAATGATCGGCACCGGTCCCTACAAGATGACCAAGTACACCACCGGTTCCCAGCTTGAGTTGGAGAAGAACGAGGATTACTGGCAGACTAACGAAGAACTGTTGGCCCCCACTCAGTACGCCAACGTGCAGAAGGTGGTCTACAAGTTCATCGACGAGGCAGCTCAGAAGGTCACCGCTCTGCAGACCGGCGAGGTTGACATCGTCCGTGAAATGCCCGCTACTTCTCTGGCTGACTTCCAGGACGGCGGCAAGTACGACGACCAGTACAATGTCTATGCTTACTCTGCCAAGTTCGTTTACTACCTGAACCCTAACTGCAACGAAGCCAGCATCATGAACGACATCAACATGCGTTTGGCAGTGTTCAACGCCATTGATCAGGACGGTCTGATCCAGGCTCTGGGCGGCACTGAGACCCGAATCCACGGCTATGTCTCCTACTACAGCGGTTTCTATGATGCTTCCTGGGTCGATTATGCGTCCATGGACAACTACAATACCAAGGATAAGGTCGATCCCGCCGTTGTCAAGTCCTATCTGGATAAGGCCGGCTACAAGGGCGAGACCATCACCCTGCTCACCAACAGTGGCGGTCAAACCCAGGCTCAGATCATTGCCGCTCAGCTGATCGCCCAGGGCATTAAGTGCGAGTACAAGGCTCTGGACCAGGCCGCCTACAAGACCGCTACCGCAGATCCTACCGCATGGGATCTGGACTTCGGCATGATGGCCGGCTCCGAAATGGCCACCGTGTGGCTGCATGGCTTCGGCTATGAGAATATGCCCAACGGCGACTGCACCAACAACTTCGTCGTCAACGACGAGTGGAACGACCTGCTGGTTGAGATCTGCACCGAGGAAGGCCACACTGCCGAGAATATGCAGAAGTGGTGGCAGATCGCTGTTGACAATGCCTACACCATGGGTTTGTACAACGGCAAGACCTTCGACATCGTCCCTGCTGATATGGAGACCTATGTCATGGGTGACAAGCAGGGCCTGCTGCCTGGTGCCTGCGTCTATGCCGAGTCCTGATTGTTTGACAATCGAATCGCCTGATTTCTGATTGACAACGGAGCGGGGTCACCCCCTAGCGGGTGACGCCGCTCCTTCTAAAACGGAAAAGTCACATCTACGCCACATTTAAATGTGTTTATGTAACATTTTCCGTGACCCCTCCTGTGAAAAGAGGTTTGAACTATGTGGAGATATATTGTAAAACGCCTGCTTTGGCTGGTTGTAATTACAGTTTGTGTGGCCATTTTGATTTTCGTTGTTATGTGGTTTGTGCCCGGCGATCCGGCACAGATTATTCTGGGCAATGTCAGTGCGGCGGATATTAACGCGCTGCGCGAAAAAATGGGTTTGAATGACCCGTTTTTAACTCAGTTGGGCCGGTATCTGTGGGATCTGATCCATCTGGATTTTGGTGAGTCCTATACGTATAAGGTGCCTGTCATCAGCGCCTTTGCTGAACGACTGCCCCGCACTGTGCTACTGGGCATGTGCTCCATCGTGCTGAATGTGGTGATTGGCATTCCCCTGGGTATTTCGGCTGCCCGCCACCGCAACAGCTTCCGCGATCAGGGCCTGTTGTTCTTTGCTATGCTGGTCATTTCCATGCCCCAGTTCTTCGTGGCGCAGATGCTGGTCATCCTGTTCGCCGTGCAGCTTAATTGGCTGCCGCCCTTCGGAATCGGAACCTGGCAGCATTGGATTTTGCCCATCCTGTCCAGTGCTCTGTCCGGGATCGCGCAGATCGCCCGTCAGACCCGATCTGCCGTGTTGGAGACCATCCGTGCCGACTTTGTCACCACCGCCCGTGCCAAGGGTCTTGAGGAGCGCAAGGTCATCTATAAGCACATGCTGCCCAACGCTCTGATTCCCGTGGTCAGCGATCTTGGAATGCAGTTGTCCTTCATTGTCGCCGGATCGGTGGTCATCGAGTCGGTGTTCTCATTCCCCGGCATCGGCACCTATATGCTCAACGGCATCAGTGGGCGTGACTATCCCGTTATTCGTGGCTGTGTGCTTCTGTTGGCGATTTTCTCTGCCGTGGTCATTTTGCTGGTTGACCTGGTGTATGCTTATCTGGATCCTCGCATCAAGGCACAGTATGTGAACTATGCGGCAAAGAAAGGGGGTAAGGCAAAATGAGCGAAGCTGTTGCTGTGAAACTAAACGTAAAAAAGCGCAAAAAGGAAAGCGTGTTTGGTCAGGTGATCAAGCGTCTGGTCAAGAACCCGCTGGCAATGATCGGCGTGTTCGTGATTTTGCTGATTTTGCTGATCTCCTTTGCGGCCCCTCTGATTGCGCCCTATGATCCGGACGTTCTGGATTATGCTGCGCTTAACGCTAAGCCCAGCGCACAGCATATTTTTGGTTGTGACAATCTGGGGCGCGATATTTTCAGCCGTCTGCTGTACGGTGCCAAGTATTCGTTGGCTCTGGGTTTTGTGTCAGCTATGATTGGTCTGATCCTTGGCGTGTTCTTCGGTTGTATCGTCGGTTACGCCGGCGGCGCCGTGGATAATATCGCCATGCGAATCTGCGATATCTGGTCTGCGATTCCTTCTACTTTGCTGGCCATTCTGGTTTCAACGGCGGTAGGCCCCGGTTTCTTCAATACCATTCTGGCTATGACGGTAGGCTCCATCCCCGGTTCGGTGCGTAATACCCGTGCCATGGTACTCAAAGAACGTCAGATGGAATATCTGGAGGCAGCAAAGGCCATGAACTGCTCCAAGATGAAGATCATGTTCAAGCACATGATGCCAAACATCATTGCCTTTAAGATCGTCGGTACCGCCGGCAACATTGGCAATACCATCATGCAGGCGGCCAACCTGTCCTTTATTGGTCTTGGTATGCCTTCCTCTATCCCTGAGTGGGGTGCTATGTGTGCCAATGCCCGTGGGTTCATTCTGCAGTATCCTCATATGATCATTTTCCCCGCCCTGATGATCATGGTCGTCGTTTTGTGTTTCAACCTGCTGGGTGACGGTCTGCGTGACGCGATGGATCCTAAGCTGAAAGACTAAGGAGGTATGGAACATGAGTGAATTTCTGAATATCAAAGATCTATATGTGGACTATACCTCCGGCGGTCAGCTGGTTAAGGCGGTCAACGGCGTCAGCATTCGGCTGGACAAGGGTGAAACTCTGGGCCTGGTGGGCGAGACTGGTGCCGGAAAGACCACCATCGCCAAGGCAATTCTGCGTATTCTGCCCGACCCGCCTGCAAAGATCCGAGGTGGCGAGATTCTGCTGGACGGGCAGAACTTGCTGGATCTGCCCGAAAAGGAGATGCTGAAGATCCGCGGCGGTAAGATCGCCATGATCTTCCAGGATCCCATGACCGCTCTGGATCCCACCATGACGGTGGGTGGTCAGATCACCGAAGTGGTGCTGCTGCACAACGATATTCCCCATCATGAGGCAGAAGACCGTGCCTGCGAAATGTTGGAAATGGTCGGGATCCCCGCCATGCGTTACGGTGAGTACCCCCACCAGTTCTCCGGCGGCATGAAGCAGCGCGTGGTCATTGCCATGGCGCTGGCCTGTAATCCGGAGCTGCTGTTGGCTGATGAGCCCACCACAGCGCTGGATGTTACCATTCAAGCTCAGGTTCTGGAGATGATGATGGATCTTAAGCGCAAGCTGAACACATCTATGATCCTGATTACCCACGATTTGGGTGTTGTAGCTGAAACCTGCGACAAGATAGCAGTCATATATGCAGGTCAGATTGTCGAGAGCGGCAGCAAAGAAGCCGTGTTCCGCAACCCGATCCACCCTTATACCAAGGGTCTGTTTGGCAGTCTGCCCCGTTTGGATGACGACTCCAAGCGTCTGAGTCCTATCCATGGACTGCCTCCCGATCCCACCAATCTGCCGGAAGGTTGTGCTTTTCACCCCCGCTGTCCCGTTTCTTGCGAGATGTGCTCCTGTGGCACGACTCCGGAAGCTGTCGAGATAACTCCCGGACATTTCGTACGCTGCATCCTGTGCCGAAAGGAGGGCGAATGATATGGCATTGCTGGAAGTCAATCACCTTAAAAAATATTTTCAGGTCGGCGCCGGTACCAACCATGCCGTGGACGATGTGACCTTCAAAATCGAGAAAGGACGCACCATGGGCGTGGTAGGTGAGTCGGGGTGCGGCAAGTCTACTCTGGGCCGTACCATCATCCGCCTGCTGGACGCTACTGATGGTCAGGTTCTGCTCAACGGTGAGGACATTACTTACGCAAGGGGCAGGGACCTGCGCCGTCTGCGCGAGAAGATGAGCATCGTCTTTCAGGATCCCTATTCCTCTCTGAATCCCCGTCAGTGTGTGGAGGATATCATCCGTGAACCGTTGCAGGAAGCCCGTCGCTTCTCCAAGGCTGAGATCAACGAGCGTGCTGAGTCTCTGATGGAACTGGTTGGCGTGGAAGAGCGTCTGCGCATGGCTTATCCCCACGAGATGGACGGCGGCCGCCGTCAGCGCGTGGGCATTGCCCGCGCGTTGGCCCTTAACCCCGAGTTTATCATGTGTGACGAACCGGTCTCGGCGCTGGATGTGTCTATTCAGGCTCAGGTTCTCAATCTGCTGATGGATCTGCAGGAACAGTTTGGTTTGACTTATATGTTCGTGACTCATGACCTGTCGGTCGTGCGCCACATTTCTGACGACATCTGCGTCATGTATCTGGGTCAGCTGGTTGAAACTTGTCCCTCCAAACAGTTGTTTGCGCAGCCGCTGCACCCCTATACCAAGGCATTGCTGTCTGCCATTCCATCCATCGATCTGGATCATCCCATGCGCCGTGTGGAGCTGAAGGGTGAGATTACTTCGGCAATCAATCCGAAACCAGGCTGTCGCTTTGCGCCGCGATGCCCTTATGCCTGTGAGCGCTGCCATCAGCCTCAAGTGCTGGAAGAGGTGGAGAGCGGACACTTTGTATCCTGCTGCCGCGTGAAGGAGATCAATTAATATGTCAAACATTCTGCATGTAACTGCAGTAACCGGAAACTATCCCTGGGGTCAGTTTATTGACCAGGCGATTGTGACCTATGACTGCGTTTTGAGTGATGGTGTAAAGGCTGATGACTTTTCAGTTGAAGGACGCACCATCACAGGCGTGCAGGTGGATGAAAACAATGCAGTCCTGTTCCTGGGCAATATCCGGGAACAGGCTGCCAGTCTTTTTCCACCAATGCCGTCTCGCCCCAAACCCAAGCCCGGCGAAAAGCCGGCCGGACCGCCCCGTGATATGCCGCCCACCAAGCTGCTTCCCGTTCAGGTAACGGTGATGCAGACAGGGGAGATCAAGAGTGCTGTCAGCGAAGTGATCGCACCCGATGGGGTGGCTCATGTGTCCAAGTATACCAAAGAACCCATCGTGGAGGAGTTTGTTCAGGGTGAGTATGCTGGAATTCCCTATAATCTTTACATTCCAAAGAATATGGATACAGAGAAGGTTTATCCGCTTGTTATGTTTATCCACGATGCAGGTCCCTGTGGGCCTGACCCAAAGATCACGCTGGCGCAGGGAAATGGTGCAATCAGCTTTGCGGATCCTGTGTGGCAGGATGGGCATCCCTGCTTCGTTCTAGCTCCTCAGATCGATCGCAGTGTACATCTGACCAACGACGATTTTACCTGCTCTAAAGAGATCTATGATATTAAGACCTTGCTGGACTATATTGTGGAAAGTAATCCTATTGATAAGAATCGAATCTATACCACCGGCCAGTCTATGGGGTGTATGGCATCCTGTGAACTCAATACCATGTATCCAGATCTTTTTGCCGCTTCACTGCTGGTTGCTGGACAGTGGAGCCCTGAGCGTATGGCCCGGACGTACAAAGGAAATAAGTACTGGATTTTGGTGTCGGAACATGACGCTAAGGCATTTCCAGGCATGAACGCCGTAACGGATGCCCTGACAGAGGTTGGTGTTGAGGTGGCTAAGTACCGTTGGGACGGTAAAGCCTCTCCTGAGGAACTGACTGAATTGACCCGCAAAGTTGTTGTTGAGAAACAGGTTAATGTGCGGTATACTGTATTCAACGACTCCACCGTTGTTCCTGAATGGGAAGAAGACGGACCAGGCAGCAATCACGTCAATACCTGGCCCATAGTTTACGGTGTGGTCGGATTGAAAGAGTGGTTGTTCGCTCAGAGTAAGTGAAAGGTTAATGCTGCATGGGGTTCTTTCGGAAAAAACATGATATCACCGATATATACGGCGTAAAGAGTATGAAGGAGTCTCCTTTTACCCGAAAGGGAGAAGAGGAGGAACCGGGAAGCAGCCGTCGGCACAGCGATTACTATCATAAGTATTTTCGCGGCTATACGGAGATTCGCAAGCTCAATGAGAAGGGGCGTGTCAGAGTTGAACGCTACTATGTCAGGCCGTGGATCGTCAGTGGACTTTCTCCGGTAAAATATTGGTTGGTGCGGTTGCTGTATGTTTGCCTTACTGTCGGCTCTGCAATCCTGTTTTGTATTGGGTTGATGAAGCGCATTCCTTCCAATTACAGCTTGGTTGTTGCTTTGCCAGGATATGCCGGTATACTGTTTTTGTTTTTGTTGATGGTGTCTGTTTCAGGGTATATTTTTGTGTCGAAGAAAATGACGTTGTGGGATCATACATCCAGCACATCCAAGCTGAAGCGGTTTGCGTTGCTAACGGGAATCTGTCAGATGCTGACCGCCCTGACAATGATCGGTTATCTGCTGTATAGTAAAGTTTTTGTTTCGGAAACCCTGCGAAGCATCATTTTGATTACAGTGGCGGCCGTGTGTTCGGCAGCGATTTTTTTCGTGGAACGCAAAGTGCCTTATACAGAGATTCCCAATGAGACTAAACTCCCTGTTGGTGAGGCACATGAGATTTGGTGACCAGAACCTGCAAATAAAAGAATTCCCCCGCATGCGGCTATTGCATGCGGGGCGCTCAAATATTGCTAAAGCCGATGGAAAGATCGTCGAAATATAGGTGATTGTTTTCATGGTCAACGGCGGACAGAAATATATGCCTGACAAAGTTTTTTGTGATAACATTACTTGGAAGGCACAAGGTGCTATGTTGAGGCCGGATACTCCAGAAACCTGGGTAGAAAAACGGTTCGTATATTGAATCAAATGCGGAAAGGTGACGGTTGATATGATTGATTTTTCCTGCAAACATAATATTTTGATCAGAAATCCCGATGGGAGCTTTTCCCATATGGATGAGCCGTTTTTTGAAGCGGAATTGATTGCGCCCAATACATGGAAGATCCTTTCTTCCGGCGATTTTTCCTATCTGGTTGTCGGAGAAAAAGAGGGAATTTCCATTGATACCGGGTATGGTGCGGGTAATCTGAGGGAATATCTGCAGACTTTGACCGATAAGCCTGTCCGTAATGTGATCAACACGCATCATCACTTTGACCATACAGCTGGCAACGGATATTTTGAAAAGGCTTTGATGCATCCTCATGCCTTTGAGTATGCAACCATTCCCTACGCAAGCTTTGATGGAATCGATTTCCCGCGGAATTATGAGTATGTGGCAGTTCATGATGGTGATACTTATGATTTAGGCGACCGTACGTTGGAATTTTTCTGGATCCCCGACCACACTCCTGACGGCATTGCTATTCTGGACCGAAAGGAGCGCATTTTCTTCATCGGAGACGAGCTGATGCCCATGCCCATGGGTAAGACTCTGAAGGTGTCTCTGAAGACCTTCTTTGGGTATATGGAAATGTTCATGGCACATCGCCATGAATATGACCGAGTGTACAGCGGCGGTGGCCTGTTTGACATTAGCTATATTGAAAAGTATCATGCCTGTGCCAAGACTATTCTTGAGGGAAACTATGGTGTACCCCATGAGGCCCACCGCGGCGGACCACCTTTGATGCCACCCGGCCCAAACGGGGAGCTGGTTTATGACCGAAAGATGCCACATTTCGGTGATGGCGGTTCCGGCAAGGATACTCCTACCGGTGACCTGTATGTGTTGGAATATGCCGGTGTGAAGATCGTATATGACAAAAATCTATTGTAACATATTGTTGCGCGGTATTCCTCACAGAATGCCGCGCAACTGCAGATTGTAGTTCGGCATAAAAAATATGAACAGACCTGGCGTAGAGCGCCATGATGACGATACTTAATTTGAATGCTTCCTCCGTAAAAGACAGCTTTTGTTATCCTGTCTTTTACGGAGGGAGCATTTCAGTTTTCGGAGTTTCAATTTTGAACTCACAAGTATTTGCTTGTGGCTTATCAACGGAAGTGTGTTAGACTTTTGTCCGCGCAGATGCTACACTTTTTACACTGACGGCTTGTAAAAAGGCGGTTGCCTCTTCCAGAAAGCGAATTTCGCCGGCGTGAAGATGCTGTCCTTTTTTGTGGCTGATGGCCATTTTTGTCTCAAAGCTGGTCACTTTGATGGGGTAGGTCAGCAATTCTGCTTCGTTCCAATCCAGTAGTTGGTCGATATGACTACGTGTCGTCAGCAGACATCCCATGCCGTGCAGACAGGCGTGTTCGTTCAAATCAAAATTCTCCGAATTGAACCCAAAGGCAGGTGAGATCCGGTATTCGTTGAAGATCAGCGTCAGGCTTTGCACCAACTGTCCGTAGCGGTCCCGCAGGGCAATAAAAGGCATATCCTTCAGTAAAGAAAGATCCTGCGACTTAATCAACCTTGACTGAATTGTATTCCACCGTTCCGCAAAAACCTGTTCTGCAAGTTCCTGACGGAAGGTGACATGGAACGGGTCATTCTCCAGAATGATTAGATTTTCAAGGTGAGGACTGAGCGGAAGAGAACTTAAATACAGATCCACGCCGTCCATATTGTGCTCAATATCGGTATGTTGGCGGCGAACAACGGCTACCTCGTACTCGGGATATTTATCCCGAAACCTTATCAACAGTTCAGGTAAGTATGGCGGTGTCCAGAAAGTTGGAATACCCAGAGTGATCTTCTTTCTGCGTTTGGTGGTCACATCCCGTATGTCCTCCATCATACCGTTATAGATACGAAGCAGCTCCCGCCCATCACGGTAAAGGCATTCGCCGGCAACGGTAAGCTCGGAGTTTTTGCCGCGTTTGAGCAGGGGAGCACCAACTTCCTCTTCCATTTTGCGCAGTTGCTCGCTGAGTGCCTGCTGTGAGATATACAATTTTCGTGCCGCGGCGCTGATGCTGCCTTCTTCCACGATGGCAAGGAAATAGTTGATGTTGAAAAAATTCACAGAAAGCACTCCTTTCTGATTTATATTTATTATATCTATTTGCGGGAAAAACCACAAGCAGAAACTTTGAGAACGATTAAAAAATACGGAGGGATATTTATGATTTATAAAATACCGGAACTGACCCCGGAAGAAGCAAAGCTCCCCATTGCAAAATACTACACTGATTATCCGCTGCATTATCCGAATCCTCTGTACTCCCAACTGTTGGATCAGGGTGCCATGGATCCCAGGGATGCCATTTCGGTGGAAAATTGGTTGGACCTGCTGACTGTAGACAAGTACCATAAGGTGGAATACGGTTATTGTATGATGCCTGAAGGTTACGGCTATATTGCCAACTATTCGATTTTGCCCGGCAATATTACCCCGGAAATGCGTATGTGGTATGTGCGCTGGCTGAACATTCAGTCCAAGAACCTGCCTGAGGGCGTTGGTAACATTCGCTATAAAATCTGGAATCAGATGGATCACATTGACCATGGCCTGGTCAACGGCGATATGAAGCAGGGTATTTATACTCTGGAACGCTTGGATATGGGACGTCTGGAGGAAGAAGTGGCCATCCGCTCCATCCGCCACAACTTTGATGTGCGCGACTACGGTTTTCCAGAGGAAAAATACGATGAACTGCAGAAGGCCGGCGTTGCCATCACTTCCTGCTGGGAAAGCTTTGACTGCCCTGGTTCTCATCTGGTGCTGTCGGTGACCCGCCGCTGTCCGCTGGGTGGAACCGAGACCTGTTCCCGTGAGTGGATCGGTTATAAGGCGGAAAACGGAAAGATCGTGCGTGATTACGATACGCCTGATTTTATGCTGAATGAGCAGTATCTGCGCGACGTGCAGATCCACAACACTGTGGAACAGCAGCATCTGGCAACTTTCCTGCCCGCGTTGTATGAAGAATATAAAAATTTGCCTCGGGATGCCGATTGAGGAGGAGCAAAATGAGCAAAACATTTGTATATGTCGGAAACTGGAGTTTTCAGGCCAATCCCGCTAAGGGCAAGGGTATATCAATTTTTGAGTATGAGCCGGAAAGCGGCGATCTGAAGCTGATCGAGACCATCTGCCCCGAGGTGGCGGCGGGCTATATCACACTGGACGAAGCCAACGGTATGCTTTACAGCAACGACGAACGGGGTGAGCGCCACGGGGAGATCGGCGGCGGCGGCTATCTGCTGGCTTTCCGCATCGACCGCTCCACCGGAAAGCTGACTGAGGTGAACCGGGTGGAATCCCTCAGCCCGGAGCCCTCCTATGTGACGTTGGACAAAACGGGAAAGTATCTCTACACCTGTCACTGCTCCGATCCCTTCTTTGTCACCAGGGTCGTTCGGAAAGAGGACGGCACCTACGGCAACGAGGTGGTGTTCTGCGATGGCGGGCTGATGATGTTCCGCATCAATGAGGACGGCAGCATCGGTCCCTGCTGCGATGTGTCCCTGCAAGAGGGAGATTACGGCAAGGGGCCCAACAGCGTGCGCCGGGTAGATCCCTTGTCAGGTCACGTTCAATTTACCCAGGTGATTTCCAGAATGCA